>JAKQKT010000370.1 GCA_029560515.1 Pseudomonadota bacterium
TGCAATGCTATTGGGTGCGCTTCTGAGCGGCCCGTAATCAGGTAAAATGGCGGCTTCATCCAGGAGCCTTGCCGTCATGACACAAACCTATCCCGATTACATTTGGCACAACGGTGAAATCAAACGTTGGCAAGAGGCGACCGTGCATGTCATGGCGCATGGTTTGCATTACGGCTCTTCAGTTTTCGAAGGCATTCGCTGCTATGAAACGCAGAATGGCCATGCCATTTTTCGCTTGAATGATCACAACAAGCGTCTGTTCGATTCGGCAAAAATCTACGAGATGCCGATTCCCTACACGCTCGATCAAATCAACGCCGCCTGCCATGAAGTGATCAAGGCCAATGGTCTCGGAAAAGCCTATCTGCGTCCGATTGCATTCCGCGATCTCGGCGGTTTCGGCTTGTCGGCCGATTGCCCGACCAGTGTTTCGGTGGCGGCATGGAATATGGGGCCTTATCTTGGTGCGGGTGTACTTGAAGCGGGTATCGATGCCTGCGTGTCCAGCTGGCAGCGCATGGCTCCGAACACGATTCCGACCGGTGCAAAAGCTGGCGGCAATTATCTATCCGGCCAGTTGATTGCCCGTGAAGCAAGACGCCTCGGCTTCGGCGAAGGCATTGCACTTGCTTCGACCGGTTTACTGTCGGAAGGCGCCGGCGAAAACCTGTTCCTGGTATTCGACGGTGCGTTGCATACGACACCCATCAGTGCCGCATTGCTGAACGGCATCACCCGTAACACGATCATGACGCTCGCGAAAGATAATGGCATCGAAGTGATCGAACGCGATATCCCGCGCGAATTCCTGTATCTCTGCGACGAGCTTTTCATGTGCGGCACCGCGGCGGAAATCACGCCGATTCGCTCGGTCGATGGTCGCCAGGTCGGTACCGGAAAACCCGGTCCGCTGACCCTGAAAATCCAGGATCTGTTCTTCGGATTGTTTAACGGAAAAACGCCCGACAAACGTAATTGGTTAACGCCGCTGTAATTTTTTTGATTTTTCTTCTGTGGGAGCTGCTTAAGCAGCGATTGATGAGACAGCCTTCAGCAATATCATACGAAGCGTTTGGCTCTAATCGCTGCCAAAGCAGCTCCCACAACGCATCCGGCAATTATTTCACACCATCAAAAACCAGGCAGGCTTCCGCACCGCTTTCTTCGCGCGGCTTGATGCTGACTTTCCATTCGTACAAATCACACAGGCGCCGCACGATCGACAAGCCGATTCCGCCGCCGGTAGTGACGCCGATTCCGGAACCGCGATAACCGCGTTCGAACAGGCGTGCGGCATCTTCTTCGCTCAGGCCGGGCCCGGTGTCCTGGATAATCACGCGGTCGGTCTCGACAATAATCCTGACCTCGCCCTCCTGAGTATATTTGCAGGCATTGCCAATCAAATTTCCGAGCGCAACCGAAAGCACGGCTTCGGGTGCATTGACGAAGACATCATTCAAGCCATCCACCAGGACCTTGACGGGCTTGTTGGTCATCTGGGCACGATTTGCTTCGGCAAGATTATTCGCCAGCTTGTGGATATCGGTATTGCCGACGCCGCGCTCGTTACGCGACAGCATCAGCAAGGCCGTCGTCAAATCGGTGCACTGCAAGGCGGCACGATCAATCCGCTGCAGACGCAGCTTGGTCTTTTCCGGCAAATCGGGATTTGCCAGCAATAGTTCGGTGGCGCCACGGATAACGGCAAGCGGCGTGCGCAGCTCATGGCTGACATCGGCATTGAATTCACGATCGCGCTTGACCAGCTGCGTCATGCGTCCGGAATAATCATCCAGTGTGGCGGCAAGTTCACCCACTTCATCATTTGCGAAATAAGGTGCCAATGCCTGTGCCTTGTCGCTTCCGGAAAGATCGGCAACGCGGCGCGCGAGTTCGGTCACCGGGCTGATAACGCGCGAAGAAGACCAGATACCGATCAACCAGGCGAGCGCGGAGAAAACAATAACGGCAAGCCCCAGTGCAACCAGCATTTGCTGTTCACCGAGCGAGGCGCCGGTGACGTCGTAGCGGACATAGCTGACAAGATCCTTGTCGCGACGGATTGCATATTTGTACAAGCGCAATTTTCCGTCTTCATCCAGCTGGGAAATATTGTGTACGCCGGTATCCAGACCCTGCAAATACAGGGGCATCTTGTAGGCCGCGCGCGCACTCCAGGTGCGAGCCGTGTAAAGCGAAAACGAGGGCGGCGCATTGGGATTTTCGCGCGCCTGTGCGACCAGGCTGTCGACTTCCTTCTGCATCGTATCGTCAATCAGCTGGCCTTCCAGCTTGGTACGCAAATACAAACTCGAGGCGGCAAACAGCGCGGTCAGGCCAAAACCGAGTGCCAGAAAGGAAAGGATGATTCGGGTGCGAAGTCTGCGCCGGTACTGCATCGGTTAACGCCGTGCCGGACCTTTAGGCCGACTCAGTGTCTGCGATTCGATAGCCGATCCCGTGCCGGGTTTGAATGAGAGCTTTGTCGAATGGTTTGTCTATTGCAGCGCGCAAGCCATGGATATGGACGCGTAGGGAGTCGCTATCGGGCAATTCTTCGCCCCAGACACGATTTTCGAGTTCCAGCCGGGTCACGACGGAAGGCGAAGCTTCCATGAGTGATTGCAGGATTTTCAATGCGGTCGGATTCAGCTGAATGGCTTTGCCGCCACGCATGACTTCAAGCGTGTCGAGATTGTATTCAAGATCGGCGACATGCAGAACGCGCGGTTGTGCCGCTTTTCCGCGCCGAGCGAGTACCGACAGGCGGGCTTCGACTTCCTGCAATGCAAATGGCTTGACCAGATAATCGTCAGCGCCAGATTCGAAACCGGCCAGCTTGCTGTCTAGCGAATCACGCGCTGTCAGCATCAATACCGGAGTTTGTTTGCGGCCTTCGGCTCGCAAACGTTTGCAGACTTCCAGGCCATCCATGCCGGGAAGATTCAAGTCCAGAATAATGGCATCGAAATCATTGACCACCGCCAGATGCAGCCCGGCGACGCCGTCGGCAGCATAGTCGACCGTGTGACCACGGTCTTCAAGAAAATCGCCGAGGTTGGCGGCGATATCGCGGTTATCTTCGATGACCAGGATTCGCATTATCAGTTGTTCTGCACGTTGATTTGCATGGATTTCTGTTTGCCTTTCAGTGCGTCTTGAGTTTCAGCATACAGCCTTTTCTGGGCAGCTGCAGTACGGCAGACACGTTTGGGCAGATTCGAACCGATGACATTCTCCTTCATGCAAACCATGCGGCTATCCTGCTTGGCTTGTTCGAGGGCCTTGTTGATTAGCTGCTGATCGGCAAGTGCCTGCTGGCGGGCATTGGCGTCCACCGATGACAGCGGCTTGTCGTCAGCAAGAATTTCGTTGATACGTTCGAGGGCTTTCGTCACTTCGTTGCGTTTTTCGACGGTGATTTCGGAATATTTTTCGTCATTGTTCACGGTATGCAGAACCACAAGCTTCTGTGCGGCGAATGGTTTGCCGGCCAGGTCGAGCTGGATTGCATCGTCTGCAAAGGCGAGCGGAGACAACAGGAGTGCCGTTGCAAACAAAATGGAAGAAAAGCGCATTGCAAAACCTCGGATCAAGTGGGCATTAGATTGTGCCAGAGATCACAAGTTCCGGTACAGGACGAAAGTCATGGGTAAGCCTGTCTGCCAATCAGGATAAACAACTACTTAGCGAGTGTTTTGATTCGCCTTTTGGCCTTTGTCCGCCCTGCTGCCACCCTTGTCCGTGTTTGCAACAGCTCGATCATCGCGCCGGCAATATCGATTCCAGTGACGCTTTCTATCCCCTCCAGGCCCGGCGATGAATTGACCTCCAGCACCATGGGGCCATTACGGGAACGCAACAAGTCGACACCGGCAACTGCCAGACCCAGAGCCTTTGCCGATTTCAATGCCGTATCGCGCTCTTCGACACTGAGTTCCACCACCGTCGCAGCACCACCACGATGCAGATTGGAACGAAATTCCCCCGCCGCCGCCTGTCGCTTCATCGAAGCGACGACCCGATCACCCACGACGAAACAACGTATGTCCGCCCCTTTGGCTTCCGGAATGAATTCCTGCACAAGAAAATTCGCGTAAAGGCCGCGCAGCGCTTCAATCACGCTGCGGGAAGCACTCAGTTGTTCGGCCAGAATTACCCCGGCACCTTGCGAACCTTCATTAAGCTTGATGATGTGTGGTGGTTCACCCATAAGATCAAGCAAATCCTGGGTGTCGTCGGGATTGTCGCCGAATACGGTGACAGGCAATCCGATTCCTTCGGCGGCCAGTAATTGATGGCAACGCAATTTGTCGCGCGCGCGCAAAATCGCATCGGAAGAATTCGGGGTATAGGCCCCCATCATTTCAAATTGTCTGAGTACCGCAGTGCCATAACGCGTGATCGAGGCCCCGATCCTTGGAATAACGGCGTCGAAACCGACAAGGGATTTGCCTTTGTAGTTAAGTTGAAATTGCCCGGGGGCGATTTTCATGTAACAACGCAAGGGATCGAGAACCCGCACGGTGTGCCCACGCTCACGAGCTGCCTGCACGATGCGCTGGGTTGAATAGAGTTTTGCGTTGCGGGACAAAATGGCCAGCTTCATGGGAATTCCTTTGATGCAGCGGCCAGGGAAATTTAGGTACTGGAGCGGGAGATGGGAATCGAACCCACGTCAGTGGCTTGGGAAGTCACAGCTCTACCATTAAGCTACACCCGCACGACTGAATTATAATGCCCGTATGCAAATATTACTCAATGGCCAAACAATCGACCTGCCCGGCTCCATCAGCTTGGCACAACTCCTTGAACAGCACGGCTATGCACAACGCCGCGTGGCTGTCGAAGTGAACCGAAGCATCGTGCCGAAAAGCAGGCATCTTGAACACATGCTCGGCGAAGGCGATAAAGTCGAAATCGTCCATGCCCTGGGTGGTGGCTGAATCGACATCAATTTACCCTTATCGGAAAGGGGTTTTCGCGCCATAATGCGGGGATGAATCAGTCCAACTCATCTGCTGCACTTATCATCGCCGGAAAAAGCTATAGCTCCCGCCTGCTCACCGGCACCGGCAAATTCAAGGATTTCGAAGAAACCCGTCTGGCGACCGAAGCGGCCGGTGCGGAGATCGTTACCGTTGCCATTCGACGAACCAATCTGGGCCAGGACAGCACCGCACCCAATCTGCTCGACGTGTTGCCACCGGAAAAATATACGCTGCTGCCCAATACCGCCGGCTGCTACAACGTGGAAGACGCGGTTCGCACCTGCCAGCTGGCGCGTGAACTGCTCGATGGCCACCGCTTGGTGAAACTCGAAGTGCTCGGTGATCCGAAAACCCTGTTTCCGAATGTGATCGACACCATAAAGGCCGCCGAAATCCTGGTGCGCGATGGTTTCGACGTGATGGTCTATACCTCGGACGATCCCATCATCGCTAAACAACTCGAAGCGATCGGCTGCGTTGCCGTGATGCCACTTGCCGCTCCGATCGGTTCGGGTCTCGGCATCCAGAACAAATGGAATCTGATCGAAATCATCGAAAACGCGAAAGTACCGATCATTGTCGATGCCGGCGTCGGCACGGCTTCCGATGCCGCGATCGCGATGGAACTCGGTTGCGATGGCGTATTGATGAATACTGCGATTGCTTCGGCAAAAAATCCGGTGCTTATGGCAAGCGCGATGCGGAAAGCCGTTGAAGCGGGGCGCGAAGCCTTCCTGGCCGGGCGCATTCCGAAAAAACGAAATGCCAATGCCTCGTCGCCGATTGATGGCCTGTTCTTCTGAACCATGAATCACAACGCCGACATTGCAGACACCCATTGTGAAGACTTGAAAAAACGTCGTATCCGCAGCTACGTACTGCGTCAGGGCCGAGTGACACAGGCACAGAAGCGCGCATTCACCGATCACTGGCCACGCTATGGCATCGAATATTCCGGCGAAACAAAAAATTTCGACACCATTTTCGGTAGGACAGCCGAACTCGTTCTCGAGATAGGTTTTGGCAATGGCGAACAAATGCAATTCGCTGCCAGCCATGAGCCGGAACGGGATTTTATCGGCGTCGAAGTACACGGCCCCGGCGTGGGGCGTCTGCTGAATGGATTGGCCGATGACAATGTGAAGAATGCGCGTGTTTATCAGCACGATGCAGTCGAAGTATTGAAGAACGAAATACCCGATGCTTCATTGTCGCAAGTCCGTATTTATTTTCCCGACCCCTGGCATAAAAAGCGGCACCACAAACGCCGCATGATCCAAGGCGATTTCGTGCAACTGCTGTGCCGGAAAATCAAATCCGGCGGCTTGCTGCATCTGGCCACGGATTGGGAAAACTATGCCGAACACATGTGGGATGTTTGCGATGCCGAGCCCATGCTCGAAAACCAAAACGGTGCGCGTGGTTTTGCCGCTCGCCCAGAATGGCGGCGCCAGACGCATTTTGAAACCCGCGGACTGAAACTCGGCCACGGGGTATGGGATTTGCTTTACACAAGACGCTAGGAGATCCGTTCAAACGCATGAATAGCAGCATCACACCACTGACGGGCGATATGGTTTTGGTACTGGGTCTGTCGGCCTTCGTGATGACGATGTTTGTGTTCGAGCATATTCGCGGCGATGTCACCGCACTTGTCGTGCTGGTCATTCTTGGCGCCAGCAATCTGGTGGAAGCCGATACGCTTTTTTCGGGTTTATCCAGTAACGCCGTTATCAGTATTATCGCTTCCATGATTCTAAGCTCGGGGCTCGAGCGTACCGGTGCATTGAACCGGCTTGCCGGCTGGTTATTGCGACGTTCCGACGGCATCGAAGAACGCCTGATCCTGTTTCACTCCGCGATCGCCGGCGTGATGTCGGGCTTCATGCAGAATCCGGCCGTCACTGCCCTGTTCCTGCCGGTAGCGTCGCGGCTGTCGGCACGTACCGGCATCGTGTTGTCCCGGCTTCTGATTCCGATGGCGACCGCGATCATCATGGGCGGCGGCCTCACCATGATAGGTAATTCGCCCCTGATCATGCTGAATGATTTATTGCAGTCGGCCAATAGCAACCTGCCTTCCGGCGTGGCCGTGCTGAAACCCTTGCCGATGTTCAAACCCTTGCCGATCGGCATTCTGTTATTGGCTGCCGGTTTGATTTATTTCTATACCCGCGGCAAAAAATGGCTGCGCGATGATGAAGACAAGGGCGTGATGCCGAGCACGCCCGAAAGTTATTTCGCAAAGTCCTACGGTATTGAAGGCGATGTATTCGAACTGACGGTGACTGCGGAAAGCCCCTTGGTCGGCATGCCGCTCGGCGAAGCGGAAGCGCTTGCCGGTGCACCGCTGCTGCTGGCATTGCAAACGGGTAACGACTCGCGCCTGGCACCGCCAGCCGACACCATCCTCTGGGTCGGCACGGTACTGGGCGTGATGGGCGAACGCGAAAAAGTGCAGGATTACGCAAAGCAGCAACAGCTGAAATTTTCCGCACGCCTGCGGGTGCTTGGCGATTTATTCAATCCCTCGCACGCCGGTATTTCCGAAGCCGTTATTCCGCCGACGTCGCATTTTATCGGCCGCACGCAGGCTGACCTCAGGCTGCGAAAACGCTTCGGTATCAGCCTTCTCGCGATTCAACGCGGCAAGGAAGTATTTCGCGACGATATCCGCAAATTGCCGATCCGTGCCGGTGACATGCTGGTGTTTCACAGCATCTGGAAGGATCTGGCACAAGCAAGCGAATCCCGCGATTTCGTCGTGGTGACCGATTATCCAAAAGACGAGCACCGTCCGCACAAGATCAATTGGGCTGTCGGCATTTTTGCAGTCTGCATGCTGCTGGCTTTGACCGCGGTGGCACCCTTGTCACTCACCTTGATGGCCGGTGCTTCCGCGATGGTGCTGAGCGGCGTACTGAATATGGACGAAGCCTATGCTTCGATCAGCTGGAAAACCGTTTTC
The DNA here is from genome assembly GCA_029560515.1 of Pseudomonadota bacterium. Classification (GTDB taxonomy): domain Bacteria; phylum Pseudomonadota; class Gammaproteobacteria; order Xanthomonadales; family Xanthomonadaceae; genus Arenimonas. Next base: position 7,960 of record JAKQKT010000370.1, read on the forward strand.
CTGATGGCCTGCCTGATCCCCTTGGGCTGGGCGATGAATACCACAGGAGCTGCGAACTGGCTGGCGCAACACACACTGGATATTTTTGGCGACCAGACCCCGATCTTCGTTTTCCAGATCGCGATCTGTCTGCTGACTACCTTGTTCGGATTGATCATCGGCAATGTCGGCGCGACCATCATCATGGTGCCGATCGGCATCAATGTTGCTCTCGCAGCGGGCGGCAACCCGACCTCATTTGCACTGCTTGTGGCGCTTTCGGCGAGCAATAATTTCATGAGCCAATCGAATCCGGTACTGGCCATGATTTCCGGCCCCGCCGGCTACCAGTCCCGGGAGTTCTGGCGTACCGGGGCACCACTGACCCTACTGTATTTGATCATTACTCTGGTAACCGTCAACCTGGTCTTCTAGCCATCCGACTCCGGTGCAAGACCGGATGAACTTAGATGGAGCTGATCTTCCTGCCACTCCACCGCCACGGCTTTAAGACTGGCTCCACGACAAGGTCCGGCAACGCATTCGCCGCTGTCCAGCCGGAAGCTGGCTCCATGCGCCGCACAGACCAGATCACCGTCCTGCATCAGGAATTTGCCGGGTGCATAATCCAGTCGGCGGCCTGCATGGGGGCAGATATTGAGCCAGGCTTGAATATTTTCCTGATCACGATAAAGCAGGATAGATTCATTTTCGCCGTCAATGTCGGCATTTACGACGATTATCTGCCTGTTCGGCAAGTCTTCGCGTGAAATTAACGTTCTGCTTACACTTTTCATTTCATCGCTCGCCATACTTCGGTACCGCCTATTTTGACACGCCCATCATGCCGATTTTTATCCATCGTGTATTTAGCTACTGCCCCAGCAAGCCACGCAGCCCGCTCATGCGCCTGCTTTTCGGCCTGCTTGGTCTTTGCTTGCTGCTGATGTTATTGGTGTTCGGCGTCTTCATTGGTACCGGCATGCTGTTGTTCGCTGCAGCCCGCCGCCTGCTGGCTTCACGCAAGCCTTCTGCCGTATCGGCCCAGGCCGGTGACGTTATCGATGCCGAATTCCATATCGTCGACAAGAAACAAGCATCGATCAACGCCCAATAAGCCGCTTGCTATAAAATCGGGGTTCTTCATGGAGAGCCGCTGATGCCATCAAACGAATTTTTGTTCCCCGCGCCGCCTCAGGCCGGCGTCCGCGTACACGGCGAAACCGCCCTGTTTCCGGTTCACCGCATTTATTGCGTCGGCAGAAACTTCGCCGAACATGCAAAAGAAATGGGCGCCGAAGTCCCGGCCCGCGGTACACCCGTATTCTTCATGAAGCCCGCCGATGCGGTGGTGACCAAGGGCGGCGATATTCCCTATCCCGGCATGACCAAGGATTTGCATCACGAGGTCGAACTGGTCGTCGCCATTTATCGCGATGCAGCGGGTGTCGTCGATATCGCGTCGGCACTAGATTACGTATTCGGCTACGGTGTCGGCCTCGATTTGACCCGTCGGGATTTGCAGAATCTCGCCAAGGAAAAACGGCTGCCCTGGGATACCTCGAAAGGCTTTGATTTTTCCGCCCCACTCAGTGCGATTATTCCGAAGCAGCAAATAGAAAATCTCGAGGGTTTGGTGCTGTCACTTCAGATCAACGATGTTATGCGCCAGCGCGCGCCGCTTTCCGACATGGTATTCAATGTCGCCGAGATCATCCATGAGCTTTCAAAACTTTATGCCTTGAAAGCTGGCGACCTTATTTTCATGGGTACGCCCAGCGGGGTTGCTGCCATGCTGCCCGGCGACCACTTCACTGCAAGCCTGGAAGGCTTGATCGATTTTCATGGCAATATTGCCGCTGTCTAAGGCTTCAAAACATCAGGAGATAACAATGGGAATGCTTTCCGAGTTCAAGGAATTTGCAATGAAAGGCAATGTGGTCGATCTGGCCATCGGCGTCATTATCGGCACCGCTTTCGGCAAGATCGTTTCGTCACTGGTAAACGGCGTGATCATGCCGATCATCGGCAACATCGTGGGCGGCGTGAATTTCGGTGATCTGGCCTACACCCTGGCACCCGCCGTTATCGGCGCGGATGGCAAGGAAACCACGCCGGCAGTGTTGGTCGCATACGGCGCCTTCATCCAGACCATCGTCGATTTCGCGATTATCGCGTTCGTGTTGTTTATTGTGATCAAGATCATGAATCGTCTCAAAAAGGCAGAGGAAGCGGCCCCGACACCGCCGGCAGACGATATAGTGTTGTTGACCGAAATTCGCGATCTGCTGAAAAAATAAAAATCCCGCTTCACATCCCTACAGCGCCGACCACCGTCGGCGTTGTTCTTTCCGGAGATTCACATGTCACGTTTTGTCCTGCCACTAAGCCTGTGTTTACTGAGCCAATTTGCGATTGCCGACGATCAATTGCTCGATGCCAAAAGTTTAGCCAAGGCGGCAGAATTGCGTGACAGCGCATTGCAAAAAAACGAAGCCACCAATTTGCTGGAATCCCTGACGACCGAAATCGGTCCGCGCATGGCGGGCTCGCCGGCCAATGCAAAAGCGGTTGCCTGGGCACAGGAAAAATTCAAGGCCCTGGGCTACGACAAGGTGTATTTGCAACCGGTGACCCACCCGGTCTGGCAACGCGGACACGAGCAGGCCGAAATACTTTCGCCCTTCCCGCAAAAACTGCATATCACCGCACTCGGCGGCAGCGTCGGAACCGATGGCAAAACACTGGATGCCCAAATCGTCGAATTCGCAAGTCTGGACGCATTGAAAGCAGCGCCGGAAAACAGCTTGAACGGCAAGATCGCCTTCATCAATAAACGCATGGAACGCCACAAGGATGGTTCCGGTTATGGACCTGTCGTTGCAGGCCGAGGCGCCGGTGCCGTGGAAGCCGCGAAAAAAGGCGCGCTCGCCGTGATCATCCGTTCGGTCGGTACCGATTCCAATCGCTTGCCGCATACCGGCATGATGCGTTACGACGACGCCGTGAAAAAAATTCCGGCTGCCGCATTGTCAGTGCCCGATGCGGATCTGCTCGAACATATGTTGAAGCGCGGCAAGCCGGTCACTTTGCGCCTCGATATCGCAGCGGGCCTGACCGGCACCTACACCTCATACAATGTGATCGGCGAAATTCGTGGTCGCGAAAAACCGGATGAAGTGGTCGTGATCGGTGGCCATCTCGATTCTTGGGATCTTGGAACGGGCGCAGTCGATGATGGCGCCGGCGTCAGCATCACGATGGCTGCAGGTGCAGTCATCGGACAAATGAAACAAGCGCCACGCAGAACCATTCGCGTTGTCGCCTTCGCGAACGAAGAACAAGGCTTGTACGGCGGCAAGGCTTATGCCGAAGCCCATAAAAACAATGTTGCCGATCACCAAATCGGGGCCGAAAGTGATTTCGGTGCCGGACGCATTTATTCATTCGGCGCAGGCGTCGACGATAAGGCCTGGCCGGTGATCGAACAAATCGGCAGCGTGCTGTCACCGCTCGGCATCGTGACCGAAAAAGGTAAAGGCAGCGCCGGACCCGATGTCGGTCCGATCTCTGCACTCGGCATGCCGTGGGCGGAACTGCAGCAAGACGGCACCGATTATTTCGATCTGCACCACACCGCGAACGACACCTTCGACAAGGTCGACCCGAAAGCGCTCGACCAGCAGGTTGCCGCATATGCAGCGTTCACGTATCTGGCAGCGGAAAGCAAAATGGATTTTGGTACTGCGCCGAAAGTGGAAGAGAAGAAATAATAACGCCGTCATCGCGAACGCTTTTGTCGGGGACCCAACTACTTTATGCTTCAAGGCAAGGTCACTGGGTTCCCGTCTGCGCGAGAATGACAACAAACTTTGTGGCGTCGCAGGCCTATCGCGCCTGAAAGCGCTCCTACCAAAGCGTCGCTTTGAACCAACGCATCCACCCCCGGTCGTATCTGCCAGCAAACATTACCGATTCTTCATGTTCCGGATAAACACGGGACAGGCGTCGAAAACGATACTTCAGTCATCAGGAGATATCCGTGCGCGTACTATTGGTCGAAGACGAACCCCTTATTTCGGAATTTATCGCCAAGGGCTTGCGCGAGGCCGGGCACAATGTTGACCACACGGCCAGCGGTACCGATGGCCTGCATATGGCGACGCACGAGACTTATGACGCCTTGATTCTCGACCGCATGCTGCCGGGCATGGAAGGTCTGGAACTGTTACGGATTCTGCGTGCCAGCGGCCATCGGACGCCGGTATTGATCCTGTCTTCGCTGGGCGATGTCGAGCAGCGCGTGCTGGGTTTGCGCGCCGGTGCCGATGATTATCTGGCAAAACCGTTTTCCTTCGCCGAATTGATGGCCAGGCTCGAAGGATTATTGCGCCGGCAGGCGACGGGGCCGGAAACGCCTACGCGATTGCGAGTCGCCGACCTGGAAATGGATTTGCTGAAACGAAGCGTCAAGCGCGCCGGACAAACACTCGAATTGCAGCCCAGGGAATTTCGCCTCCTCGAATTCCTGATGCGCCATGCCGAACAAGTCGTGACTCGCACGATGCTGCTGGAAGCGGTATGGGATTACCACTTTGATCCACAGACCAATGTGATCGACGTACACGTATCACGGCTGCGGCAGAAAATAGATCGCGATCTCGGCCCGCCTTTGCTGCATACCATTCGTGGTGCCGGTTATTTGCTGGGCATGCGCGCTTGATCCTGATTGGCAACCTGCGGAATTTCGCTGCATCGACGCTTAACCGTCTGGTGTTGACCTATGGCCTGGGTTTGATCCTGGTATTTGGCGTGATCGGTGCGATCGGCTTGCTGAGTTTTGATCATCTGCTCGATCTCGATATCAGGCAAACCGTGCAGGTCGAACACGAAAGCCTGATGGAGGTGTATCGCAACGATGGCCGCGATGCGGTAAAAAAAATCATCGCAGAACGCGTGCGCGAACCGGTCAACCGCGAAGCCTTTTATTTGTTGGTGGATAAAAATGATGCGGTACTTGCCGGCCATCGCAATCAAATCCCGATAGCGCTGACGCGCCATAAAGGCTGGGTTCGTTTTCCCTGGCGTGCAGAGCCGGATTCGGATCAGGTATTGGCCTATGTGCAACCACTCGATAACGGCGACCTGTTGATCACGGGCCACACTTCCGGTGCACAAAGCCATTTGCGCGAATTGATTGTAAGGCTGGGATTCCTGTTTCTGGTGATGCTCGGCATGCTCACTTTACTGTTTAGCTGGCTGCTGAGACGCGCCGTTGATCGTGCGCTGGAAGCACCGCTGGATACCGTAGATCGCGTCGCCGCCGGCCAGTTGAATGAAAGGGTCGCCGAGCGTGTCGGCAATGACGGCTTTGCGCGCCTGGGACATACGCTCAACCGTATGCTTGATCGTATACATGTGCTGGTCGGCGGCATTCAATCCTCGACGGATGCGATCGCGCACGATTTGCGTACGCCGCTGATGCGATTGAAAACGCGGCTCGAACAGGCACGGCTGGAAAGCAGGGATGAAAACGGCGTACAGAAAATCGATGCCGCCATTGCCGAAGCCGACCAATTGATCGCAACGTTCAACAGCCTGTTGCGATTGGCGCGCATCGAGGCATCGCATGAATTGCCGGATAAAAATCTTGCGCTCGACGAGGTAGTCAACGATGCAGTGGAAATGTGGCAACTACTTGCAGAAGCCAAAGGTCAAGGCATTGATGCCGATGTTGATTCCGTGAGAATCGATGGCGACCGAAATCTGTTATTCCAGTTGATTTCGAATCTGCTGGACAACGCGATCAAATACGCTCCGATGCAAAGTCGCATTCATGTGCAACTGAATGCTAAGGATACCTCCGCTGTTCTCAGCATCAGCGATTCCGGTCCCGGCATCGCGGCAGGAGAACACGAACACGTGTTCGACCGTTTCGTGCGACTGGAAAGTCATCGCGGCACGCCCGGAAGCGGTTTGGGATTGAGCGTGGTGCGTGCGATCGCAATCCAGCATCACGCCAATATCAGTCTGCAAAGCGCAAACCCGGGGCTTCGTGTCGTGCTGCGGTTTCCGCTCGCGAACGACAACGTATCCGGCAACATGGACAAAATGTCATCCAACTGAAAGATTCGCGTGAAGGGCAATCGGGCAATCTGGGCTCACCGGTGGGACACCGGGTATTCCCCCTAACTGACAGGAGATTTTCATGAACATTCGCTCTTCCCTCGCCGTTCTCGCCCTTGGCCTGGCCAGCACCATGGCTTTCGCTGCCACCCCTGCAGCAACGCCTGCCGCGACGAACAAACCTGCAACTGTGAAACACCACGCCGCCGTGAAATGCAAAGCCGGTGAAACCTTGGTCAAAGGCAAATGCGAAGCCGCAAAAACCGATGCCGCCAAACCCAATTGATATTGGCTTCATCACGCATAAAAAAGGCCGGAATCTCCGGCCTTTTTTTTATTGCGATTGCTGCCGTCGCCACTCGCTTAAAAGCACCGCCGTCGCCGCAGAGACATTCAGGCTTTCGACATGGCCGGTACCAGGGATGCCGATTTGCAGATTCGTGATTGCACTCAATTCCTTGTCGACGCCGATTTGTTCGGCACCCATCACCAACACCAGGCGCGAAGGCAGTTTTGTTTTGTATAAAGACTGGCCGCCACGCACCAGGGTCGCGGCAAGCTGGAAACCCGCCGATTTCAATTGCGCCACGGAATTATCGCTGCGACCCAATCTCACAATCGCGACCTGTTCCGCGCCACCTTCGGCAACGCGTGCGGCGGCGCCCGAGAGACCCAGGCCATCGTCCTTCGGCAGCAATACCGCAGCGACACCGAAATGTGCGGCACTGCGGAGAATGGCACCGAGATTATGCGGATTGCCGACGCCGTCCAACCAGATCGCGACGCAAGGTCCCGCTGGCAGATGTTGTAGCCAGTGCGAAAGATTTTCTTCGACTGCAGGCAACACATCGAAGCAGACGCCTTCGTGATGCACGCTGCCGGTAAGTTTCGCCAAGTCCTGCTCTTCGACGACGCGATAACCCAGTTTGTTTTTCACGCAATGCGCTAGCACGGCCTTGAAATGCGGAATGCGGGCTTCGAGCAAATAGACTTTTCGCAGTGCCTCGGGGCGTTTGGCAAAACTCGCCAGGCAGGCATTGACGCCGTACAGGCGTTGTTCGCGTGCGGCGCGCGGTGCGGCAGACTCGTGTTCATGCGAATCGTAGTTCGACGATGGCGCATGCGAAGCATATTCGCGACGCGGTGCGCTGCGTTCATCGCGTGGCGCGCGGTCGCTGCGTGGCGGCGAGTATTCATCGCGTGGTCGCGCAGCAGGACGTTCGCTTTGATAGCCCCGCCCGTGTGCTTCGGGAACTCGGCCTTGTTCCCGGTCACGCGTGCGTTCGCGTTTGTCGCGCTTGTCGCCCGATGGCCCGCGATACAGGGAACTGCCCGATGGTTTTTCTTCGTCACTCATTAGCAGTTCTCCGGATTTCTTATTCTGATACCAAATTTATATCGTTACAAAAACCTTCGTCTTCCCGGCGTACGCCGGGACCCAGAACCCAATGCAAGGCAGCATCAAAATCCTGCCTTGAACTGTGCTTCTGGACCCCGTTTTTCAACGGGGTGACGAGATATCACGGTATTGATTTCAAAATAGCATTAATGCTTCGCTTCGATATCCCGCATTTTAGCGCCTAATGCATCCAATTCCTCACCGCGTTGATCCGGCGGCGTCGTGAAACGGGCGGACCAGCGATAAATGGTCGGAATCACGAACAGCGTAAAGAAGGTCGAAATCGCCACGCCGAAGACCACGACCACGCCAATGGAACTGCGGCTGCCGGAGCCCGGGCCGCCATCGAACACCAGTGGCAAGGCACCGACCACAGTGGCAATCGATGTCATCAGGATCGGTCGAAGACGCGTGGCACTGGCTTCCAGAATCGCATCACGAATCGCCAACCCGGCATCGCGACGCTGATTGGCGAACTCGACGATCAGGATACCGTTCTTGGCCGCAAGGCCGACCAGCATCACGATACCGATAGTACTGAACAGGTTGAAGGTTTTTCCGGTCAGCCACAAACCCAGCACCGCGCCGAACACCGCCAATGGTACCGTCAACATGATGACCAGCGGATGCAGGAAACTTTCGAATTGCGCGGCCAGCACCAGATACACGATCAGCAGCGCCATCATGAAAGTGAAGAACAGCGCGCTGCCCGACTGCAGGTATTCACGCGCCTCGCCCTTGAAGTCGATTTGCGCGGTATCGGGCAATGTTTGCTTCACTGCGGCATCCATCCAGGTGATGGCTTCGCCCATGGTGTAACCAGGTGCCAGATTGGCCGACACGGTAATCGCACGCAGGCGATTGAAACGGCCGTAACTGCCGGGTTCGGCCAATTCATGCACGGTCACCAGCGAAGTCATCGGCACCAGCGTGCCGTTGCTCGAACGCACGGTCAGGTTTTTCAAATCGTCCGGCGTTGCACGATCGGAAGCTTGTGCCTGCACGATCACATCGTACTCTTCGCCTTTTTCTACGAAGGTTGTGACTTTGCGCGAACCCATCATGCTCTCAAGCGTGCTGCCGATACTTTGCACCGACACACCCAAATCGGCGGCGCGTTGGCGATTGATATCAAGGCGCAATTGCGGACGCGTTTCCTTGTAGTCGGAATCGGCGCCGAGCAATTTAGGATTCTCTTCCATTTTCTTCAGCAACAGATCACGCCACTGCACGATTTCATCGTAATCCGGGCCACCGAGCACGATTTGCAAACCGCCACCGCCACCGCGCGTCAGACCGGAACGCACCTGAGGTCTGGCGACAACGCCCGGAATGTCGTTCATCGATTTACGCATTTGTTCGACCACGGTTTGCGTATCGACATCGCGTTCTTTCCAGGGCTTCAAAATCACGATGGCCTGGCCGGTATGCATTTCTTCGCTGGCACCGAAACCGCCCGGCACGCGCGCATTGATTCGCATCACCGGTCCCTTGTCGCCGCTGACGGCGAGAATTTTTTTCTCGATCTGTTGCAACTGGGTAACGGTGTAATCGAAACCCGCGCCTTCCGGACCAGTCACCGAGATAAAGAATGCACCGCGATCTTCGGTCGGCGACAATTCGCGCTGGACAAAATTCGAAAGGCCGAATGCGATGACAATGGTGGTCAGCATCGCGATCACGATCAACCAGGGATGTTCGACGATGCGAGCGAGCGTTTTGCCATAGCCCTGCGAAACATTGTTTAGCTTGCGATCAATCCAGGCGGCAAAACCGCGTGTGTTTTCCTTGTCGTGCGGTTTCAGAATGATCGAACACATCATCGGCGTCAGCGACAAAGCCACGAACGCCGACAACACGATGGCGCCCGCCAAAGCCACGGCGAGTTCGCGGAAAAGGCGACCATTCGCACCGTCAATAAATGCGACCGGCACGAATACGGCGACCAGCACGGCGGTGGTCGCAATCACCGCGAATGCCACCTGCTTGGTACCGCGTTGCGCGGCCAGCAATGCCGGTTCGCCAAGATCAACACGACGCTGGCAGTTTTCCAGCACCACGATCGCATCATCGACAACCAGACCAATGGCCAGGATCAACGCGAGCAAGGTCAGCAGATTGATGGAATAACCGAATATCCATAAGCCGATAAAAGCCGCAATCAAACAGACCGGCACGGTGACCGCTGGCACGAGCGCAGAACGTGCGCTACCGAGGAACAACCAGATCACCAGCAACACCAGCACGATGGCTTCGAATAGCGTCTTGTAAACCTGCTTCACCGCATCGTCGATAAACACGGTGGAATCGTAGGTCAGGCCCATTTTCATATCGACAGGCAGGCGCTTGTTGATTTCCTCGACTTGCGCTTTTACTTCGTTGGAAACATCGAGTGCATTCGATGTGGATGTCTTGATGATGCCCAGCCCCACCTGCAACTGTCCGTTGCCGCGAAACCAGGCGCGGCGTTCGCTGGATTCTTTTGCAACGACTGCAACATCACGCAACAAAACTCTTTCATTGCCCTTGCTGCTCAGAACAAGATCCTGAAAATCGGCCGGGCCTTCATAGGCGCGGCTGACGCGCAGGATGAAATCGCGGGTTTGCGATTCAAGACGACCAGCAGGCAGTTCGACGTTTTCGCGTCGCAATGCATTTTCGATATCGGTGACTGTCAGGTTTCTTGCCGCGAGTGCCTTCGCATTGACGGTAATGCGCAAGGCATAACGTTGGCCACCGGCAATACGCACTTGCGCCACGCCGGGCAAACTGGAAAAACGATCGACCAGATAGCGCTCGGCGTAATCGGTCAGTTCCAGCGTGCCGCGTTTCGGGGAAGTGAAATTCAGCCACATGATTACGTCGGCATCGGCCGATTGCTTACTCACTTGCGGTGCATCGGCTTCTTCCGGAAGACGGTCCACCACGCGACTGACCGCATCGCGCACATCATTCGCGGCCGATTCGATTTCACGCGATTGGTTGAACTCGATCGTGATGCTCGAACGACCGTTGCGTGAATTGCTTTGCAGCAGGTCAACGCCTTCGATGCCCGACACGGCGTCTTCCAGCAATTGTGTTACGCGCGATTCCACCACGGCAGCAGATGCCCCGGTGTAGCCGGTATCAATCGACACCACCGGCGCATCAATATCCGGCAACTCGCGCAGAGGCAGACGCGTAAACGCGATGATGCCGAGCACCATCAGGATCAGGCTGATTACCGTCGCGAAGACCGGGCGCCGGATGGAAAGATCCGATAAAGACATCTCAGTTCGCCCGCGCTTTTTTATCGTTGCCCTTGCCTGCTTCGGTATCTGCCGCCGGCTTGCTGTCGAATTCCTTCACGGCCTGGCCGGGACGGAGTTTCGAAGTACCTTCGACCACGATGCGATCGCCGGCCTTGAGGCCCTGGGCGATTTCGACAAAACCGAAACTGCGGGTACCGGGTTTCACTACCACTTTTTCTGCCGTGCCATCGAGCGTTACCCGATAGACGAAACTTTCGCCGGCAATTTGTTGCAGGGCCAACTCCGGAATTACCAGTGCCGTGTGTTGCGTTTGAAGTACGTTGATTTCGAGCAGCATGCCGGGACGCAATGTGCTGTCCGGATTGTAGATTTCGGCCTGCGCCGCAATCGAGCGGCTGGCGACATCGACGCGACTATCCACGCTGATCACACGACCGGTAAATACCTTGCCGGGATAGGCATCGCTGCGGGCTTCAATCGCAAGATTGGTTTTCAATGCCGCCATTTGCACTTCCGGCAATGAAAAATCCACCTTGATTTTTGAGACATCATCCAGTGTCGTGATCACGGTGCCGGCACTGATCAATTGCCCCGGACTCACCTGTCGCAAACCCAGCACACCGGAAAACGGGGCCACGATGACGCGATCAGCCAGTGTTGCCTGTGCAGCCTGTGCGCGTGCGCGTGCTGCATCGCGATTGCTGCGCAAGGTATCGAGCTGGCTGGGTGAGACCAGTTTTTCTTTCGCCAATTGTTCGCCGCGAATGAACTGGCGGTCGGCATCTTTCACCTGTGCTGCAGCAACGGCAAGATTTGCTGTATCGCTACCGGTTTGCAAAGTCACCAGAACCTGACCTGCGCGTGCGCTGTCGCCGCTTTCAAAATGTACGCGCGCTATCTTGTCGCTAACGCGAGATGCAATTTCCACCGATTCCCTTGCTCTCGCCGTGCCAACGGCCTGTACGCGTTCGCCCCAGCTTTTTTCCGTAACAATCGTACTGATGACAACGGCAGCTTGTCCGCCCTGTCCGCCACGTCCACTGCCTGCGCCCGGCCCGGCTTGTGCATCGTCCTTGCCGCAAGCGCTGACAAGAAGTGCGGTGGATATTGCAATCACTGCAATAGAAAAATGCTTCATGCTTTTTTTTCCAGTTTGTTATGGGTGCCGTCGCAAAGCGGCGCGTGTTTTGTTTTCTTGCACAGGCAAAACCAGACCCGCTCGTTGCGTGCAGCGGTATATTTTTTCGGAGAAAATTCACTGCCTTTGTGCGAACCATCGCAAAACGGTTGCGTCTTGCTCAGACCGCAGGCACACCAGAAATAATCCCTGCCTTTTTCCACATCAAAGACGATCGGATTGATGACGGGTTCGATGCTCTCGCTCATGCAGGCCTTCTCTCTTGAAGGCCACTATTCTAGGCTATCTTGCCGCCTGATCGTGTATAGAGAATGTTATGCAACGCATCGTTGCAATCAGCTTTCGGCCATGACTAAAGTCATGGCTATCGACATCGCACTGGCGATATCTTCGATCCAGAATGGCTTGTGCAATATCGCGGCAATTTTCAAACCCTGGGCTTCTGCCTGTTTGCGGCGACGCTCGATTTCTTCCGGCGGCATGCCGGTAACAAAAATAATCGGGTGTTTTGCATGGTGTTCAACCATGACCTTGCAAATATCCTCGCTGATGTTGTCGGGCATTGTCAGATCGAGCATCACTACCGCCGGCAATTCGGCATAGGCTTTGTGGAACCCTTTCAGATCCATCGCCGTATCGGACTGATAACCGGACTGCTCAAGCAGGTACTGGGCGAGATACACCATCTCGGCGTCATCATCAACGATAAGTACTTTTGGCAATTCCTCTTTTTTAGCCATCATGGGAGCCTCGCTTCCACCCATTAAATTCATGGGCATGATCTCTTGATACTCCTTTTTTTAGCGGGTTTTCGTGACGTAACACCTTTTGACAAAAACATGCGCATTTAGGTGCTTTTTCATGAGTTAGATCACAGTTTCAATATGCTTTGTTCGTATAGGCATGTCGTCGCCAGGTGAAAATGCGAATGAGGGCAACCTGAAAACCTGCAGATAAAAACACCGGCACATGGCCGGTGTTTTCGAACATCAAACAACAGATGGAATTACTTTTTCCATTTACCTTGCGCAGCAAGTCCATTGTCCTTGGCACGGGCGAAAACGGTTTGCTGTGCCGCCGCCACATTTCCGACCAGGTCTTTCGACCAGATTTTGAGGGCTGCCGCCTGCATTGCGCGGCCATAGCTAAACGACAGCGGCCATGGATGCGGGCCCATCTGGTTCATGGCATTCAGGTGTGCGGTGGCATCTTCATCACTTTGGCCGCCGGACAGGAACACGATGCCAGGCAGGATGGCCGGCACGGCAGACTTCAGGCAACGCACCGTCATTTCGGCAACTTCTTCGACACTGGCTTGTTCAGGGCAGCTTTTGCCCGAGATCACCATGCTGGCTTTCAGGATGGTGCCTTCCAGCATCACGTTTTGGTCGTACAAAGCTCCGAACAGGGAACGCAGTACGACTTCGGTTACTTCCATGCAGGTATCGATGTCGTGGTCGCCATCCATGATGATTTCCGGCTCGACCATCGGCACGATGCCGGCTTCCTGGCAAAGCGCCGCATAACGGGCAAGCGCATGGCTATTGGCTTCGATGCAGGTCCCCGACGGGCTGTCTTCGCCGATCGTGATCACCGCACGCCATTTGGCGAAGCGTGCGCCGAGGCTGGCGTATTCCTTCAGACGTTCACGCAAACCATCCAAGCCTTCCGTGCAGACTTCGCCTGGAAAACCGGCCAAAGGCTGTGGGCCCTTGTCTACCTTGATGCCCGGAATAATGCCGTTCTTGCGCATCACTTCCGCAAACGGCACGCCGTCCTTGGTCTTTTGGCGAAGGGTTTCGTCGAACAGAATCGCGCCGGAAATGTATTGGCTCAGATTAGGGGTGGTCAGCAGCATTTCGCGATAAGCGCGACGGTTTTCTTCGGTATTGGGAATGCCGACGCTTTCAAAGCGCTTGGCGCAGGTCGCGTTGGATTCATCAATGGCAATAATGCCTTTACCGGGGGCCACCATGGCCAGGGCGGTTTCAGCGAGTTGGTCAATGCTCATGGGGCTTACCGATGTTGGGATTGAGGGGCGTAATTATAGCCCAGCCCGTAGCCCGGGTCATGGCTTTATCTGACCCGGGAACTCCGCAATCTCTAACTAATGCATGCCTTCATTGATCATCGACAGTCAGGGGAAATTTGGACTTTAATGTTTTCGGAGGAAGCCCCGGGTCAGATAAAGCCATGACCCGGGCTACCGTTCTTCAATTGACTCACAAATCTCCCAGCCCTTCCGCCCTGCCTTCCGCACCAACAACCAACAATCGAAGCGTATTGGTGGCGCCGCGCTGCTCCATGCTGTCGCCGGAGGTCAGAACGACGCGGTCATCGACGGCCAGCAAGCCCATGTCGAACAATTTCTTGACGGCACTGCGGGCGGCTTCACGGGTTGGCAATCCGGTGGAATCGAAATTGATAGGGAAAACATCGCGCACCATGGTCATCTTGTGGCGGGCCGAATCGTGTTTGGACAATCCGAAAATCGGAGCTGTCGAACGAAAGCGCGACAGGTAACGCGCGGTGCCGCCGGATTCGGTCAACGCGATAATCGCGCGCACCTGGATGTGTTCGGCCAGGAACATGGTCGCCATCGCGATCGCCTGGTCGGCACGCTGCAGGTTGCGTGGTGCCGCTTCGAAATCGGTATCGTGATGAAACTGGCGTTCGGCGCCAAGACAAATGCGCACCATCGCCTCCACCGCCTTGACCGGATAATTTCCGGAAGCGGTTTCGGCCGACAACATCACGGCATCGGTACCATCGATGACGGAGTTCGCGACATCGAGCACTTCGGCTCGGGTCGGGATAGGATTGTCCACCATCGATTGCAGCATTTGCGTCGCGGTGATTACCACACGATTATGTTCGAGCGCGGTGCGAATGATTTTTTTCTGCAGACCGGGCAGTTCGGCATCGCCGATTTCCACGCCGAGATCGCCGCGCGCCACCATCACGACATCGGAGGCAATGGTGATCTCGTCGAGATTGGTAATCGCCTCGGCACGCTCGATTTTCGCCACCATGTTGGCGAAGCTGCCCGCTTCTTTCGCAAGCCTTCTCGCCTCGTGCATGTCTTCGGCCGAACGGCAAAACGATACGGCGATAAAATCGACCTCGAGTTTTGCCGCAACGATGATGTGTTCCTTGTCCTGTTCGGTCAGGGCGCCTAGTGACAATCCGCCGCCTAGACGATTGAGACCCTTGCGATTGGACAGATAGCCATCGGTCAATACTTCGGTGTGAATGCTGTCGCCCTGCACCGACAATACCGTCAATGCCATCAAGCCATCATCGAGCAGAAGCGTATCGCCTGCATTGACATCATTGACCAGGCCGAGATAACTGCAGGCCACTTGCGTATTGTCGCCGAGCGGCGCATTCGCACGACAGATCAGGCTGAATTTATCGCCGACTTTCAAATGCACTTTGTCGTTGGCGAATTTTTCGATACGGATTTTCGGACCTTGCAGGTCGGCCAGTATGCCGACCTCGCGCCCCTGCTTCGCGGCTGCCGCACGCACGGCATGCACGCGTGCGCCATGCTGCTCAGGCGTGCCGTGGGAAAAATTCATTCGTACCACGTTCACGCCGGCGCGAATCAATTCATCCAGCACGCCGGGGGCGTCGGTCGCCGGGCCAAGTGTGGCCAGTATTTTGGTGCGTCGTAATGGAGCCTGCATTCCTGATTCCCGCTTTTTCGTTTTTTATTCAGGCGTTCATCTTAATGCAGAAATTTGCATTATTGGAATAATGTGAGCAATTGCTCCGGCCTTTCGATGATGAAGTCCGCATTGGCTCGGGACAATTCTTCATGACCGCCGAAACCCCACAGTACGCCGACGTTTGTCATTCGGTGATGGCGGGCACCGTCGATATCCATATGACGATCACCGATCATGACGCAATCTTCCGCAGCCACCTTCATGCTATCCATCGCGATTTGGATGAGTTGCGATTTATAGCTGATGCGGCCATCCAGGCTCGCGCCGGAAATCATTTCAAAATGGTGACCGAACGGAAGATGCTCGACAATCTTGCGGGCATGGCCGTCATTTTTTGCGGTCACGACGGCAAGACGGTGACCGCGTTGCGCCAGGGTTTCTATTGCCGTCTGAATGCCGTCATAGACATCGTGTTCGGCCCAACCGTCGGTTTCAAAACGTTCACGATAGAAGACCACTGCCGCCTCCGTTTTTTCCGCATCATTAAGCAAGGGTCCGAAACTGTCGCGCAATGGCGGGCCGATCCAGCGCCGCAATTCGTGTTCGGGTGGTACCGGCTCGCCGGATTTTTCGAGTGCATAGGCAACGCAACGTGTAATCCCGATCGCGGAATCAATCAGTGTTCCATCCAGATCAAAAAAAAGAACTTTTGTTTTCATCTTGGGTCCGGCGCTTCGGTATAAACCTGTGATTTCTGATAAAGAGCGAGCCGCTGTTTCATCGCAAGCAATATTTTCTTGTCGCTGTCCGGGCTTTTGCCAAGCTCGTCGATCACGCGCTGCTCCTGCACGACGGCCTGCTTGAAGTCATTGTTCGCGGCGAGGCAGGCCGCGTAGGTGTCGCGGCGGTTGGCCGACAAATCCTTTTCCTCCAGCAATTGCATCAGGCTCAAACCGGCCTTTGCATCCGCATAACCGGGATAGGTGCTGGTACAAAGCGTCCAGGCATAGGTGTTTATGTTCGCCGGCGAACTTTTTACCGCCAGCTCGGACCAGTACTTCTTCGCGCGCGCCATTTCTTCGGCAGTCGCATCACGGGAATACAGATATTCGGCCAAACTGCGCTTGGCATTCTTGCTGCCAAGGTTTGCCGCCTTTTCCAGCCAGGATACACCGGCTTTAACGTCTTTCGGTTCGATATCGCCGTTCATCAAACTGATGCCGAGCAGGTACATCGATTCGACATCGTCTTTCAATGCATCCTGTAACAAAAGCTGCTTCGCTTTTGCCGTATCGTGCTTGACGCTATTCCCGTGCATCAGCAAGCCGGCCCACAATGTCCTTGCCTTGGCGGAGTCATGTTCCGCGGATAGCGCTTCGAGTACCTCGATCGCGTTTGCTTCGGTGAAACCACTTCCTTTCGGTTCAAGTGCATAGAGATAGGCAAGCTGCAAACCGGAACGCAAATCGGAAAAATTCAGCCCACTCTCGGCCCAGCCTGCGGCATCGATCCATTGCTCTTTTTCGTAGTAATAGGTAACCAGCCACTGCATGGCTTCCAATTCGCCGTTTTTCGCGGACTCCAGCATCCATTCGGCCGCTTTTTCCTGTGCAGCCGGATCTTTTTCGAGCAGGTATTTGGCCCAGTTCATTTGCGCACGGGCACTGCCGTTTTTTGCTGCCGTTTCAAGCCATTTCGCCTGTTCGACCTTGTTGCCCTTGACGATGAAACTGGCGGAATAAAGATTGTAGATATCGATGTTTCCGGCCTTCGCCGCGATGCCGAGGCGATCACCATATTGCGTCAGCACTTTGGTGATGTCGGATGCTTTTGCCTGCATGTAGATATAGGAGGCAAGCAGTATCGGCTTGTTCTGCTTGAACGCTTCCGTTTCCAGGAACTGTTGTACCTTGGGCGGCAAGTTCAGCACGCTTTGCTTGCTGTCATGCAACACCACGAAGTGACGAAGGGCGTATCCATTGTCACCGGACAATTGTTCAGCAGACTTCATCAGGGCGAGTGCGGCATCCGCATCCTGTTTTATGCCAACACCGGATGAATACAGCGCGGCCATCCGGATCATGGCTTCGGTATCTTTCTGCTCGAGACTGTCGAGCATCGCGTCCACCATGAACTGTCCGCAGGCATTGTCCTTTTCACGTATGCAGATCGCGAGCATCAAATCGGAAGCGTTCTTGTAGCCTTTCAATGCCAACGGCTTCAGCAATTCCAGCTGCGCGGCCTTGTCGTTCAACGACACGGCATCCAGCACCGCCTGCGCATCGACACCTACCTGCCAATCCTGTTTTTTGTAGTTCTTGATCAGTTCACGTGCAAGCGAAACCCGGTACGCACGATACTCGCCGGTTTTGGGTTCCGATGTTCGTGATATCAGGTCCAGAAAATCAAACGTATACGTGCGCTGGCGTTTTGTTTCCTTGTCCAGAAGCACCACGACCCATGGCAGGTGGCGGCCAAATTGTTCGAGATCGATATATTGATCCAGCAAGACATTGCCGCTGGCATCTACCAGGGAAAAAATATCGGAGCTATGCAGCACCCGGATGGGTTTTGCCAGACGGAAATCCGATGCCTGGTCGAAGGCATTCCTGGCGAGCAACGAAAAATTCTGCAGGTATTGTTCTTCTTCCTGTTTTCGCTCGAGGGCGCTGGCACAGCGATAGGTCCAGTAGTTGAGCGAAATACTGACCGGGATTTTTTTCGCCCCCGCCTGCAATGCGCCAAAGTTTTTTTCGCACTTGGCCTTGTCGACATCTTCGCCGAACGTTTCGACCTCGAAAACCGGATCGTAGCTTTCCATCAAGCTGTCGTAATTGACTTCGCGATAAATCCTGTTCCAGGCCTTGTCGATATCCGCCGTGGACTTCAACGAATCCTGGGCCAGCGCCGATATCGCAAACAGGCCGAAAAAAATCACGTGGCTACATAAAACGGGCTTTCTCATTTGGAATCCATGGCATCGCGCAGGATGTTTTTCAGGCGGCTATCGCGTTCCTGGTCACGCATGGCAGCCGGGGTCGACAGAACAAAACGCCGGTTCATGCCATCACGGACATCGCGCATTTTGGAAAGGAAATCCGGCAGGTTCTTTACCGGTACCGAGTCTTCGTTGAACCTGACGCTTTGCCGGATCGATACCGCCTGCTCGGCCTGCACCATGCTGCGCTCGTAGTCGAACGCGCTCGATTTGATGCTCTCGTTTTCCGCCGTTCCGAGCCATGTCCAGCCTTTCGGCAATTCAAGAATTTGTTCGTGGCGATATTGCATCGGATAATTCAGCGAAAGCGGCGCCTTGCGATCGATCGTGTCCGGTAATTTGGTGTCCTGATCCATCGAATCGGCATAGACCGTCAGGCTTTTCGTGCTGCCGGTCTTTTCATCCCATGCCTGTTTCAATCGATAGCTTTCGGTAATCGTCAGCTTGTTCTGCACTTGGTCATCATTGGTCGCGAAAGGGCTGAGGACATCGAGCTCGCCAAAACGCTTGCGATAATATTCGGCATAGCTTTTGCCCATTTCCTCGCGACCGCGAGCGGCGATATCGCGGCGCATATTGTCGGCCGAGCCACCCAGATACTCGGACACAATCAGCAGATCAATCGTCTTGCCATCATCACTCGGGCGGTATTTTTCCATCACATTAACCTGCTTGCGGGAAGCCGGCGTACGCATGACCTCGCGCAAATCGACAATGCCGTCCGCAATCGGCAATACATAGCCGTAATCCATGATGTCGATGGCAGCGGCGGTACCGCGCTGCTGGGTGAGTGTCGGATCCAGCCACAGCGTCTGCTTGCCAAGCTGGGCCTGCACGATCACATGGTTGAATGCGGTGGCCGCCGGAACAAAATCACGGACGCCCTTGCCATATCGCGTCGTTGCCAGAGCAGGCACGGCAGGTATGCCAAGACGGGACAAAACGACCGACATCAGATAAGCCTTGTCCTTGCAATCACCGAATCGACGCGTCCATGTTTCGGCAGGCGGCGCCGGACGATGCGAACTCTCGCCCATTTCGATGCCAAAATAGCGAATCTCTTCCTGCATGGTTTGCAAGACAGCCATCAGTCGCTGTTCCGGATTCGCAATCGCTTTCCATTCCTGCATTTTCGCTTCCAGCTCTTTCGGCAATGCGCCGGGATCCGGATACAAGGGTCTGGCCCAACGCACCACATCGGCCCAGCTTCGTTGCGGAGCGAACATCACGCTCGGAAATGGCCGATACCAACGCGGGTAATCACCTTCCTCGCGCAGTGCCGGAATCTGTTTTGCCTCGGCGAAGACCATCACCGTGTCGTTTTGCTTTTTTATGGTGATATCCGGCGCGCCATTGAAGCTGCGATGCATGATCACGGTGCCGGGGTCGTACAGCGCACTTACATGCCGATGCAGAATTGGATCCACCCATGAAAAATACACATCATCGTGATCCATGCCTTTCAAAACGGGATTGATTCCCTTGATGGTGTAAGACAGGCGGACTACATCGCCGACCCGCACATCCTCGAGCACGATCAGTGCCGACACCATGCCGTCCGACATGTCGGATTCAAATTCCGATTCGCGCCGGGCCAGCGTTATTTTTTCGGGATTCAGCCGGTTGCTCCACACACCGTTCCGACGCAGTTCCACCTTGTGTATCGACAGCGTCTGGTATTCGGGATTGAAATAGATCTGCTGTTTCGCCGCATTCGCCACCAATTCCGGCGACAGCGCTTCATAAGCCTGGTCCAGAAACGACAGCGCATCGCCTTTGCGGTAATCCGATTGCGAATCGAACAACCAATTGCGCCAGCGTGAATCCTTGGCACCCGGAGCACCGGCCGGCCATTGTTCGGCCAGCGGCTGAATCTCCACAAAGGCGGGCGTCGGCGCTATCGAAAAACGATATTCGCCGCGCTGGATGATTTTCTCTTCTGCAAGGGAAGTGCCGCAGACGAACAACAATACGAAAAACGATAACGCTCGTAACATTCAATACTCCGGAAAAAACTAGTGCGCGCGTTTCATCAGCGCAGTAACGGCTGGCAATTCCTTGCCTTCGCAAAATTCGAGAAAAGCACCGCCACCGGTGGATATGTAACTGATACCTGCTTCGACACCATACTTGTCGACGGCGGCCAGCGTGTCGCCACCGCCGGCGATCGAGAAGGCATTGGAGTCGGCAATCGCTTTCGCCAGCACTTTCGTGCCATTGCCGAAAGCATCGAACTCGAA
Organism: Pseudomonadota bacterium; assembly: GCA_029560515.1. Classification (GTDB taxonomy): domain Bacteria; phylum Pseudomonadota; class Gammaproteobacteria; order Xanthomonadales; family Xanthomonadaceae; genus Arenimonas. Next base: position 28,762 of record JAKQKT010000370.1, read on the forward strand.
CACTCCGACCGGACCATTCCAGATCACGCTGCCGGCATTTTTTATCATCTCCGCATAGCGCGCGGCGGTATCGGGGCCGATATCCAAAATCATGTCGTCGCTGCCGACATCACTGATCTGCTTGATGGTCGCCGGTGCATCGGCAGCAAATGCCGGTGCCACCACCACATCGCTGGGCAACGGGATATCGGCACCGCGCGCCTTCGCATCACTCATGATTTTTCTGGCGGTATCGAGCAGATCGTTTTCGCACAGGGATTTTCCAACCGGATGCCCCATCGCGGCGATGAAGGTATTGGCGATACCACCACCGACAATCAACTGGTCGACTTTATCCACCAGGCTCGAAAGCAATTCTAGTTTTGTCGATACCTTCGAACCCGCGACGATCGCGATCAGCGGACGCGCAGGATTTTTCAGAGCTTTCGCCAACGCATCCAGTTCGGCCATCAGCAAAGGACCGCCGCAGGCAATTTTTGCCTGCGCAATCACGCCATGGGTAGAGGCCTGTGCGCGATGCGCGGTGCCGAAGGCATCCATCACGAATACATCGCAGAGCGCCGCATATTTTTTCGATAATGCTTCATCGTCTTTCGCTTCACCGATATTCATGCGGCAGTTTTCCAGCAAGACCACCTGGCCGGCTTCCACCTGCACACCCTCGAGCCAGTTCTTTACTAGCGGCACCTCGAAACCCAGCAGTTCGCCCAGATGCTTGGCAACCGGTGCCAGCGAATCTTCCTCGGTCCAGACGCCTTCTTTCGGACGCCCCAGATGCGACATCAGCATCACGGCCGCGCCTTTTTCCAGCGCCAATTTTATGGTCGGCAAAGCCGCCGTGATGCGTTGATCGGAAGTGATACGACCTTCTTTTACCGGCACATTCAAATCTTCCCGAATCAATACGCGCTTGCCCGCCAAATCCAGATCCGCCATTCGCAAAACCGTCATGCCATCTCTCCAAAATACCGATGCGCTATTTTCGCCTGTGCGCCAATATCCATCAAATTAAGTGCGGCCCGTGCGAAAATAAGCCCATGAATGCTCAAGCCCACCCGCCACTGCCAACCCTCGAAGCCGCCCGACTGCGCTTGCGGCCTTATCTGGACTCGGATACCACGGCCCTGTTTGCCCTCTATGGCGACCCCGAGGTAACGCGATACTGGTCACATCCTGCCTGGACCGACCCGGCCCAGGCGCACCTGTATTTGAGCCTGCGCAAAGACGAGTCGACGACCGCTGTGCATGCCTGGGCCATTGCCGACAAGGAATCGAACGAGCTGATCGGCGCGCTCACTTTTTTCTCGATCAGCGGTCCGCATGCGCGGGCCGAAGTCGGTTATTCGCTGCTGAAGAAAATGCAGGGCAAAGGGCTCGGCACAGAAGCTCTGGAAACCGCGTTGAAGTATGGCTTTGAAACACTGAATCTCTATCGCATCGAAGCCGATGTCGATCCGAGGAATACCGGTTCGATAAAATTGCTGGAGAAACTGAATTTCCGGCGCGAGGGATTTTTGCGCCAACGCTGGCGTGTCAACGGCGAAGTCTGCGACAGTGTGCTGCTTGGATTGCTGAAAGAAGATTACCTGTCCGCATGAAACTCAATTCCGCCGACGCCGAACTCCTGTCGCAGGCCGTACATGCCTTGCAGCACGGCGATGTGATCGGCCTGCCGACCGAAACCGTCTACGGGCTTGCCGCCGATGCAATGAATGTGGTGGCGGTGCGAAAAATATTTGCCTTGAAAGGACGCCCGGTCGATCATCCGCTGATCGTGCATATTGCCGACAGTTCGCAACTATCCAGATGGGCTATCGATATTCCCGAAGAAGCCTATGTGCTTGCCCAGCATTTCTGGCCCGGACCACTGACGATGATTCTTCGCAAGCAGGCAATGGTTCCCGATGAAGTCACCGGCGGACAAGACACCGTTGGCGTGCGTTGCCCCGCGCATCCGCTGGCACTGGTTTTATTGCAGCAATTCAATGGCGGCGTTGCCGCACCGTCGGCAAATCGATTCGGTCGTATTTCACCGACGTCGGCACAGCATGTGCGTGATGAGTTTGGCGATGCAGTACCGGTCGTTCTCGATGGCGGCGAATGCGAAGTCGGCATCGAAAGCACGATTATCGATTTGAGTTCGAAGCAACCACGGCTGCTGCGCCCGGGCATGATTTCACAGGATGATATCGAAGCCGTGATCGGACCCATTGGTTCGAATGCGGACCGTCAAAGTCCACGCGTTTCCGGAAGTCTGGCGGCCCATTACGCTCCACGCACACCGATGCAAATGCTGCCACGCCATGAATTGATGCTTGAATATCTTCGCCGTAAACAAGAAGGCATGCGTTGCGAAGTGCTTTGTCTCGACGAATTACCGGATGGCTTGAATGGCCTGAGCTTGAGCAATGATCATCATGCCTACGCGCATGGCTTGTATGCCGCCATGCGCGAGCTGGATGCCCGCCATGCCGATCTGTTATTGATTGAACAGATTCCGCAAACGAGCGATTGGCTGGCGGTTAACGACCGACTCGGTCGTGCGTTGGTCGGCGCCGGAGTTGAGGATCTGGAATCCACCTGATCGCAGGGTTGTGCGCGGACGACGTTTCAAATCAGGCCTGTTGCGTAATACACGCCGATCACCACAAATACGGCGAGCGTTTTGATCACGGTAATCGCGAAAATATCCTTGTAGCTTTGGCGATGGCTTAAACCGGTGACCGCGAGCAAGGTGATCACGGCACCGTTATGCGGCAAGGTGTCCATGCCACCCGAAGCCATCGCCGCGACCCGATGCAAAACTTCCATTGAAATGCCGGCAGCATTTGCATTCGCGATAAATGTCTCCGCCATCGCCGCCAATGCAATGCTCATACCACCCGATGCCGAGCCTGTAATGCCGGCGAGTGCGGTCACTGTCACCGCTTCGTTGACGAGTGGATTGGGTATCGACTTCAGGACATTCGCTACCACCAGAAATCCTGGTAGCGCCGCGATCACTGCCCCAAAACCATATTCCGATGCCGTGTTCATCGAGGCCAGCAAGGCCCCCCCAATCGCAGGTTTGGTACTTTCGGCAAACTGGCTGGCGATATTTTTCCAGGCAAAAACAAGTACGCAGACGATACCGATCAACAGCGCACCTTCCACCGCCCAAATGGCGGCCACTTTCGAAATTTCCTGCACTACCGGCGCTGCATTGCCGATTACCGCAGGCACGAATTCATGCTGGCTACCGTAATGCTGCGGTATCAATATGCCCAGTACCTTGTTTGCCACGCCAACCAGCACCAAAGGCAATAATGCAATCAGGGGATGAGTGAGTTTTTCTCCTGCGAATGCCAAAGGTTCGTTGACCAATTCATTGCCATAGCCTTCTCCGGCTTTCAATGCCGCACGTCGCCGCCATTCCAGGTAGCTCATGCCGGCGGCAAGAATGAAAACACCGCCGATCACGCCCAGCCAGGGCGCGGCCCAGGCATCGGTACCGAAAAACGAGGACGGAATAATATTTTGTATCTGCGGCGTTCCCGGCAGCGAGTCCATGGTGAAAGTAAAAGCGCCAAGAGCGATCGTCCCGGGGATGAGACGTTTGGGGATATCACTCTGGCGAAAAAGTTCGGCGGCAAACGGGTATACCGCAAACACGACGACGAAAAGCGAAACGCCGCCATAGGTGAGCAGGGCGCAAACCGTCACGATCGACAGCATGGCGCGTTGCTTGCCGAACAGGCGGATCGTGGCAATGACGATCGATTTCGAGAATCCGGAAATCTCGATCAGCTTGCCGAAAATCGCACCAAGCAGGAATACCGGAAAATACAGTTTCAGAAAGCCGACCATCTTTTCCATGAACAGGCCGGTAAACATCGGAGCCACCAGCGTCGGGTCAGTCAGCAGAACGGCAGCCAGTGCGGCTATCGGCGCAAAAATTATCACGCTGTAACCGCGATAGGCGACAAGCATGAGAAAGCACAGCGCGGCAAGCACAACAAGAAATGCCATAAATCAAACCCCTGGATATCAGGCTGGCAGTCTAGGCAATGCGCACACACGTGGCCCACTGTACTAAGGTACAAGTGTTGGCCAAGCACATCGCGCCTAGTCTGCACGACATTCGGCATTCCGCCGTGATTCGCATACGCTTTGCAGAAAGGGGAGATAAATGATTCGTAATCGCTTAAGCCTGGCCATCGGCCTGACCTTGTTCATTGGCGCCGCACACGTGCAGGCACAGGATGCTGGCGAGACCGCCAAGACCGAAAAGAAAGACGAGGCCGCCACGCTGGATTCCATTGAAGTTACCGCGCGCCGCCGCACCGAATCGTTGCAGAAAGTCCCAGTTGCGGTTACCGCTTTTACGGAAGACGGTTTGCGCGAATTGCAGGCCAGCAACATCGATGGTCTGCAAGGCGCCGTGCCAAATTTGAATATCGTGCAGGGTCGTGGTTCGTCGAACAGCGTCAATGCTTTCATCCGCGGCATCGGCCAGCCGGATGCATTGCAAACCTTCGACCCCGGCGTCGGCATGTATGTGGATGATGTTTATTATTCGCGCATCAATGGCGCGATGTTTTCGCTGTTCGATGTTTCACGCGTCGAAGTTCTGCGCGGTCCGCAAGGCACGCTGTACGGAAAAAACTCCACAGGCGGCGCGATCAAGGTGATCACCAAGGATCCGGGCGACGCTACCGAAGGCGCGGTCGAAATTACGGCCGGTGACTATGATCGTGCCGAAGGTCGTTTCTTTATCACCACGCCTATGTCGGACAAGGCTTCGATTAGTCTGGCAGCGGCGAAAATTACTCGCGATGGATATATCAACGACCCCGTCACCAACAAGGATTACAACGACGAAGACACCGAGGCGGCCCGCATCAAGCTGGCATTGCACCCCTCCGATGATTTTTCTGCCGTGTTTTCTGTCGACTACACGCATCAAGACAATGCACTGACACTTGGCCGCCCTACCGCCCCCCTGGTACGGACGGATTTCGCGCTCGGTGCAGTCACCCTGCTGACTCCGCCGCTCGGCGATTACAACTATCAGTCACGTACTTCCTTTGGCAGCGACAAAGGTCAGCAAATGACGCATTGGGGTGCTGCGGGTACCTTGTCATGGAATGTCACGCCGGAATGGCTGATCAAGAGCATCAGCTCGTATCGCGAACTGGAAACCGCGTCGTTCATCGACATCGATGCATCGCAATTCGAACTCGGTGATGTGTTTGTCGGACTGAACCAGCACCAATTCAGCCAGGAACTTCAATTCCAATACGACAACGACAGTAATTTCCAGGCGACTTACGGTCTTTATTATCTGCAGGAAAAAGTGCCTTCGCACCAGGAAGCCTATGCGGACGACCTGATCTCTTTCTTCGGGGCACCGGTCAGCTTCCTGCGCACGATCGACGATGATTTGCAGACTACCAGCGAGGCGGCTTTCGCCCACATCAACTGGGAGCTAAGCCAAGGCTGGATCTTGTCGGCAGGCATTCGCTATACCCGCGAGACGAAGGATTATGATCGTTCGACCTCGACTTTCTGGGGCCCACCACTCGGTGCATTCAGCGGCACCTTTGCTTTCACCGCAAAAGATTCATGGACGGCAATAACGCCTTCTTTCAGCCTGAAAAAAGAATTCAGCGACAAGACCATGGCCTATTTCTCCGCCAACCGCGGGTTCAAATCCGGCGGCTTCAATGGCCGTGCAAACTCGCCGGGTGAAGTCAGCAGCTTCGATCCCGAATTTGTCTGGACTTACGAATTGGGTTTGAAGACGCAGTCGGAAGATGGTCGTTTTCAGGGCAATGCGGCGGTGTTCCACAGCGACTACCGCGATTTCCAGGCCCGCGTCTCCGAGGTGACCAATCCCGGAGCACCCATTCCGAATTTCACTTTCCCCGTTCTGAATGCCGGCAAGCTGGCGATCAACGGCATCGAATTTGAAGGCGTGGCACTGGTCGGCGACAACACGCGTTTCACGGCACAGGCGGCCTGGCTGGATGCAAGTTACGAGGAATTTATCGATCCGCGTGTCGTGCTGAATCCCGCACTGGCCAGTCTGCACGAGCATGTTCCCTTTTCACCGGAATTTACCGCGCGTCTTGCCGCCACCCACAGTTTCAATCTGGCAAGTGGCTCCATGCTCACACTTGGCGGCGATTTATCGTATCGCTCGGAAACCTGGCTCAGCGTAGATAACCGTCCGGAACTCCGGCAAGGTGCCTACACATTGGCAGGCCTGTTCGGCACCTATGATTCGGCCGATCGTAACTGGCAAATTCGTGCGGGTGTCCGCAATCTGACCAATACCGAATACAAGACCGATGCGCAGGAATTCTCCAGCGTTGGCAATATCCAGACGGTCTACTACGGCATGCCACGCAACTGGTACGCATCGTTCCGTTACAATTTCTGATCTGAACAACATGATCAACAAACGTATTTTCTTCAAGCATGGGGCCGCGAAAGCGGCCCTGTGTTTATTGGTGCTGACGACATGCCTCGGTCTTGCTGCCTGCCATCAAGATCACGAGGCCGCTTCATTGCCGCGCATGAAGATTGATAAACATCGAATCGCGGTCACCGGCATTTCGTCCGGCGCCTACATGGCAACGCAAGCTCATCTGGCTTTTTCAGATCATCTCATTGGTGCCGCGATGTTGGCGGGCGGACCCTATGGTTGCGCACAGGCCTCACTGGATACGGCATTGGGTCCTTGCATGATCGCAACACCATCGCCGCCCGATGCACAAATGCTGGCGACAAACGCATCGGCACGAATGGCCAATGGCGAACTCGCGCCGAAAAGCGGACTTGCCGGTGATCACGTACTCCTGCTCCACGGCACTCAGGACATCACGGTTGTCGAAGATACCAGCCATGCATCGGCAGATTTTTACCAGGCATTGAAAGGCGATCCTGCAGCGACCGGATTGACAATATCCTGGGATGCAAAGCGAAATTTCAACCACACCTTTCCCACGCTCGCCACCGGCAGTGATTGCGGAAAAAGTGAAACTCCCTATCTGGGCAATTGCGGTTTCGATGCGGCGGGTTACATCGTGCAGCAACTGTTCGGCATTCCGTCAGCCATTGATCCACCGTCTGCTACCGGCGAACTTCGCCGCTTCAACCAGGACCTGTATTTGCCGGACGGCAAAGATGCCTTTCTCGATGATGCCGGTTATGCGTATCTGCCAAAAAAATGCCTGCAGGGAAAAAGCTGCGGCTTGCTGATCGCGTTTCATGGTTGCCTGCAAAATACTGCCGCCATCGGCGAGGTTTTCGTGCGTGATGCCGGTTTCAATCGCTGGGCCGATGCGGCTGATGTGATCGTGCTGTATCCTCAAACACGTTCGACTTATTTACCTTTGAATCCGAAAGCATGTTGGGACTGGTGGGGATATTCCGGCGCCGAATACGATACCCGCAAGGGTGTGCAGTTGCGCTGGCTGGCAAAAGCGACTGCCGCGCTGGGTGCGCCGCTGGAATGAGTGCGGGCGACATCGGAATCCTTTCATGCTGACCGATGTTTTCGTTGTTGTTGCCGGTTTGCTCTGGCTGGGCATGTTATTCGGCACCGCACTCTGGGCCGAAAAAAAACCGGCCCTGCTGGCCACGCGCTGGCCCTGGGTTTACAGCCTTTCGCTCGCGGTGTACTGCACCTCCTGGACGTTTTACGGCACGGTAACGCAGGCGCAGAGATCGGGCTGGCCGATACCGCCGACTTTCATCGGCAGCATTCTGCTTTACGCTTTCGCGTTTCCGGTAGTGCTCAAATTATTCCATCTGGCGCGCGAGCAAAATTCGACTTCCATTGCGGATTTGATTGCGACAAGACTCGGCAGGAGTTCATGGCTCGCTGCCGCCGTGACTTTTGTTGCCGTGATCGGAATGGTTCCCTACATCGCCCTGCAGCTGAAGGCCGTTGCGATGAGTTACGGCATGCTGACACGCGCCTCGCAACTGACACCTCCGCCCTGGCAGGACAGTGCACTTTACGTCGCATTGGCGATGGCCTTGTTCGCGATGCTGTTCGGCACGCGGCGTGCATCGGCAGCCGAACAAAATCGTGGCCTGGTGCTTGCGATGGCACTCGAATCCCTGCTGAAACTCGGTGCGATGCTGGCCCTCGGCGCCTTTGTCTGGTTCGGACTGGATCTGCCATCAACAACATTGCCAATACCGAATGTGGATGGCGCCAGCGGCTTTCCGGCCTTGATCGGTCTGGGCGCATTGGCGATGTTTACCTTGCCGCATCAATTCCATGTCGGCGTTGTCGAATGTCGCGACCCGTCGCAATTGCGTACCGCACGCTGGTTGTTTCCACTCTACATGCTGCTAATTGCATTGCCGATCCTGCCGCTCGCACGCGCCGGCGACGCCCTGCTCGCACCGCAGGGGGTGCCCTCGGATTTGTATGTGCTTGCTCTGCCGCTGTCGCAAGGCAACGAAGCACTTGCCTTGTTCGCCTTTCTCGGGGGCTTGAGTGCCGCCACCGGCATGGTGATTATCTCCACACTTGCCTTGAGTGTGATGATCGGCAATCACTGGCTGACACCCTTGCTGGTACGTGGAGCGTGGACGCAACGTAGCGGTGGCGATTTGCGCGGCGCCGTGCTGATGCAACGTCGTGTCGGCATTCTGGCTGTCGTGTTATTGGCCTGGGCTTACAGCCGCGCGATTGCTGGTAACGATGCACTCGCCGATATCGGGGCTGTTTCTTTTTCGGGACTCGCGACACTGGCGCCAGCATTGGCATTTGCCATCTGGCGTCCGCAAACACCACCGCGCGCAGTCCTGATCGGTCTGCTTGGAGCTGTACTAATCTGGGCCTGGGCGTTACTGGTACCGGCATTGGTCGAAGCCGCCGGCCCCGCAAGCTGGTTGCAACAGGGTCCGTTCGGCCTGTCATGGTTGGCACCGGATCAACTTGCCGGCTTGCAGGATTGGTCGCGACTGGGACGCGCCGTCGTGCTGAGTTTATTCACCGGCAGCGCACTAACCGCTCTGGCCTCATCATGGTTTTCACCGGAACCGGCGATCACGCACAGCGGTGAACTTTCCTATTCCGCATTGAAAGAAGTGGCATCGCGTTTTCTGCCCGCTGCACGCGTGCAAACGGTACTGAGCGGCATGCCGGATGAAACTCCGACCTTGTCGCAACTGGAGCAACGCGTTGAACGCGAACTGGCCGCCGTAGTCGGTGCTGCTTCGGCACGCTTGTTGCTCAATGCCGCAAGGCGGGAACAGGGACAAGACCTTGATACCGTGGCCGCCATCGTCGGCGAGGCCTCTCAGGCATTGCGTTTCAACCAGCGCGTGCTCGAAGCCGCGCTGCAAAACATGTCGCAAGGCATCAGCGTGGTGGATTCGGAATTGCGCCTGGTTGCCTGGAATCGCCGCTACGCCGAACTGTTCGATTACCCGGAAAACCTGCTGCGGGTCGGCGTGCCCATCGCAGAACTGGTATCGCACAACATCGGCAGGGGCATGGCCGGCGATGGCAACACCCAAAGTGAAGTACAAAAACGCGTTTCGCATATGCTGGCAGGAACGCCTTATGTCGCTGAGCGGCGTTTTGGCGACAGCATGGTGGAGATTCGTGGCAACCCGATGCCGGGTGGCGGTTTCGTTGCCACCTTCACCGATGTCACCGACTACCGCCATGCCGAAACCGAACTCAAGCGCGTAGCCGAAACGCTCGAACAACGCGTCGTCGAACGTACCGCCCAACTGGCCGGCGCGAAAGGCGAAGCCGAACGCGCCAATCGCGCGAAGACGCGCTTTCTTGCCGCTGTGAGCCACGATCTTGCACAGCCCTTGAATGCCGCACATTTGTTTACGCATGCATTGGCACAAAAACTCGAACACGAACAATATCGCGGCGATGTCGGCAACATCGACGGCGCCCTGAATTCGGCCGAAAGCCTGCTGGCCGGCTTAATGGATATCTCCCGGCTCGATGCCGGCGGCATGGCACCGAAAATACAGCCCTTCTGCATTGATGATGTACTGCAACATCTTGCCGCCGAGTTCCGCGTTTTGGCACGGGAAAAAAACCTGGAGCTGCATTGCGTCCCATCGAGCGCCTGGGTCCGCAGCGATCCGCAATTGCTGCGCCGCGTGTTGCAGAATTTCCTTGCCAATGCCGTGCGCTATACCGAACACGGTCGTGTACTGCTGGGCTGCCGTCGACACGGCAATCATTTGCGAATCGAAGTTTGGGATACCGGACCTGGCATTGCCGAAAAAGACCAGACGCTGATCTTCGAGGAGTTTCGTCGCTTGAACCAGGGCGGTCAGGGCCTGGGGCTTGGGCTGTCGATTGCCGAACGTATCGCAAATTTGCTCGGCCATAAAATCGGTTTGCGATCACGTGTTGGCTATGGCACCGTGTTTGCGCTGGATGTACCACGTATCGCTGCACAACTCGTGCTTGCCGAACCTGCTCCGGTCAGCGGGCCTGAAGCACCGCATAGCCGTGTGCTGGTCGTGGACAATGATCCGGATGTGTTGCGTGCCATGCAGGTTCTGCTCAGTGGCTGGCGTTGCGAAGTATTGGCGGCCCGTACCGCAGACGAAGCAGAATTATTGGTGGAAACTTTGCCACCGGACCTGATGCTGCTGGATTATCATCTCGACGCGAACCTGACCGGACTGGTCTTGCGGCAACGCCTGACGGCACGCATCGGCGAACGCCCCACCGTCGTGATTACCGCCGATCATAGCGAAGCGGTTCGCCAAGCCGTTGCGGCAAGTGGCTGCCAACTTTTGCACAAACCACTGAAGCCGCTGGCACTGAAATCGGTAATGAACCGATTGCTGACCAGCCGGGACGACTGATTTTTTGCTGTATTTTTTTCCTGTATCGATAACAGGTAATCAGGACGACAGCCTAACGGTCGTTTTCTATCTGGTGGCTTGGATCATTCAACTCCAGCGTGCGTAGCAAAACCCCTGCCTGGGTTCGATTGCGCACACCGAGTTTTTCAAAGATGGCACTCATGTGAGCCTTGACCGTGCGCTCCTGGATGCCGAGATCATCGGCAATCTGCTTGTTCAAGCGGCCATTGGCCACATGCACCAGCACCTTGAATTGCTGTGGACTCAAAGACGCAAGCTTTGCGGCATTCGCGGTATCGGACACGGCGGCTTTCGTAGTCGATACCGTATCGCGCAGCTGCGGCGGCAGCCATTGTTCGCAGGCAAGTACGGCGCCGATTCCGGCCTGCAATTCGGCAAGATCGGCGCGCTTGGTCATATAACCGGAAGCACCGTAAGCGAGTGCGCGACGAATGGTTTGCGGATCTTCATGTGCCGAAATCATCATCACGGCAACGCCGGGATGTTCGGCACGCAGCGATACCAGACCCATGAGCCCATGACTGCCTGGCATATGCAGATCCAGCAAGACCAGATCAGTATCGGGATGCAATGAAAGCATATCTCGTGCCGCATCGAGATCATCGGCTTCATCCAGTATGGCATCGGCAATCACCCCTCGCACGGCCTGCATGAGTGCTTGCCGGTACAAGGGATGGTCATCGGCGATAAGTATTCTTGTCATGCGTCGATGTTATGACATATGACGCGATAAATATTCATGCACGCGGCAAGTTCGCCAAGCCAATCACGCTTAACGATTCGTCACCGGCCCATTGACGCCGACATAACCATTGCCACAACCGCTGGTACAAGTCGTGCCGAGCATGTTGTAAACGATGCGCCCGGTATTGCTTTTGGAACGTATATGGCCGACACCGTTGCTGGTATCGCCGCCGCCGATGTTGTATGGACTGCCATCGGCCCAATTCCAGTCTACGCCATAGGCACTGCTGCCAAAGCCAACGTCGACTTGTGCCTTGACGTTACTTGCACCAGTGAACAAGGCCCCGTTGCTGCAGCCACCGACATACGAGGTAGTAAAGCAATGCGCCTGATCGTAAAGCCCGGCGGTTATCGTGTAGAAAGCGATCGCGGGATAGGCCAAGGGCATTGCACGCAAACTGCCGGTGCCGCTTCCGGTCCAGCGGTTATAACCATAGTAGGTAACACCGGTACTCGGATACAAACCGAAAGTGTAGTAATCGTAAGGATAATATCCCTCCGCATTGCAGGTGGGTGCATAGGGCGATATGTAGCCGGTGCTGTAACAGGTATTCAGTCCGCGAATACCACCTGCGATATTCACGAAACGGCGCACCTTGCCGGAAGCGCCATAGTATTTCAGCGTGGCCAATGCCATGGATGATCCGAGCGAATGGCCGACGATATCGACCTGGGTCTTTCCGGTGTAGAGCAATACCTTGTCGATGAAGGTTTTCAGAATCAGGTATTTCGCGGGCTGGTGATAATTATTCTGCGGTGCCGCGCGCTCGCTTGCATTAAGATAGGTAATACCGAACAGCTCGCAATCGTTGTAACCCTGCGCCTTCAGCTCGTCGTACACGGAACGTGCGGGCGTTGCATATCCGCTAACGGCGCCGGCAGGAAGATCGAAACTGATCGCGCTATCGCCATTGCCATGAATAAAAATCACCGGCGTGCGCGTCGCAGTGCAGGTGCCTCCACCGAATCCGCCGCTGCCAACGCCGGGACTGAAGCCGCCCGCGTATTGCGTTGCCGTCCCCTGGCAGGCGTAACCATTATTGCTGCCGCAGTCGAGCGCGGCATGTGCGACGGGAGCCGCGAGCGCCGAAGTGATCAGTAAAACGGCTACGCCGCCGATGAACGAAGCCGAAGAAAATACGATTGCTCTGCGAGACATGATTTTTTCCCTGTGGCGGGTCGAGAGAAAATTCAGCACGACCGATGTGCCGATACTGCACGAGAGCGCCATCGACACCTACTGTACTTAAGTGTCATTCGCTGCTGCGTCGGAATTGGATTTATTGCGTTGTCCAGCCACCATCGACCGGAATGGCGGTACCGGTCAGGTTATGTGCGGCCGGGCGACACAACCAGACCACGAGCTCGGCGATTTCTTCAGGCAACGACATCCGTCCGCTCGGTTGTTTTTCGCGCAACAGTTCGCGAATGCCTGCATCGCGATCAATACTCAGGTCATTCGTCTTTGCGGCAATTTGCGGCTCGATCAGTGGCGTTTCCACCCAGCCTGGGCAGACACAGTTCACCGTGATGCCACCACTCGCCCTAGATCCGGCCGATGCGTATTCGAGTGCCGCGACTTTGCTCAATCCGATCAGGCCAAACTTGCTTGCGACGTAAGGCGATTTATTGATCGATGCCACCAGCCCGTGTACCGAAGCGATATTGATCACGCGGCCAAAGCCGCGCTCGGCCATGCCCGGCAAGCTTAATCGCAGGGTATGAAATGCCGCACTCAGATTGATGGCAATCAATGCATCCCAGCGTTCAACCGGCATTTCGGCTATCGGCGCCGTATGCTGCACGCCGGCACAATTCACCAGCACATCGACCGGCGACCACGCATTGACCTCTTGCAGCATCGCTTCAATCGCAATCGCGTCGCGCAGGTCGGCATCGTAATATCGGGCTTCAGCAGCGCCTGACTTGTTTATCTTGGATATCGCGGTGTCAATTTGCTCTGGCGTGCCAAGACCGTTAATCGCAACTCTAGCCCCCGCTGCGCCAAGCGCACTGGCAATCGCGAGACCGATACCGGAAGTGCCGCCGGTGACCAGCGCAGTTCGCTTGTTCAAAAAGGAATCGGACATCGGGAATGCATCGGCAAAAGTAGTCGAAGCACGATATCAGGATGCTTCGATGCCGGCCTCGTACCAAAGTACAATGCCGCCCCTGGCTTTGCTTGCTAAGGTAGTGCGATGAAAAATACTCAGTACATCGGCTCGCTCGCCATCTCCCTGTTTGCCGCATCGCTTTTATCGGGCAATGCCATGGCGGAAAAACTTCAGCTCGCCAGCGGGATTCAAGAACAGACCTATCGAGGCAATGATGATTTGCTGACGGCGGGTCTCGGTGCAAAAGGACTGCGCAGTCCGCTGGCACCGGCATTCGCCAATGTGGAAAACCCTTCCGCCGAAGAACTGCGCCGTCGGGCCGTCTGGAATAATTGGCGCGGCATTGCCGATCTTTCACCCGGTGGCGGCTTCGGCGAATTCTATGGCTCGCTCGAACCCGTACCAGGTCGCGAATACCATGCGCTCGCCATCTTGCACGGAGCGAAATATCCGCATCGCGTGATGCTGCAATTGCCGGATAATTTCGACCGCAAGAAAGCCTGCGTGGTGGTAAGTGCTTCATCGGGATCACGCGGCATCTACGGCGCCATTGCACTCGCGGGTGGCTGGGGACTGCCGCATGGCTGCGCCGTTGCCTACACCGATAAAGGTGCCGGTACCGATTATCTCGATACGGCGGAAGATACGACGGACAATAAAAACGCGGCTTACTCCGCAACAAAATATTCCGGCGACGGAATCGCCCCCATCGCCGTCAAACATGCCAACTCCGGCGACAACCCGGAGGCCGACTGGGGCCGGCATGTGCATCAGGCGGCAGAGTTTGCATTATTGGTATTGAACAACGCATATCCGGATTCAAGTCCGTTTACCTACTCGAATACGCACATCATCGCCGTCGGTGTTTCCAATGGCGGCGGTGCGGTGTTGCGAGCGGCGGAAACAAAAGACAAAGTGTTCGATGGCGTCGTCGCGATTTCGCCGAATATCTGGTCGGATAAAAGCGGTGGTCGTGCGCTTTACGACTACTCTACCGATGCCGCCTTGTGGATGCCGTGTGCATTGAATGCCACTGCCTTCGATGACGTTTTTTTTGCCCGGCCAGGCAAGGCAAAATCTCCTGCCGGAAACTTGCGCTGCTTATCGCTGAAAACGCTGGGCTGGCTTAAAACAGAGACACTGACGGACCAGGCCGAAGAAGCGGCTGCTTATTTGCATCGTCAGGGCTGGACCGATCGGGCATTGGAGGCGGCAGCTTTCAGCACGAGTTTTGATCTATGGCGTGCGGTATCGCTTACCTATGCATCGAGCTATTCACGCCGCAGCGCGAGCGAAATGCCTTGCGGCTTTTCCTTCCATGCACTCGGCAGTGACGGCAAGGCGCGCGCGCCCACCAAGGCTGAAAAAGCAGCATGGGCCAGCGATGCCTCCGGCATTCCTCCCGGCGCCGGTGTCGCACTCGTCGATTCGCTGGCACAAGGAACCGATCCCGCCCTGCCCGGCCTGCTTTGCCTGCGGGCCTTGTTTGATGGCAAAGACAAAAATGCAGTCGCGACAAAAACCGGCATCAATACAACACGCGCGCTCTTGCCACGCACCAAACTGCCCGTGCTTGTAATTCACGGCATTGATGACGGTTTGATTCCCGAAGCTTTCGGCAGTGCACGGTATGTTGCATGGGCAAGAAAAAACGGCCGCGACATGCATCACTGGCGCGTTGAAAATGCCCAGCATTTTGATGGTTTTCTCGGTCTTCCGGTACTCGGCGCGCGTTATGTACCGTTGATGCCGTATGCCTACAATGGTCTGGATGCGATGTGGGCCACTATCACCGAAGGAAAAAAATTGCCGCATGATGCCGACATCGCCACCACGCCGCGCAAATTAGAGGCCGGTGCCTTGGCACCGTTAAAGCAGGAAAACCTGGGAACAATTCCGCAGTAATTTTTCCCCAACACAATTCTTTTCAGACCTAGGGGCGCCCGCTTGCTGCGCCCCTTCGGAAAATATCAGCCTCGGCGTCTTTCCAGCAGCAGCAACATCGAAAGACTCAGCAATACGCGTTCTTCCTCTTCCTCGTTGCTGAAACCCAGTTTCTTTTCAAGCTTGAAACGACGGCCAATCAAGGATGGTTCCTTGACCAGTCTCACCACCACATTACCGGCACTGTTGGTAACGATGTAGGCCGGGTGAAACAGATAGCCGGAAAACAATCCGATAATTGGAATCTCGCTGAACAGACCGTCCATCACTTTTACCCAGGCATTTTCTTCGCGAACGGTATAGTTCAGCGCCTGCTGGGCATCGAATATTTCGTAATGTGCCTTGAAGATCGAAGCCCAGCCTTTGCGGGCGATCTTTCCCAGTTCCTGCCCGGCGGTGTTGGTGAAATTATACGCGGCTGAAAAATCCAGCCATTTATTCGCCTTGATCGTATAAAGCTTTTGCGCCTGGGTCGAATCCTTGCAGACGACCACTTCCTCCAGCAACTTGAACATTTTCTGCCGTACGTAGAAAAGCGATTTATCGCGGGCATCGGTAACGGTGAAATCGCTTGAAAGCGTCGTGATCTTGAAAGTCAGGAACAGGGGATATTGGTATTTCATGATGGCCTTTATTGAAAGTGCCCGTCATCATACATAAAGGATGCCCGGCAGCTTGGCCGGATTTTTCTAGTTGCATTGCAGCATTTAACGAAGCCGGCGGATCTGCCAACCAGCGCACAAATGTCCTTGCCTCAAATTGGCGCGCAGTCAGCCCCTGCCAGTTATTAGGCCTGCCCCCTCGCAGTGGACAGAAAATGAAAATAACGTTAAAAACGTCATGTTGACAACATGTAACAACCGGTCTTTTATCGATAAACCCTGCTCAAGCTGGCTATCGTAGGAAGTCAACACGCCATCTCTACATACCCTGTACCTAGGAGATTACCCATAATGAAAAATAGAAATTTACTTGCCGAGAGTGTTCGGCGTGCTCTGTGGCTCGGCGTTGCTGGTACCAGCATGCTCGGCGCCAATGTCATGGCTCAAGAAACTGCGAAAGAACCTGCAACGCTGAAATCGGTGGAAGTTACCGGCTCGCGTATTCCACGTACGCAATCGGAAAATGCCAGCCCTGTTTACACCGTGAACAAGGAAGCCATCGAAAAAACCGGTGCGCTGACCATTGGTGATTTCCTGCAGGACATTCCGTCCATCTCGGGCGCAGCGACCAACCCGGCCGTGAACAACGGCGGCGGTACCGGCGCAGCAACGGTTTCGCTTCGCGGTCTGGGTGAAGAACGCACCCTGATCCTGATCAATGGTCGCCGCATCGTGACCAACGACGTCAACTCGATTCCGATGTCGATGGTTCAAAACGTTGAAGTATTGAAAGACGGTGCATCGGCCATTTACGGTTCGGATGCCGTGGGCGGCGTGGTCAACTTCATTCTCAGCAAAAATTACGAAGGTCTGGAAGCCCGTGTGGATTACGGCATTTCCTCGCGCGACGACGGACAACGTCAAGGCGCCAGCCTCACCTGGGGCGTGGCTGGTGAGCGCGGCAATTTGGTGTTGACCGCCAACTACAATAAACAGGAAGAAGTCAGCGCTGCTGACCGTGCATTCTCGGAATTCGCACTGTCGCTGGGTTCAACGTCTTCGAGCGGTATCGTTCAGGGCGGTTCGAGCCGTGCGATTACAGGTCGCTATTTCGTTCCCGGTTATCCTTGCGCCTCCGTTACCCTCGACCCGAGCACTCCAGGTACCGCACCTGGCGATTTCCGTTGCTGGGACTTTGCACGTGATGCCTTCAATTACCAAGCCGTGGGCAACCTCGAGCTGACCCCGCAGGAACGTACCGGCTTGTTCATCAGCGGTAACTATGACATCACCGACAACGTCACCGGTTATATCGATGCCTTCGTCAATAACACACGTTCCGCTTCGCAAATTGCGCCATTGCCTTTCGACGGTTTGTCCGATGGCATCTCGCTGTCGCAATTCAACCAATACAACGTATTCGGTGTCCAAGTTGACGATATCCGTCTGCGTTTGAGTCGTCTGGGCAATCGTCGTTATGAATACACCACTGATGTCAGTCAGGTAAATGCCGGCCTTCGCGGTGCGTTTGCCGATACCACCTGGAGCTGGGACTACAACGTCAGCTGGGGCAAAATCGATCAAGCCAATGACAATCAGGGCTACATCGATTACGCCGCACTTGCCTTGGGCCTGGGTCCATCCTCGGGTGGCGTCTGCTACACCGATGGTACTTTCACCACGCCAATTCCCGGCTGCACACCAATCGACTTCGTCGGCAACTTTGATCCAAGCACACCCGCTGGCCAAGCCCAGTTGACGGCTCTGCAAGCCATTACCTTGAATGTGCTGCATACCACCAAAACCACCTTCCGTGGTTTCCAGGCCAACTTCAACGGCGATCTGTTTGACCTCAGCGCAGGTACCGTTAAAGCTGCCGTGGGTGTTGAATATCGTAAAAACTCGCTGGTATTTGATCCGTATGACGGTGCGATTGTCGATCCAAGTGCTGGCTACACCTGCGGCATTTCTTCCGAACTATGTACCGCGCCTACTGCTGGTGACGTGACCGTTAAGGAAGTGTACGGCGAGGCATTTGTACCTGTTACTGACACCCTTAATCTCTCGCTGGGAACACGCTGGTCGAGCTATTCGTCTTTCGGCAACACCGTCAACAGCAAGATTGGCATGGAATGGCGTCCTTCCGATCAACTGCTCGTCCGCGGTACATATGCACAGGTATTCCGCGCTCCTCTGATTACCGATTTGTACGGTGGCGAAACGGCAGCTTCTGATGGTTTTACTGATCCATGTAATGGTGCTTCAGCAGCTGGTGGCGGTATGTCTACCAATCCTGCCTGCCAGAATGTGCGTTTGTTTGACACAACTCTGCCCGAACAAAACGATCCGACATTACCAAACTACAACCCCCGTTTTTCTCAAACAGATACACAGCTGAACGCAATCAAAGGTGGTACCAGCTCACTGAAACCCGAAGAAGGTGAAACCATTACACTCGGCTTCGTCTACGAGCCTTCATGGCTTGAAGGTTTCTCGACCACTATCGACTTCTGGCGTGTGAATCTTGATAACGCTATCGGCACGATTGGTACGCAAAATATTTTGAACGTCTGCTACAGCAGCGGTGGTCCACTCTGCTCGCTGTTCACGCGCCGTGCAAGTGGTGAAATTGAGATCCTGTTTGACAAACGTGCCAACGTCGGTACGGTTGAAACAGCTGGTGTTGATATCGGAATGCGCTACAAATGGGATACCGATTTCGGCAACTTCAAGTTCAACTTGGACTCGACATACACAGACAGATATGACGTCGACGTGATCTACGCAGGTGCTGTTGTCCAAAGCCAGGAAAATGCAGGCACATACCTGTCCTCGGCCAATGGCGGTAACGGCAACTACAGCAAATGGCGCGCACTCGGCAATATCAGCTGGAGCAAAGGCATCTGGGATATTTCCTGGAATATGCGTTATACCGACGGCTTCACTGTCGGTAGCGAAGACCCAAACAGCGGCGTCATCTGCGCCAACCGTTTCGGCTTCGGTGGTTTCGACAATGCTGCTGATCGCGGTTATGCCTGCCAGTTGAATATCGGTGCAACCACCTATCACAACATCCAGGCTGGCGTGAAACTTTGGGATAGCCTCAAAATCCGCGTTGGTGTCGATAACGTGAATGACAAACAGCCACCAATCCTCTATCAAAACAACTCGCTCAACGGCAACACCGACGAGCGCACCTTTGATACGGTCGGTCGCTACTACTGGACCAGTCTGACCTACACGTTCTAATCAGACCGTTCCATTGGCAACACCAGAACCGCAGCCTTCGGGCTGCGGTTTTTTTATGTCTGGAAAATAGATTTTTTGCGTTGCCAGCATTTGATTTCATCGATTAGGGATTTCCCTACAAGGATTACCCAGCATTCCTGACAAATTGCCTTCAATAAAATTGCAATCCTGTTATTGATCGCGGCAATCTCGATTATTAATACTGGGCCTTGCTAACGTATCGCTCATCAGTGCAATTGTTCTTCTCAGGGGTTTCCATGTTCAAGCGTGTATTTTGGCTGTCAATTTTCTTGGCAGTGTCGGCTTTTGCAGGTCAAGTCGTCATCAAGTCAGGAGTTTTGGCACGCGAAGACATCGCGGTAGTCGGCGAAAGCACCTGGGACAAACTGGCAAACGCGGCCTCGCAAACTTCGCAGGAAATCTGGAATTCCGCCAAGTCGATGGCCAAATCGGCCAGTTTTCTGCTGCCGGATGCCATCATCCAGTCGCTCAGCGGTGAATTGCCGACGCATGACGCCACCGTGGGTAGTACGCCCGGTGAAGCCGGCGTTTCCGGTGGTTCGGCCAGTTACAGCATTCCCATTGCCTTACCGCCTGGCCGCAAAGGCATGCAGCCGAATATCTCGCTGAACTACAGTAGCAAAAGTGGCAATGGCATTGCCGGCATGGGTTGGAATGTGTCGGGTCTGTCGTCCCTGCATCGTTGCCCGATGACGATTGAGCAAGATGGTCAGGCGCGTGCCGTGGATTACTCGATGAACGATCGTCTTTGTTTCGATGGTCAGCGACTGGTCGCTACCAGCGGCACCTATGGCGCGATCAACACGACCTATGCCACGGAAATCAATTCCTTCGCCCGCATCACGCAACTCGGCGGCGATTTGAATGCGGTCAATTCCTACTTCAAGGTGGAATATAAATCCGGCGAAATTGCCTATTTCGGTGGTACCTCGACCACGGCCAATAATGCCCGCGTTATCGCCAGCGGCGTGACCAAGCCCCTGAACTGGTTGATCGCCCGCAGCGAAGACCGTCTTGGCAATAATATCGTGTACACCTATACCAATTTCGGTAGTGGCGAATTTCAACCAGCGGCAATTTTTTATACCGGCTTCAATACCACGCAAGGTGATCGCAAAGTTGAGTTCGTCTATGAAGCACGCCCGACCACCAACGGTGCCAATGATCAAAGCTCGTCTTATTTGGCCGGCGGCTTAACCCGTCAAACCCAGCGACTCACCACGATAAAAACCTGGGTCGGTACCGAAGCTGTTCGCGAATATCGCCTGAACTATGGCGGTATTGTCAGTACCACCAGCGGTCGCAGCCTGCTGCGCTCGGTGCAGGAATGCGCCATTCTCAGTGCTGCGGCGACTTGCCGCCGTCCGATCACGTTTGCCTGGCAGGAAGGTGAAACCAAATACAAAATTCGCAGCTATCCAAGTTTGGCAGCACTCGGCGTCAAAAAGTTGGACCCCGTAGGTGATCTCGATGGTGATGGCACGCGAGATTTTGCCGGCGCCCTCTACGATGCCAATGGCGTTTTTGTCAGCAATAAATTGATTTCATTCGGTTCGAATCGCGCCATTAGCTGGGTGCTGGATTCACCCTACAGTTTCCGTTCGGCCAGTGACAATCAAAGTGTCGATTTTGATATGGACGGCAAGTCCGATCTGGTGACGGTAATCAATGGTCAGGTCGTCGTGAATTTTTGGCGCGGTCCGGCCAATGCCACGACGTTTGCAACGGCATTCACCACGACTTGGAATACCGGTGTTCCAACGCTGAATGCGAAATACTTTATTCAGGATATGGATGCTGATGGTCGCAGCGACATCGTTGTTAGTGAAACTGTCGCTTCACCGACAAACGCCTGCTATGCCAAGTTGGCAATCTACAAAAACAATGTCGGAGCCGCACCCGGCAGCAGCGGCGGGTTTACCAAAATTGCCAACCCTTGTTTAAACGGTGGGCAGATTCCGGGAGGCATGTGGGATGGTGAGCGCATCGATCGTGTCACCGATTTTGATGGCGATGCCTTACCAGATATTTGGGTAACATCAACGGCTAGTGATGGCAGTGGCAATGTTCCCAAGCGCATTTTATTCGGGCGAAAGAATCCAAGCTATTCTTTAGCGGCAAGCAATTTTTCTTCGCTATTTCCCGCCCTTGATCCCATTTCCTCGACTGAAAACGGTATCTATACCCCACGGCAGTGGATGGACGTCAATGGCGATGGCTTGGTCGATTTAGTCTATCCGCAAGGGACTTGGCGAATTCGTCTGAATACCGGCGGCAAATTCGGAAATAAAATCACGACAAGCAGCAATAAAGGTATCGAGTTTTCAGAGACCGATATAGGTACAGGACTGACGACCTATCGTTATCAAAACTTTATCAGTCAGGCCGATAGCGATAATGATGGTCGTGAAGAAGTCCTGATCCCGCGCCGCTTCGCGGCACGCGTTTGCATTACGCATTTCCCCGAGCCGATCGATCCAGGTAACGAGCCCCAAATTGTCACGCCCGGCGGTAACGGTGGATCGGCTGCGAGAGCAGGTGCGGTATCGTCGATGTCGGCATCGACCGGCCTTAAATACGAAACCTGGATCGCCTGCCCGGAAGATCCATTAACCGGGCAACTAAACACGATCGGCGGTGTGGCCTTGGTGAGTGCGATTCCGGGCCAAAGCTTCGATACCAATAATGACGGTACCGTCACCATGGCAGACGCCAACGATCTGGGTGAAGCGACGGGTGGTGTATATGGCATGTACACCTTCAAATTCCCGGTTGATCAATCGCGTTATTACATGAACGCCTTGAAGTTTGTCGAAACGGCTCCGGGTCAGTTCAGTGTGATCGAGACGCCAACTGGTTTGATTGGCGGTGCAGAACCGATCGATGTCTATGGCGACGGCTTTCAGGATGCGCAACTGGCCTTCAGTTGTGATTATTCCGATCGGTCGCAATGCATCTTGATGGTGGGCGATGGCGCTATGGCGGCTTCGTTCCCAGGCAACTGGAATAACAATGAGCCGATTAAAAATGGCGGGCAGCATTTAATCAGCGAAAACGTGGGACCCAATTTCCAAAAAAATGATGACGCTCTGACACCCAAGTCTTCGGATACGCTTGCTTCGGTAACCGACGGTATCGGCAATCAAACCGCTTGGGCTTATTACCCCTTGTCGAGCGGCGCAAACCGCCAGCCCGGCGACACGCCGCTGTATTCCGTTCCCACCGATCTGGCACAACGCTACGTCGATGATCGCCATGTCTATTTCACTTCGTCGATGCAAGTGGTCTCGCAGATGACGCAGAGCAATGGCTTGGGCGATAACGTCAACACCACGCGTTATTCCTATTCCGAAGCGATGTACAACACCCAGGGCCGTGGCTTCCAGGGCTTCCGCAAAATCATCGAAGAAGATATGACCGGCGGTCTGCGAACCACGACTACGTTTAGTCAAAAATATCCGTTGACCAGCATGGTCGAAAAAGTGATCGTCAATCCGATCAGTCGTCCTGGCGAAACCAGTCCGATCAGTCAAACGACGACTGCATGGCGTTGCAATCGCCTGAACCTCAATGACACCGCTGCCTGCAATATCACGCCCGGCACCAATCCGGTGCGTTTCGTCTTTCAGGCTGCTACCGAGAATGTCAGTTTTGATTTGAATACGGCCATGGCCGGCCTGCCTGATAAAATTACCGGCTACAACGCCGATTATTTTACGGACACCACCGCCTGCGATGGTGGCACCATATCCACCGTGTCGGGTTATGACGCCTACGGCAACCTCACCGCGAAAACGCATTTCGTGTCGGATTTCGGCGACGGTACCGTAGGCTATAAAAACTATATTGCCTTGGCCTGCAATCGCACCCGCAATACTTTTGCCACTGCCGACACCACCAACTGGTGGTTGGACAAGCTGACCAATTCCGAAACCCGCAATGAAATCCTGCACGGCGCTGATCAGCCCTTGCCGAGCGGTGCCAGCAATCCGGTTTACATCACCAATACCGCCTATACCTGGAACACCAACCGCACGCTCGCCAGCGAGACCTTCCAGAACGGTATCGCCAATCAACAAAAGCTGACGGCCTATACCTATCCGGTCAGCAATAACTACGGCTTGCCACTCAGTGTCACCGTCACCGCGTCCGGCGATCAGAATGCCGGTGGACGCACCACGAGCACGACTTACAGCACCGACGGTTACTTCCCGCTATCGGTGACCAATGCACTTGGCCATACCGCTACCACGGTGGTGCGCTTGCGTGATGGCTTGCCGATCAGCGTCACCGATCCCAATGGCCTGCGCAGCATCACCACCTATGATGCATTCAGTCAGGCGGTCTTGGTCAAGGCGCGCGGTGCCTTGGACTCGCAGTATCTGGCGCCCGACAAACAAGTCGCGGCGACCTGGTGCACGGTGACCAATGGCAACAACAGTTGCGGATTAAGCGATGCCGCCTATCAACTCACCAGCGTGCAAGACGGTAGCCCGACCAGTGTCAGTACGCATGACAAGCTGGGCCGCGTATTACGCACGCAAAGCAAATTGCTGGATGGCACGCTCAGTTACTCTGACACGCAATACAACGACAAGGGTCAAACCACGCGTCAGTCCCTGCCTTATCGCAGTGGCGATACGCCTTTGTGGAGCACGTTCACGAGCTACGATAGTCTGGGTCGTCTGACCGGCAAGACCACGCCGCAGCAACATCCAACGCGCGGCGACATGGTCACCACGTACACCTACACCGGTCGCACCACTGCGATTCATGTCTGCGGTGATCTCGATCTCGACAATACCGGCTGTCTGGATCTGTCGCGCACTACCGACAGCACTGGCCGCTATGTCGAAACCACCGATGCCCTCGGCGGCGTGACCAAATTCTGGTTCGATGCCAATGGTCAGGCGGCGGTATTGCAAGACGTCAAAGGCAGCCAGATCAAGGCGACCTATAACGCCATTGGTCAACGCACCAGTGTGAATGATCCGAATCAGGGCGTGAGTAATTTCACCTACAACGCCTTGGGTGAAGTGCTGACGCAAACCGATGCGCGTGCGATCACCAGCACCACCACCTACGACAAGCTTGGTCGCAAAACCCAGTTCAGCGTTACCGCCGATGAAAACGGCGATGGTGTGAACGATGCGATTGTCGACACCTGGACCTATGACCCCAGCGGTGCGAAAGGGCAGTTGTCCCAAAGCAAACGCATGATCAACGGTGTGGTGGAACGTCAGGAAAATAATACCTTTGATGCGTTAATTCGTCCGAGCACTGTGGTCGCGGTGCAGAACACCGGTGGTGGCACCACGCGCACCTATAGCAGCGAGTTCCAGTACGACACTTACTACGGTCGCGTACTGGCCCAGTTCTTCCCGAATGGCGAAGGCGAGCAATTCATCTTCAACCAATACGGTTACGAAACCGAACAGCGCAATGCGGTCAACGCCTCGGTCTATCGCCAGATCGTCACGGTCGATTCTGCTGGTCGTCCGACCCGAGAGTTGAAAGGTTTCAATCTGAGTACCGATACCGCCTATTGGCCAAATGGACAAACCAAATCGATCACCCACCAAAAAGACGGCGTGACGATTCGGAAAATCAACTACGCCTACGACGTCTTCGGCAATGTCGCCACGCAGGAACTCAACAACGGCATGGCCGGCAATACGCTGGAAAGCTTTAGCTACGACAAATTGCATCGTCTGACGCAAAGTGAACGTACCGGTGCGGTAAGCAAGACCGTGACCTACGGTTACGACGCTGCCGGTAACTTCAACTTCAAATCCGATTTTAGTTTGAATACCGGAACCCCTTACAACCTGAGCACCGGTGGTTTGGGTGGTGGCGGTGCCAATGCAGTGAAAGAGGTCACCTTGATAGGTGGTACGGTGCGTAAATACGGTTATGACGCCAGCGGCAATATGACGGCGGATGATGCCGGCTTTACTGCCAAATACGATCACGCCAATCTCGCCACCAAGTTACAACGCGGCGCCGTGATTAACTACTTCATTTACGACGCCAACAATGCCAAGGCTCGCCAAACCGGCACCGACGGCAGCAAGGTGTATCTGGGTGCTTATGAAGACTGGATTACTGCCGGTCAAACCAAAGTGAGCTTGGGTAATTACGCCCAGGTCACCAATGGCACCGGTGGTCGCGTACTGAACTACTTCCTGACCGATCGTCTGGGCAGTGTCGACGCGGTGACTGACGGGAACGGCAATCTGGTCGAAACACGCGGTTACGATGCTTTTGGTGCACCGCGCACTGGAACTTGGGGCGATGCAACGCAACTGGCGAGTACTGCGATTACGCCGAAGGGCTTTACGTCACACGAACATCTGAACAGCGTGCAGCTCATTCATATGAATGGGCGGATGTATGACTATCAGCTCGGACGCTTCCTGGGAGTCGATCCGTTTATTCAGGCGCCGACGAATAGTCAGAGTATGAATCCGTATTCGTACATCATGAATAATCCGTTGAGTGCAACCGACCCAACCGGCTATGCATCAGAGCCAGTAGACTGTGCTAAAGCGCAGACATGTAAACCGGATAATGCAAAAGTAAGGAATGAAGCACCAACGGGCTCTCACATAAAAAGTAACATCGTTGTCAGTGGTTCAAAAAATGGAGAGCATGTTTCACAAACATATAACAAAGATGGAATGCTAATTAGCCAATCAATTAGCGGAAAGCCAAATGGAGCAGGAACTCAGTCTGCTCGTGGAAGCGGCAGCTCATTGACAGTCGCTACCAACGAGGAAAATTACATTCCAGATTCTGTCAAAAAATCATGTAGCGGCTACATTGCACCATCTTCAGCTACATGTGGAATTGATAAGCTTGTAAAAGCTGCGGCCAGCAGCGGGGAGGCTATTGGGGACAAACTTGATAAATCGTTTGTAAATAAAAATATTCTGGAGCAGACAAACGTTATAGATGGAAAAGTTGTTACCTCGCTGAGCTATGCTGGTGATATTAAGGATGATTTGTTGACTAAAGCATTGAATGGGTGGAGTGATAAGGAGTTATTGATTAGCGGGGTTCGCAATCCTGAAGACGGGGCAGCACTCAATATTTCGATGGTTAATACCCCGGGCATGGCGAAATTGCTCGGGGCATGCGAATGTGAGTCGGCATTTTTGGTCGCGGGCCGTACCGACATTGAAGGTCAAGCGATAGCCATTAACTCTGATAGATCTTCGCACATTCAAAGATTGGCTCTTGAGCACGAATTAGGGCATTATTTTCTTGGCTATGGTCACCCTCAAGTTCAAATTGATTTCCTATTCGGCGGTGTAATGCAATACGGAGATGGATTTCAGCGCTCGCCCAATAAGCAAGATAGGAAAAGGTACAGAACGGTGTATGGAAGATAAATTAAGGGAGCCAAGAGTATGATTAATGTAAAAAGTTTGGTGCCGTTTTTTTCATTGCTTGTGGTCGCCGCACTAGGATGTGCGCCAGTAGCAGCGACCAAAAAAATACCTATTGACAAAGATGTGAGCCAGTCCTGTAATGATGCGGCATGTAACTTTGTAATTAGTACGCAAGACAACACTTGGTTATGTTCAAAAATGACGATTGAAAAAAATCAGGACGGCAGTTTTCCTGAGTTGTGGATGAGCGAGGTGAGTTTTGAAATTGGGTCTAAATTTGGCCAGAAGAATTGTCAAAATGTGAAATATTTTCAGGTCGAGCATGCAGAGCTTGTGCGTGTATTCCATGCAATGAATGCTTTTAATACTGCAATTACAAACAATGGCGAATTGCTTAATGATGGTGAACTTAAATTGGTTGTTACGAAGTGTGTTTCAGATAAAAAACATCTTTATGTTGAGAATGCTTTTTTAGTCGAAGAAGATGAAAATGATTACGTGTCGATATTCATTGAAGGCTGCGGCATGAAAATTGATGCTAGGGTTTATCAAAAGAATATTTATCAGCCAGGTTCCATTGTGCTTACGCGTGCTGCGCCATTAGCGCCTTTGTGAAAATCCTGGACAAAAAAAGAGGGCAGGTTCATTTTGCAAAATCCTGGACACCCATTTTGCAAAACGCTAATACGCACTATCGAACTAATCCTGATAGTGCTGAAAACAGCGGTTTATTTATCTGGAAAAAAAGGGGTCAGGTTCATTTAATTTAGCCCTTCAGGTTTTCCCTACAAACAAAAGCTGGGTTTCCTGATTAAACACCTCAAACAAAATCTTGATCCTGTTGCTTTATAACAACAGGATTTTTTATGGCTCGGCTTCCACGCTTTGACCTTCCCGGCATCGCCCAACATATTGTTCAACGTGGTAACGATAGGCTACCTACCTTGTTCTTCAAGTACAGTGAATTATGTGTAGCCTCAGACCTACAAGTACCCAAACCGCTCCAGCCACGGCTCCAGATACCTCATCGCCTCTGGGGTAAAGTACTTTTCGTATGCCTGCCAACGACCTACCGACCGGGCGTTCACCTGCTCCACAACCTGCGTGTAGCTCGGTGTCTTGATCGCGCCCTTGTTTTTGGCACGCTCGGTGAAGGCGAGCAGTTCTTCATGCCAGGGCAGTTCGAGAAATTCGAATAATGCGCGGGCCCGGCCTTCGGTGTCGGCGACCAGGTCTTCGTATTTCCATTCCAGTACAGGCAGCTTCAGTTGTTCGGCATTTTGATACCAATGTCTGAAGACCCTGTCGTACATCTGTGCGGTGCTTTCGATGGTTTCGAAAGTCAATGCGAATGCCGGGGCGCGGAAATGTTGCATGTAGCAGCTGAGCACGACATCGCAGGGGTGCCGTATGGCAAGAATCACCTTCGATTGCGGGAAAAAATTCTGCAGGGTCGGCAAACGCACCATGTTCAACGGATTTTTATCGACTGCACGTTGCGCTTTTTTATCCGGGGCCACCAAAGCCACTTCATGAAAATATTCGCTGCGCTGTTCCCGCCATTGCTGCTGCGTGAGGTTCTGAATGCAGTCAAATACATGGCTACCATTCGCCGTCAATCGTCGCACGATGTGTTGCAGGAAAGGCTGCTCGTCGAACGAAACCAAATCCGGATGGGCATCCAGCAATTGTTCAAGCAAGGTCGTGCCCGAACGCGGAAAGCCGACGACGAATACCGGATCACGATGCTCGTCACTACCCTGGCAGGCAGGATTCCATGTCGGCATGACCTGATCCAGCACCGCGAAAGCTTCGGTATTGTCACGCAGGGCGGGATGATTTTTGCTCACCAGCGCGCGGCGCTGTGCGTGCGCTTTCTGCATTACCTGCATCACCGCATCCGGCTGTTTGCATTTATCTAGCACGGCGGCATATTCGAATTCCAGGCCGAGTTTCAGGCTTGGATCATTATGCGGTTTGTGCAGCACGCGCTCGAAATAGTCTTTCGCGCCTGCAAAATCCTTTTCGCGCATCGCCATCTTGGCCTGCATCTGAAAATAATTATCCAGCAGCTTCGGATTTTTCTGCATCGCGTCTT
Source organism: Pseudomonadota bacterium (assembly GCA_029560515.1). Classification (GTDB taxonomy): domain Bacteria; phylum Pseudomonadota; class Gammaproteobacteria; order Xanthomonadales; family Xanthomonadaceae; genus Arenimonas. The sequence goes on from JAKQKT010000370.1 coordinate 57,803, forward strand.
CATGCAGCCTGCCCTGTATTTCCTTCGCCAGCGTGATGCGATTGGTGCGCTCATAGGTCATGACCAAACCGATATCGCAATCCTGCTTCAGGTCCGGATCAGTCGAGCCAGCGGCGAATTGTTCGATGGCCTGCTCGTACCATTGCCCGCGAAACAACAAATAACCGAAGTCCGCTCGCTGCCCGTCATCCAAAGCGATCGATTGCAGATAATCGGCGCAGGCTTTTGCTTCGGTCCACAAGTCCATCGCCTGCAAAACTCGCAGCTTGAACAAATGAAACTCGGCATCGTGCGGGGCACGTTCAATCGCGGTAACAATATGACGACGCGCCAATTCCAGCGGGCCGACCACGGCATAGGCACGGGCCAGGCCAAAGTGCAGTGCAGGATCGGTAGCGCCTAGCACTAGCGCTTTTTGAAGCGGCTCTAGCGCCTCGGTTTCGCGCTCCAGTTCGCACAGGCAATTGCCCAGGTTCGACCAATGCGCCGCGTTTTGCGGTTGCGCCACGCACAAGGCTTCATACTCGGGCAAAGCTTCCGACGGTCTTTTCAAAAGACTCAGTGCCAATGCTTTCAATATTTTCCAGCTCATTGCTTCCGGCCCCTTGTCGCCGGCTTGCAGGGCCATTTGCAAGACCTTGTTAAAATCGGCTTGCTCCAGGGCACTGAATGCGCGATTTAGCGAAGCGGCATTGTCAGAAATCGAATCGGACATAGGTCAAAAAAGGTTATGATGAAATCAGCAGGAAATGGAATAACAAGAGACTTAGTTTACCTTGAACACCGCCATGACAACCGATTCCCTCAGCCGCTATATCCAGGTTTTTGATAACGCCTTCAGCCCGGCACTTTGCCAGCAGATGATCAGCTCGTTTCATAACCTGCAGCGCTTTCAGCGTCCCAATGGTCGCGGCATTCGACCAGGACACGAGGAAAGCGCCTGGACCGAACTGAATCTTGATCCTCTATCCGATGCCGGTTTCCGCGCCATGATTCTGGAAAACATGCATCGGCATTGCGGTCTTTACAACGATTCGCTCAAGCAAACTATCGCGATACCCCTCACAGACAAAATCAGCGAATTGGTCATGAAGCGGTACAAACCGACCGGCGACGAAGGCTTCCAGCTGCACTTCGATTCCATCGGTGAAAAAGCCAATCGCTATCTGGTATTTCTCTGGTATTTGAATGATGTTGCCGAAGGCGGCGGCACCGAATTTCCGGAGCTTGGCATCACGGTCCAGGCGAAAGCCGGACGACTCGTGATATTCCCGCCCTATTGGATGTACCAGCATATTGGTCAAGCGCCGATCAGCAACGATAAATATATTTTGTCGACCTATTTTTTATTCTAGCCATGAACGATCCCGAAAAACTCGCGGCGCATAACCGCAAGATCGCGAAGAACATGATGCAATCGGTGTTCGAATTGGCGAGCGATCTGGCCGGGCTCGGCATCTTTCCCGAGCAGGCTGCGAAGTCCCGCAATGCGATGCCGATTCATCAGCGACTCGGTCAAATACAACAGGCCATCGAGCAACTGCGTGCCGATTTGGCAACTTTGCGCGGACCGTATTTAGGCCAGCAGCTTCAAGGCCTGGGCGTCAATCAAACCAGCAAAAACCTGCAGCTGCACATAGGCAGCGGCCCTTATATTCTGGATGGCTGGATCAATCTCGATATTTTCCCGGCCCAACTTTCCACCAATGTGCTTTGGGGTCTACCGTTTACCAACGGCCAATGTCGTTATGTGTTTCTTTCGCATTTGCTTGAGCATCTGTTTTATCCGACCGATGCGATGGGTTTACTGAAAGAAATCCATCGCGTACTCGAACCCGGCGGCATCGTCCGCATCGTGGTGCCGGATATCGAGCAATGCCTGCGTGCCTACCAGGAAAACAATGCGGCGTTTTTCGAACAACGCGTTGAACATTGGGGTGCGGGCGATGGGAATGCAACACGACTCGAACATTTTCTTTCCTACGCCGGCGCGGGTCCCGATCCGGCATGGTTATTCGAAGCACACAAGTTCGGCTACGATTTCGAAACGCTCGAACGCGCATTGCAGCGTGCCGGCTTCAAGACGATTCATCGTTCGCAATTCATGGGCAGCGAACATGCCGCCTTGCGTGTCGATGAACATAGCCAGGTCGCCAGTGCGAAATTCGGCGACAACTACTATTCACTTTTTGTCGAAGCCCAGAAAGAGTAAAACCCCGCATGACAGCCATCATCCAGGCCCTGTTGAACCAGGCGCGGCAATATGTCGAGAACAATGACAAGCGTGCGGAAAAAGCCTTCGCTACCGTGCTGGAAAATGATGCATTCAATGTTGAAGCCCGAACCTTCCTGGCACGCCTGGCGATGCAGTCGGGTAAGCCGCAACTGGCTTTCGAGCACCTGCAAATCGCCACCCGGGTCAATCCCGCGAATGCCGCCCTGTGGCGCAGTCTGGGGCTTGCGCATATTGCACTCGATCAATGGCCGCAGGCGCAAATCGCGCTGGAGCAATGCCTGCAGTTGGCGCCCAGGATGCATGCCGCACGCTTGCATCTCGGCAAAGCTTTTGAACAGCAGGGCCTGCATAACGACGCCGTCAAGACTTATCTGAAGGCACTGAGCGAAGCACAACGCGAAGGGCTCTGGCTCGACGAATCAACGACACCGCCGTGGCTGCAGAAAGATATCCTGCATGCCGCCGATATCGCGAATCGTGGCCGCCTGGAAATTTATGACAGCCTGATGCAACCGCTGTTCAATCGCTTCGGTGCAGACGATCTTCAGCGCGTGGATCGTTGCGTGAAAGGCGTGCTGGGTTTTGAAAACCTGAAGGCCATGAGCAAGCTCCAGAAGCCGACTTTCATGTATTTTCCGGATCTGCCCGAAACACCGGTATTTGATCGCCGTTTATTCCCCTGGTTCGAACAACTTGAAAACAATTTCCTGCCGATTCGCGACGAAGCAGAAAAAATACTCGAACGCAAAAATGCAGTCTCGCCATTTCTTGCGCTGGGCGAAAAGGACAAGGCTTCCGATTATCTCGGTGGCGAACATCCGAATTGGGATGCCTATTTTTTCTATCGCCACGGTGAAAAATTCGAACAGCATCATCTGGAATGCCCGAATACCGCCGCGACGCTCGAATCGCTGCCGCTGGTAAGGATCAGCGAACATGCGCCGGAAATCTGTTTTTCGATACTGACGGCGGGCACGCATATCCTGCCGCATTACGGCACCAGCAATATCCGCTCGGTGGTGCACCTGCCCCTGATCGTTCCGGACAATTGCGCACTCAAAGTCCAGGACGAGCTCATTCCCGGCAAGGCCGGCGAATGTTTTGCCTTCGACGACACTTTTCTGCATGAAGCCTGGAACCGCGGCAACAGCCATCGTGCCATTTTATTGATGGATGCCTGGAACCCCTACCTGAGCGAGGTCGAACGCATTAGCCTCGGCGAACTGATCAAGACCATCGGCCATTTCAATCGTAGTTAGCTTCATTTTTCAGAAAGCGTGTTTTGCCAGAATCGCGGCGACCAGCAGCAGGAATCCGGCAAAAATCTGTTTCAGGCGCGCGGCCGGCAAGCGATGCGCCCACTTCGCGCCAAGCGGTGCGGCAATGATCGAAGCTAGCGCAATCAGCAATGCCACCGGCGTATTCACAAAGCCGACACTGCCGACTGGCATCGTGCCGTGTGGTGTCAGGCTCGCGTAGGTGATCGCGCTCGACAGCGCGATCACGACACCGCAGGCACTCGACGTTGCCACGGCGCGCACCGGCACAATGCCGCGCGTGACCAGCAAGGGAACGGTCAAACTGCCGCCGCCGATGCCGACAATCGAAGAAACAAATCCAATCACCACGCCTGACACACTGTAAAACGGTCCGCGTGCCTCCTTGTTTTCGACGTTCGCTTTTGGTTTGGGCCATTGCAGCAACATTTGAGCCGCAACCAGCACACAGAAAACCGCTACCGATATTTTCAGAGTGCGGGCTTCAAGTTGCACGGCCCAGATGCCGCCCAAGGCAGCGCCCAGCAATAATCCCGGCGTAAGCCACCAGGTGGTAACCCACAAGACAGCACCGCGTTTATGGTGCGCATACGCAGAAGAAATACCGGTAAGAAAAATACTTGCCAACGAGGTTGCCAATGCCATCGGCATGACACTCGCTTCATCAACACCTTGATGGGGCAGCAGGAAAACAAGAATGGGTACCAGCACCAGGCCACCGCCCACGCCCAGCAAGCCTGCCATCAGGCCGGCCAGAATTCCGGCCAACGGATACAGCAACCATTCAAGTCCCATAACGAATTCTGCACAGTAATATTAGAGGCATCGGGTAAACTAGACTCATGAAAAAAATCATCATAACTATTTTTGCGATTGCCTGTTCATTCAACAACATGGCGCAGGCAAGCGAATGGACATCCCAGCGTGGCAGCATTGAAGCCGCCCTGACCGCCAGTGAACGTGAAGAACTGGGCGTACTTGATCGGAACAGCCTCAGCGAACATCCCTTATTCAGTTGGCTGGAGGTTCTCTCGTTCAAGAAGCGCCTGAATGCAAAATTGATTCACGACAATGATCGAAAAGACATCGAAGCCACGATTCAGCGCTATCCCTCGATGGCCGCCGGTGACTGGCTACGCAATGCCTATCTGAATTATTTGAGCAGCCAGAAAGACTGGACGACCTTCTCGCGATTTTACCGTGGCAGTGACGATACAGATTTGCAATGCGGCGATCTGAATGCCCGCATGGCTCAAAACAAGATTGATGATGTGTGGATTGCCGATACACAAAAAATCTGGCTCAGCGGAAAATCATTGCCCAATTCCTGCGATCTGCCGTTTCAGCGTTTAGGCCAATTGAGCAAACTCGATAATGCCCTGCGCTGGCAGCGGATTGATCTGGCAGCAGCACAAAACCAGACCGCCCTGATGCGAGCCTTGGCAACGCCTTTGTCGGCTGACGAGGCTTTATTGGCACGAAGCTATGCCGATTTCATCGATAGCCCGCATCCACGCTATGCCGGCTGGCCGCGCAGCCTGCGCAGTCGGCAAATCGCCGTGCAAGGCCTGGTGCGTTTGGCAAAACACAGCCCCGATGCTGCCGAGGCACAACTCCCCGCCATAACAACGACACTCGGCTTGCAGGAAAGCGAACGCGGCCGGGTATTGAACGAAGTGGCACTGTGGACGGTGGCTTCCTATGGTGCGAATTCGGCACAACGACTCAATGCAGTGCCCGATATTGCCTACGATGAAAAATTGCACGAGTGGCGCGTTCGCGAGGCCATGAGTCGCGGCGATGATGTCGCCGCATTGGCCGCCATTGAAAAGATGGGTAGCACGCAGCGCAACAGTTCGCAGTATCAATATTTCGAAGCGCGTTTGCGCGAACGCCTGAACCAGAAGGAATCGGCAAGAATATTGTTTGCCAAAGCCGCCCAAAGCGCCAACTTCCATGGCTGGCTGGCGGCAGACCGTTTGAACCAGCCTTATCTTCTGTGCCCGATCGAGCCCAGTAATAATCGTGCCGTCATTCAGAAAGTGGCGAATGATGCCCGCATCGTCCGCGCTTTCGAATTGTTTGCGATTGATCGCGTGAATTTTGCATTGAAAGAATTCAATGCCGCACTGGAAGCTTTTACGCCAGAAGAAAAGAAAGTGGCCATCGCACTGGCCCAGGATGAAAACTGGTACGACCGCGCCGTCTTTTCAATCGGAAACACGCCGACCGATTTGCAATATTACTCCTTGCGTTTTCCACTTCATCACGAAAGGCATTTGCGCGAGCAGGCGAAGATCAATGCACTCGACCCTGCATGGGTCGCCGGTGAAACCCGGGCCGAAAGCATTTTCATGCCGCGCGCGCGTTCCGCTGCCGACGCCCGTGGTCTGATGCAAATCCTTCCTGGCACCGGGGCGCAGGTCGCGGCACGTCTCGGTATTCCCTGGCGCGGCGGCGAAAGCCTGTTTGAACCGGAGACCAATATCACGCTGGGAACCGCCTACCTGCGGCAAATGCTGGACCGCTACAACGGCCTGCCCTACATGGCCATCGCTGCCTACAACGCAGGTCCGGCACCGATATCGCGCTGGAAAGATGCACGCCCTGCGCTGGATCCGGATTTCTGGATTGAAACCATTCCCTACAAGGAGACCCGCGACTATGTTTCGCGTGTCTTGGCGTTTAGCGTGGTATACGATTGGCGACTGGATCGAACTGCCACCTCATTGACCGATCGAATGCTGGGGCGCTTCAATCAAAACCAACGCCGCGCTTTTGTCTGCCCACAATCCACCACATCGAAACCACTCTAATGTCATTACGAATCGTCATACTGGGCGCCACCGGATTTGTTGGCCGCGCCTTGGTCAGCCGCCTGCAACAGGATGGCCATGCCATCACGGTATTAAGCCGCAACCTGAATGCGCATTTGCTGCGCTTGCTGCCGCCGGGCGTCAAACAGGTCAATGCCAACATCTACGATCCTGAAAAACTTCAGCATGCGATCAAGGATGCCGATGCCGTGATCAATCTCGTCGGCATACTCAACGAAAAAGGCGACAATGGCCGCGGCTTTCAACGTGCGCATGTCGAGCTGACAAAAACATTGATCCAGGCCTGCAAGAACGCCGGCGTGAATCGTTTGTTGCAGATGAGCTCACTCAATGCCGGTCGCGGCGAGAGTTATTACCTGAAATCCCGCGGCGAAGCCGAACAGGCAGTAAAACAGTCCGGTCTGGCCTGGACCATCTTCGAGCCTTCGGTCATTTTCGGCATCGGCGATGGTTTGTTCACCCGCTTTGGCCAGCTATTGAAACTCGCTCCGGTCATGCCGCTGGCGCGTGCGAATGCCAAATTCGCACCGGTCTATATCGGCGATGTTGTACAGGCATTCCGGCAAGCGCTAGTCGACAGAAAAACCATCGGCGAAGTCTATGAACTTTATGGCGCCGAGATTTTTACGCTGAAAGAAATCGTCCAAATGTCGGCACGGCAACTTGGCTTGAAAACGGTTATTGTTCCGCTACCCGACATCCTAGGCCGCCTGCAGGCGATGATTTTCGATTTCGTTCCGGGCAAGCCTTTTTCATCCGACAACTTCCGTTCCTTGCTGACCGATTCCGTCGGCGGCGTGGATGGTCTTTATCGCTTGAATATCCGCCCTACCCGCGTGCAGGAAATCCTGCCGGACATTCTTGGCCACGGCAATGATCGCCAAGCCCGTTATGATCGAAACCGCGCCGACCGTTAGCCTAATCAAGGAAATTTATGGGACTGCTTGACCAACTGCTGGGCAATGCCAGCGAACGTGATCTCGATAAACTGCAAAAGGAATTCGGACCCTTGCTCGCACCAGGCGAACAACTGGTAAAAGCCTACGCCGTGATTCGCGACTTGTTCGTCTTCACCGATCGCCGGCTGATTTTGTCGAACAAGCAGGGCATTACCGGCAGCAAGGTGGAATATTTGAATATTCCCTATCGCAGCATCGTGATGTTCACTTTCGAGAATGCCGGACATTTCGACATGGAATCGGAATTGGCCTTGCATATTTCCAGCCAGATCGAACCGATTCGCCGTACCTTTGGTCGCGGTGATTCGACCAAGGAAATCCTGGCATTGCTGGCCCAATACACCTGCAAATGAAAACGTATCTGGTGGGCGGTGCCGTTCGCGATGCATTACTCGGACGCACGGCCGGCGACCGCGATTACGTCGTCGTTGGTGCCACGCCGGATAAAATGCTGGCGCTTGGATTCCTGCCGGTAGGAAAGGATTTCCCCGTTTTCCTGCATCCGCAAAGCAAGGAAGAATACGCGCTCGCACGCAGCGAACGGAAAACGGCAGCCGGTTATCATGGCTTCGTTTTTCATACCGATGCCGATGTCACGCTTGAACAGGATTTGGTCCGTCGCGACTTTACCATCAACGCCATTGCACAGGATGAAAACGGCAATCTGTTTGATCCATTCAACGGACGGCAGGATATCGAAAATAAAATCCTGCGCCATGTCTCGCCCGCGTTCGCCGAAGATCCGGTTCGGATTTTGCGAGCCGCGCGCTTCATGGCCCGCTTCGCCGAATCGGGTTTCAGCATCGCACCCGAGACGCTCGAATTGATGCGACTGATGGTTGCCAACGGTGAAGTGGATGCATTGGTCTCGGAACGCGTCTGGCAGGAACTGAAGCGCGCACTCGAAGAACCAAGGCCTTCGGCATTCATCCAGACCTTGCGCGATTGCGGCGCGCTGAAAATATTGTTTCCGGAAATTGATGCCTTGTTCGGCGTGCCGCAACGCATCGAATTCCATCCCGAAGTGGATGCCGGCCTGCACACCCAAATGGTCTGCGACATGGCGGCAAAACTGGCGCCAGGCAATGCCATGCTCGGCTTCGCTGCATTGACCCATGATCTTGGCAAGGCCTTGTCGCCGAAAGACCAATTACCCAAGCATATCGGGCATGAACAAAGCGGCCTGGAACCGCTTGCGAATCTTTGCCAACGCTTCAAGGTGCCCGCGGATTATCGTGATCTGGCAGAAATCGTCTGTCGCGAACATCTGAACGTCCATCGACTCGATGAAATGAAAGCTAGCACGGTGCACGATTTGATTGCGCGCTGCGATGGCTTTAGAAAACCCGAGCGTATCGACCAACTTGGCCTGGTCTGTGAAGCCGACAAACGCGGGCGTCTCGGCCTGGAAAATGCGCCCTACCCATCACGCGCTTTGTTGAAAAAATATCATGCAGCGGCGATATCGGTGACGTTCAAGGATATCGATAGTGCGGGCCTGCAAGGTCCGCAAATCAGCGAAGCGATGCGGCGTGCGCGCATCAAGGCGATTGCAAGCGCGATGTAAGCGTGGAAGTAACCGTAGAGTGGGCATTGCGCACCCTACGAAAATAATTTTTTATCCAGCCGCTGCAACCAAATCTGCATCGGCAATAAACACATGCACAAACCCAAACCTACGCCAACGGTATCCGCCAACGCATCACGCCAATCCATCATCCGGGTATTGGTGAAATAGCCCTGTGCAAATTCCAGAATAATTCCGAGGCAAACCAAGGCAAACGCACT
>JAKQKT010000378.1 GCA_029560515.1 Pseudomonadota bacterium
TTCTTCATAAACCGCAAGAAAACCCGGATCAATCACGGTAGTGCCACTGGCGCGGAAGCCATGTGCCGTGCCCGCAGACAATTCAACGGTGACGGTATTCATCGTGGCAGGAACCATTTGAGAAGCGAGCGCACGCTTCCAGATCAATTCATACAAGCGACGTTCGTCGTCACCAAGATATTTCGCGATGCTTGACGGCAGGCGCAATGCCGAGGTTGGACGAATCGCTTCATGCGCTTCCTGCGCGTTCTTTGATTTGGCTTTATAGACATTCGGTTTGTCAGGCAATGCCTGGATACCGAAGTCGCGTGCAATCACATCGCGAATTTCTTTCACGGCATCGTCGGACAAATTGGTCGAGTCCGTACGCATGTAGGAAATCAGACCCACCGTACCTTCTTCCCCGACCGCGAAACCTTCATACAATTTCTGTGCGACGCGCATGGTTCTGGAAGTGGTGAAGCCCAATTTGCGGGCGGCTTCCTGTTGCAGCGTGGAGGTAATGAATGGCGGCGAAGGACGGCGTTTGCGTTCCTTGCTCGAGACATCGGTAACATGCAGGATGCCGTCTGCCGCCTTGACAAGACGCTCGCGTGCCGCCTGCGCATCCTTGGAATTGGTCAGCGTGAATTGCTCGAACTTCTTGCCATCCAGTTTTACCAGGCGCGCGGTGAAGGCTTGTTGCGGGTGCGCGCACTCGGCTTCGACACTCCAGTATTCCTGCGCCTTGAACGCTTCGATTTCTTCCTCGCGATCGACGATCAGACGAAGCGCCGGCGACTGCACGCGCCCGGCCGACAATCCACGCTGCACTTTTTTCCACAACACCGGCGACAGATTGAAACCGACCAGATAATCGAGAGCGCGTCGAGCCTGCTGCGCATCGACCAGATCCGACAATACCTTGCGCGGATTGGCGACAGCAGCGGATACGGCTTTCGGCGTGATTTCAGTGAACACCACGCGATTGACTTCCTTGCCTTTCAGTAAGCCACGCTCTTTCAGGATTTCAGAAATATGCCAACTGATCGCCTCGCCCTCGCGATCCGGATCGGTCGCGAGCATGATGGTGTCGGCGCTCTTGGCAGCTTTCGCGATGGCCTCAACATGTTTTTCGTTTTTCTCGATCAATTCGTAGCGCATCGCGAAATTCTTGTCGGGATCCACGGCGCCCTCCTTGGGTACCAGATCGCGAACATGGCCGTAGGACGCCAAGACGATAAAGTCTTTGCCCAGGTACTTGTTAATCGTCTTGGCCTTGGCAGGCGATTCAACGATAAGCAGATTTTTGGCCATGACGAGAACTTCTCCGATGCAGCAAACGACGATATTCCGAAAACCGCAGGAAGCCCGATTTTTCGGATTTTCAGACGGCAAAGCCCGCATTCACGCGGGCCCATCCTTTTTTATTAAGTGACTGCTTTAGGCCGAGCTGTCAAGCTATTGCTGTAAAAGAACTGCAGTGCAGTCAATAAAGTTGTTTATAATCAGTCACTTGGAAGTTCCACCCGACTCCAGTCAGCGCACGCTTCGGCAATACTACAGACCCGCCTCGCCGATGCTGAAGACCCGGCACCGCAGTAGATGATCAGCTCAGGCCGGTTTATTGGCCGCCGCCGTTTCTGCAGGCCACCGGGAGATTTTTGTCCTTGATCGAGCTGCTGTAACACTGCCATTGAAGCGTTTGCGGATCGGCAAGCTCGTAAATCACACTGCCGCTCATCAGCCCTGGTGCCAGCGTGTCGGAGATACTGACCTCGACCGCACAATTGCCGTTTTCCAAGGCGCCAATATCGATTCTCGATACCATTGCGCTCGCATAGGACTCCGGCGCAGGCAGCTGAGATTCGGCCACATTATTGTTTGGGCATTCACTATGTTGCTGCAGATATTCTGTCACCAGCAATTTGGCGGGCTCTGCCTGGGTCAATGCAGCATTCAGCTTGGTCCTGTTGGTGAAATCCTGATAGGCCGGCAAGGCAATGGCGATCAGAATGCCTAGCACCGCAATACCAACAACACCCACAACGGCGGCCACGATAATCCACATGCCTGCGTTGCCGCTGCTTTTAACCGGCTTGCGAATACGAAGGTTTTCCGGCACACCCAAGGCATCGACATGCATCGACAATGGCTGCCATGCCGGCATTCCTTCCTGCCATACCAGGCTACCCAGATTCAGCTGGCCATGACGCAAGGCGTCGACCAGAACGGCAGCATCCATGGGGCCGATGCGTTGTTTGTTGTTATCGACGTAATACCACTGTGCCATCTTGTTCCCCTGATAAAAAAATCATCGCAAGCTGCGATGATGAAAATTTCTTGATGCGCCCGACTAAGCTACGGACGGCCTAATGAATGGGTTCCGGATCATCCCCGAACATCTGGCTTTCCATCCATGCAAAAGCCGCCTCGGAACCGGGCTGGTTGAATAACACCATTAAAACGACCCATTTCAAATCATCCAGATCGATTTCTTCCTGGTCGAGTGCCATCACACGATCAAGCACCAATTCGCGCTGATCGGCATCCAGCACACGATGCTGTTCCAGAAACATCAGAAATCCGCGACTCTCGGTATCAAGACGCTGCAGTTCGTTCTCCGCAAATATCCGCAACGGCGCATGGTGCGGTTGTGCAGGATGAAGGGGACGATCGCGCGACAACTCGTCGAGCCAATCGAATGCCTTGTTGATTTCGGAGGGGCTGAAGCCGGCTTGATGCAGATTTTTCTGGAGAGAGTCGCGATCACGAACGACATCCGGATCGTCGTAAATATAGTTTTCAAACAGGTAGAGCAGTACGTCGAGTATGGTTTCTTCTTTCATTACCTTCGCCAGTGCCGAACCGCGGCACAACGGATGAATTAAGTATTTCGGGTATAACGACCGTCTGCGACGCCGATAAATCCTTCTAACTCCATGGCGAGAAGCATGGACGACAGTTCTGGAGTCGTCAATCCCGTTCGCTGGTGCAACTGGTCCAGACTTACAGGATCATGTCCCAGCGCATCCCAGAGGGGGCCCTGTGGCGATCGATTCCGCGTGTTGCCTGAGTCTGACTCGATCCGGCAGAGTCGACCGCGCAGGGCTTCGGCAAGATCCAATGCCACAGGCTGCAGCGCGTCGACAAGTTCATCGGGCTTCTCGACCAATAACGCGCCTTGTCGAATCAATTTATGACAGCCGCGGGCCATTGGATTATGAATGGAGCCCGGAATGGCAAACACTTCTCTTCCGATTTCGCCGGCCAAGCGCGCAGTAATCAGAGCACCGGAGCGTTCTGCCGCTTCCACCACTAGGCAGCCGAGACTCAGGCCTGCAATTATCCGGTTGCGACTGGGGAAATGTTCTCTCAGAGGCGGTGTTCCCGGCGGGTGCTCGCTGACCACAAGCCCGGCTTCCGAAATTGACTTCATCAAGCCATGGTTTCTTTCGGGATAGGCTTGATCGAGCCCTGTCGCAACAACCGCAATGGTATTAGCCCTGCCTCGACTGACAACTTCGAGGGCTCCGTTATGGGCACAAGTATCAATACCTTCCGCCAATCCACTGGTGACACACCAGCCAGCCTGCGCAAATGCCCTGGCAAAGGAACGGGCATTTTCTTTTCCGCCCGGACCGGGATGGCGCGAGCCGACCACGGCAATTTGCGGATGCCAGAGCAAATCGATATCGCCCATCAGAAACAAGGCGGGCGGCGGATTCTCTGCCTGTCTCAACAATGCAGGGTAATCCGGGCTATGCCAGGGAATGACGTGATGGTTCGGATGATCACACCATTTCAGGCCTGCATCGAGTCGGGCCAAATCGGGCATTTGCATTTGCGCACAGGCTTTTTCAGAAATACCAGCGGCGCGCCATTCGTGTTTACCCGCTGAAAACAGGACTTCGGCACTACCGAATTTATCGAACAGCGTTCGCAAGGCCGCCGCTGAATCGGCGTGGCGAATTAAAACAAGCAGGGCTGCGGCTTCATCGAAATGATTTTTCATGGCCGCATAAGTTTGCGGCGCCCGAAGGCGCCGCGATGTAGGGATTTATTACTGTGTTGCGTCAGGATGCTTAATTAAATCGCCTGCTTTTACCGGACGTATTGCGTCCATGACCAATGCATAGCTGACTTTGTCGAAAGTGCGGAAAACCATGGCATGGCCAAGGAAGTCATCGGGCATCGCTACGCTGTCGCGCTTGGCAGGATGCGGGTATTTGTGTTTGACATCGTCTGCACGCAAAGCACCATCATGCCAAAGCGAGAAAGTCGTTCCGTTTTTAACGCCATCGGAAGAACCGACCGACAGGGCAATCACGTAATGCGGCCCCGAGGCGAGCAGGCCATCCGAAATCGAAAGAACGCTGGCATCAGCACGAATATTGGCGGCGGGTTCGGGCATGAAGCTGGCGTCATAGGGCGCGGCTTGTGCCGGTAACACACGGTCGCCGACTCGTACTTCGCGGCCTTCGCCACGCAGCACGACGACAGCTATTTCGCCCTGGATCTGTGTGATTTCACCGAGTGCCTGTTTATATAGTTCTACACCCAGCAAACCGCCTTTGCCTTTCGGGGCATCGCGGGTAGGGGCACCGGCGGCCCAATGAACCGTCCTGTTGGCCTGGAAGCGTGCACCACGGTAATCCAGATCGGTCGCATAGCTGAAATTCTTGCCGCGAACGTAATCCTGGATCGGACGAGCTATCTCGACGACTTGACCGGGCTGAGCGCCGCTCAATCCGCGAACATAGGCGACTTGACCAGCGGTCGAAAGCAGGCGGTCTTCTTCCAGTCCAATCACATAGGGCAGTGATTTGACGTCGTTGACGACGGTCAACTCTTTGAGGAAGGGTTCGATTTCCGACAGGCGAATCGCACCGATGGCGTCACCGGTTTTTACTTGCGGGCCTGAACTCGACAAGTAAGGACGGCCACCGACATAGACCAGGCTAAGCACGTCGCCCGGGTAAATGCGATGAGGGTTCTTGACCTGAGGGTTGGCTTGCCAGATTTCTGGCCACAACCAAGGCTTTTGCAAGAACTTGGCCGAAATGTCCCACAAGGTGTCACCCTTGCGAACGACATAAGTCGAGGGATGGTCTTGGCGCAGTTCCGCCGCGAAGGCGATACCGGCAAGTGCGATAAATGTGGCAGTGAAAACTGCAAGTAAGCGTTTAAGCATGACGGCTATCCACCTGATTCCCCAAGGTATACGGTTGCGACTATAGCCCAAAACTGGGTAAGGAAAGCAAGCCCAAGCAGCTTATAATGCCCAGATTGCCCTCATAATCCTGATTTTGGCCCTAAAACTCATGGCTCTATTACCTATTATCGAATTTCCCGACCCCCGATTGCGCACCATCGCGAAGCCTATTGCGCAGGTCGACGGGGCGATACGCCAGCTTATCGACGACATGTTCGAAACCATGTACGAAGCGCCCGGGATTGGTCTGGCCGCTACCCAGATCAATGTACACCAGCAATTACTGGTCCTGGACGTCAGTGAAGACAAATCCAGGCCAATGGTCTTCATAAACCCCGAAATCCTCTCCTCGGAGGGCAGTCAGACCTATCAGGAGGGTTGTTTGTCGGTTCCCGGCATCTTTGCCGACGTAAAACGCGCCGACAAAATTACCGTGAAGGCCCTGGACCGCGATGGAAAGAGTTTCGAGCTGACTGCCGACGGCCTGCTGGCGGTCTGCATCCAGCACGAGATGGATCATCTCGCCGGAAAAGTGTTTGTCGATTACCTGTCGCCACTCAAACGTGAGTTGGTGCGTAAAAAACTGGCCAAACAACGCAAATTAGCCGACGAAGACGAAGGCTGATGACATTGCGCATCGTGTTTGCTGG
>JAKQKT010000340.1 GCA_029560515.1 Pseudomonadota bacterium
CGTGTGCTCTTCCGATCTAACTCGCTTGTGTAAGCATCATCAGCTTCCAATTTCATCCAAAGAAAGCAAACTATTTCTGTCGTACCACTCCAGTTAGGGCTCCGAGAACGTAGATACGAAAATATAAGTCTAGTCATCTCGCCATATCGGAACGTCCTATGTCCTTGCTGGAAGCGGATTCGAGGAATATCGTTTGGATCGATCGGCACTTCATGTGTAGCAATTACGCGATCAAGGGACTCACGATCTTGCCTACGGACGAGCAATAACGCTTCTAGTTCAGCTTGTTCAGTAAGCAGATCGCCCCTTTTGGATTCCAGTCGTTCGATATCGTCCGTTGCCCGTGCCCTCTTGAGGACGAGCCATTTCAATGATGATGGAATTCGTGCATTCATCTCGGCATGATGCCCCCTGACCAATCTTTCGTCAGGGGGCATCAACTACCGAATGGCGTTGCCGGAAACCGGAAAAAAATTAAGCGGTGTACACATCCGCATACGGATCATGTTCACCCGAGCCGCCTTCGGCCAGACGAATCTTCAAGGCCAGGCCATCGCGGGAATCGGCTTTGCGCAGCGCTTCTTCCAACTCGATTTTGCCTTCCTTGTAAAAACGGAACAGGCACTGATCGAAGGTTTGCATGCCTTCCTGCAGCGATTTGTCCATCGCTTCCTTGATTTCATGCACTTCGCCACGGCGAATCAGGTCGCGAATCATCGGGGTATTGATCAGCACTTCGGTAGCAGGCAGACGTTTGCCGTCCTTGCCGACCACAAGACGCAATGAAATGACCGCTTTCAGGTTCAGCGACAAGTTCATCAGGATGTTTTTATGAGCCGATTCCGGGAAGAAGTTCAGGATTCGTTCCAGGGTCTGGTCGGCATTGTTCGAGTGGAGCGTCGCGAGACACAAGTGGCCGGTTTCGGCGAACGCGATTGCCGATTCCATCGTGACCGCATCAAGGATTTCACCGATCAGGATAACGTCAGGTGCTTCCCGCATCGCATTTTTCAGTGCGTTGTGGAATGCGTGGGTGTCGAGGCCAACCTCGCGCTGATTCACGATCGATTTTTTATGGCGGTGCAAGAATTCGATCGGATCTTCGATGGTCAGGATGTGGCCGGTGTTGTTCGAATTGCGATGATCGATCATGGCTGCCAGCGATGTCGATTTACCTGAGCCGGTCGAACCGACAACCAGTACCAGGCCACGGGATTCCATCACGATGTCCTTCAAAACATCGGGAAGTTTGAGTTGATCGATGGACGGGATTTCGCTCTTGATCGCACGGATCACCATGCCGACTTCGCCCCGTTGCTTGAAGCAATTGACGCGGAAACGACCGGCATCCTTGACCGCAATCGCCATATTGAATTCCAGGTCGCGTTCGAAGGTGGGAACTTGCCCTTCATCCATCAGTGAGTAGGCAATCTTCTTTACCATGCCGGCGGGTAATCCGGTATTTCCGAGCGGATAAAGCTTGCCTTCGACCTTGATATAGACGGGCGCGCCGGTCGTCAAAAACATGTCCGATGCGTTTTTTTCCGTCATCAATTTAAGGAAATATCCAATATCCATATCCAACCCCTGTGTGTCTCGTTGATTCAGCCGCGTTCTGCTATAACAATAGCCTTAGCGCTTCCATCTGTCCAAAAATACTTATGACATTATCTACTTTAAAAATCCATACGGTATTCCTGTTTTTACTGGTCAGCACCTCAGTTTTGTCAGCGGAGCCACCTACCGCCGAGCTTTCGGCCGCACAAACGGCGGTTATGCAAGCCGAACGCTTGTCACCCCGCGGCACCTCCGCACAAACGCTTCAGGCCGCCAAATCCCAATTGGCCGAGGCTCAGGCCTTTGCCGACAAGCGCAAATACCGTGAAGCAGCCAATGCTGCCAATCGGGCCCAAGCTAGCGCCGAACTCGCAAAGGCACAGGCGGAGCTGGCAAAAGCCCGTATGGAGGTCGATGAAAAATCGGCCCGGAATGCCGATTTACGCCGGCAACTTTTAATCAACACGGAGCGTTGAGATGAAGCAGACCACGCTAAATCTACCGACGGTAGTGCTATCACTGATGCTGGGCTTTAGCGCCATGGCAATGGCCGCAACCAAGCCCAATCCCGATCTCGAACGGTTGAATGCCAGCCTGGCGGCACTCGACAATGACCCGGCCCTTTCCGAGCTTGCAGCGGTTGAACGCTTGAAAGCCCGGCAAGCCGTTACGCAATTTGCCGCCGCCAAAAGCAAGTCACGCGAATTGGCACTCTATGTCGCCAGCAAGCGTGTGGAAACGGCCCAGGCTGCCGCTCAGGCCGAATTGCTGGGCAACCAGGCGGAACAACTGGATCGCGAGCGTGACCAGATCATGCTGCAGGCTTCTCAACGGGATGCCGAAATGGCGCGGCGGGAAGCCGACCAGTTACGGCTTCAGAACATGGCACGGCAGGAAGAAGCCGAACGCATGTCACAAACGATTGAAGAAGAACGTATTGCCCGTGAGCAATCCAATGCCGACGCGCAGCTTTCAAGTGCACAGGCGATACAGGCCCGCAAGCTGGCCGACGCCCGCGCACGCGAGGTCGAGCTCGCCAGGAAAGAGGCGGAACTCGCGAGCATTCTGGCCTCCGATAATGTGAGCGATGGCGATGCTCTGCCACCGATGCACCGTCGTGGCGCGAGCATGGTTTACACGTTGGCCGGCAATTCTTTTGCGAGCGGCAGTGCCAGCCTGACGGCATCCGCACAAAGCAGCCTGAACAAGTTGGCCGCTTTGTTACGTAACGGACAGGGCACGGTTCGTATTGAAGGCTTTACCGATGACCGTGGCGCCGATGCCGCCAATCTTGCCTTGTCGCAGCGTCGGGCCAATGCCGTACTGTTGGCACTGCGTGCGGGTGGTTTGTCGGCCGCGCGCCTCAAGGCCAGTGGCAAGGGCAAGGCCCAACCGGTCGCTGACAATGGCAGCGAAGCCGGTCGTGCGCGCAACCGGCGTGTTGAAATCATCGTAAATTAAGCTTTTTATTCAAATGCTTACGATGATTAGCGAAAGTTTTACATTGCTAAGTGCTTGAATTTCAAGACTTGTGAAGAGAATGCGTTCACAACCCTGTTCAGCTATAAAACACAATAAAAACAATCGCTTAAGAAAGTGCTTGCGAGCCGAAAATGGCAGGAGTAGCGTCAATATCCCATGGGGCGCTGTTGTCCCATGGCGAACCGAGCCAGGCCGATGCAAGCAGCGAAACTCCATTACTGCAAAAGCACCGCACAACTTGAAGTGCGCCTTATTCTGGATACTGTCTGCGACAAAGTCCTGCCCGACCTGAAGTCCACGCGCCCCGTCTCGACGGGGCGTTTGCGTTTTTGCATGGAGGTCAACGATGTTTGAAGGTCAACCACAGTCTGATATTGAAGCGCTCGTAAAAAGCGATCCGGAATTTCGTATCTTGCTTAATCGACACCGACAACTCGATAAACAGGTGCTGGATGCCGAGTTGGGCGTGCTTCCCATCGACGACGCCACCTTGGTCAAAATGAAAAAAGAAAAACTCTACGCCAAAGACAAATTAACCCGACTGTTCGACCGCAGAACTCACTGATTCACCCGCGTGGTGGCGTACCCGTCCTCGTCGGGTGCGCCACCCGCAACTTACCCATATCCTTCCGTTTCCGATTGCTGCGTAGCGGCAATCCTCGTGTCCCACTGGCCAGATCACATCGCTGTCTTGCAATCCAGCCGGCAGGCCAATCAGGCCGGTCGCAAGGTACAATAGCCCGTCTATCCAACCCAGAATTTTTTATGACGGTGCATCAAAGCGTTCTTGAATTGATCGGCAATACTCCCATCGTCAAAGCCCGGAATCTAGATACCGGTCTTTGTGAGTTGTATCTGAAGCTCGAGTGCACAAATCCGGGGGGCTCCATCAAGGACCGCATCGGCCTGAAAATGATTGGTGCTGCCGAAAAAGCCGGAAAAATCAAACCCGGCGACACACTGGTCGAAGGTACCGCCGGCAATACCGGTATTGGTCTCGCTTTGGTGGCACAGCAAAAAGGCTACAAGCTCGTTTTGGTTGTGCCGGATAAAATGAGCCGCGAGAAGATTTTCAATCTGCGTGCGATGGGCGCCGAAGTCATACTTACCCGTTCCGATGTTGCCAAGGGCCATCCCGACTATTACCAGGATATGGCCGAACGCATCGCCAATGAAACACCCGGTGCGTACTTCATCAACCAATTCGGCAATGCCGACAATCCTGCCGCACACGAAGAAGGTACAGGCCCGGAGATCTGGGAACAAATGGACGGCCAGATGGACGCCATCGTATTCGGTTGCGGTTCGTCAGGCACAATGACCGGCCTCTCGCGTTTTTTCGCCAGACAGGCACCGAATGTCGAATTGATCCTTGCCGATCCGGTCGGTTCGATTCTCACGCAATACATCAACGAAGGCGTGCTTAGCACCAAATCCGGTAGTTGGCTGGTGGAAGGTATCGGCGAGGATTTCCTGCCGAGCATTTCCGATTTTACCCGTGTGAAAAAAGCCTATGCAATCACCGACAAGGAAAGTTTTCTGGCAGGTCGCGAATTGCTGGTGAAAGAGGGGGTGTTGGGCGGCTCGTCTTCCGGCACTTTGCTGGCCGCCGCATTGAAATATTGCAAGGAACAAACCATGCCGAAAAAGGTGGTGGTATTTGTTTGCGATACCGGCAATAAATATTTGTCGAAAATGTACAACGATTACTGGATGCTCGATAACGGTTTCATCGAGCGGAAAACCTACGGCGATCTGCGCGACCTGATTTTGCGCCCGTATGCCCAACGCGACACCGTCGTGGTCGGGCCGAACGATTCACTCACGGTCGCGTATCAACGTATGAAGCTCTATGACGTATCACAATTGCCGGTGATGGATGGCGACAAAATCGTCGGCATCATCGATGAAAGCGATTTGCTGATGCACGTTTACGGCGACGAGCCGAAATTCCTGCAGCCAGTCAGCGAAGCCATGGTCAGCAAACTGCATGTGCTGGATGTGACGGCTTCGATGGAATCGCTATTGCCGGTATTTGATCGCGGTCATGTCGCCATCATTGTCGATGGACAGAAATTCATGGGCCTGATCACCCGCATCGACTTGTTGAATTACCTGCGTCGCCGTTCGCAATGAAAATGGTAGGAGCGATGGAAGTCGCGATCTCACGAACAACATCGGAATTAAAATGAGCGACAACAAACACCATAAAATCGGCACCCGCGCTATCCATGCCGGCCAGTCACCCGACCCGTCCACCGGCGCGGTCATGACGCCGATCTACGCAACATCGACCTATGTTCAAAAAAGTCCGGGTGTGCATCAGGGCTATGAATATTCGCGTAGTCATAATCCAACGCGTTTTGCCTATGAACGTTGTGTTGCATCGCTTGAAAGCGGCACCAACGGTTATGCATTCGCTTCCGGCCTGGCGGCAACCGCCACGGTATTGGATTCGCTCGACGCCGGTAGTCACGTCGTCTGCATGGATGATGTTTACGGCGGTACCTACCGCTTGTTTGAACGCGTCCGTCGCCGCTCGGCAGATCTCGATTTTACCTTCGTCGATTTGAATGACATGGCCGCGCTTGAAGCTGCCGTAAAGCCAAACACGAAACTGATCTGGTGCGAAACGCCGACTAACCCCTTGCTGAAAATTGTCGATATCGCGCGCTTGGCCGAATTCGCCCGCAAGCGCGGTATTCGCCTTGCCGTCGACAACACTTTTTCCTCGCCGATTCTGCAGCGTCCGCTCGAACTCGGTGCGCATCTTGTGATGCATTCGGCGACCAAATATTTGAACGGCCATTCCGATATCGTCGGCGGCATGTTGGTTGTGGGCGACGACAGGGAATTGGCGGAACAGATGACCTTCCTGCAAAACGCAGTCGGGGGTGTGCAAGGTCCGTTCGATAGCTTCCTGGCATTGCGCGGCTTGAAAACCCTGCACCTGCGCATGAAAGCGCATTGTGAAAATGCCGGTGAACTCGCCGCATGGCTGGAAAAACATCCGGCTATTGAAAAGGTCCTGTATCCCGGCCTCGCCTCGCATCCGCAACATGCGCTGGCAAAAACGCAGATGGATGGGTTTGGCGGGATGATCAGCATCTTCCTGAAAGGCGGTCTGGAATCGGCGCGCCGTTTCATGGAACGTACCGAATTATTTGCCTGCGCCGAATCGCTTGGTGGCGTCGAAAGCCTGGTGAATCATCCCGCGATCATGACGCATGCGTCCATTCCAGCCGAACGCCGTGCGGCGCTGGGTGTCACCGACAATCTTGTTCGCCTCAGCGTGGGTGTGGAAGATGTTGAGGATTTGCGTGCAGAACTGCAAAGCGCATTGTCCTAACAAGGAAAGCCATGGCGCTTCACTACGCAATCGATTCTGTTGCCGTGAACGGCCGGATGCTGTTCGGCTGGGGCTGGTGCTTTTCGGATCAAGCGGCACACGCCGAAGTCCAACTGAAGCTCGAATGCGTTGACGGCACAGTCGTGTGGTTGAAGTGCCAGTCACGGATAACGCGAGTCGACGTTTTGAGTTCCTATCCCGCCAGCAGGCATTCGGTGAGCTCGGGATTTCGTTTTTCGGCTACCTTGAATTCCGATCTGGCAAATGCAAAAGCGTCTTTGTATCTGATGTTGCACGATGGCAGTTGGGAACATACTCCTGTGCCGGATTTTTTACCTGCAACCTGGAATAAATTCGCAAACAAGCCTGCAGGAAAAAACAAAAGATCCGAGTTGCATGATTTCTTCGAAGGAATTCCTTCGGAAGCATCGTCGATATCTTTACTGATTGATCATGCGATGGGCGGCGGTGCAAATATAGTCAGTGAGAGATGGTCGCGGGAGTGGCTCAATGCCGGGAATGCATTGTTGACTTTACGTTTCAATGCGAGCCGCCTTGTTTATGAATTGCAATACAGCGATATGGCGCAAAGCCGAAGCGTTCTCGTTGCCGATTTCAAAAGGCTCGTGCCCTTTATCGAAAAAATCCGCCTTGCCAGCATAGAGGTTAATAGCCTGGTTTCCTATCCCGATATTTTCGGTATGCTGAAATTCATTGTCAGGCAGAAAACGGGCAAGGGTGTGCCCCTGAAATATTACGTTCACGATTTTCACGCCCTGTGCGATTCATGGTCGCTGTTAAATCAGCATGAGATTTTTTGCGAATTGCCTGCACCTTCAATTTGCAATCAATGCATTGCAACTCGCACCGAAGTCTTCCCCGTGTTGCACGGGTCAAGGGACATCAAAGATTGGCGTTCGCAATGGCGGAGGTTTCTTGCAGCTTGCGACACCATCCAGTTTTTTTCAGAATCAAGCAGGCTGGTATTCGAGCGGGTCTACAAAGGCATACTATCTTCCGGCAAGTTTCTCGTGAACCCTCACGCGTCTCTGCGTTTTCCGGAGGAATCGGTTAGCCCGGTTTATGGCAATCCATTTGTAATCGGAGTGGTTGGAAATATCAGCATCGCAAAGGGTGCAAATATTTTGCGCGATATGGCTCGACTGATTCTGAAAGAAGAATTGCCATTCAAGATCGTGGTGATCGGCAATGTGGAAACCTATGAACCGTCCGAGGCTTACTTTGCCACCGGTTCATATCTGCGGGAGGAGCTGCCCGGTTTGTTGAAAAAACACGAAGTGGGACTCTGCTTTTTACCTTCGATCTGCCCTGAAACATTTTCGTTTGTTGTCAGCGAGGTCATGCAGCTTCAATTTCCGCTTCTTTGTTTTAATTTGGGGGCGCAGGCCGAGCGGATAGCTGGTTATGATCGCGGCTTCATCATTGACGAACCCACGGCTGAAGCTGCCCTGAAACAAGTGCAAAAGATCGTCGGGGAATGGCACGCAGATTCCAGCATTTTTGCCGGACCTGCAAAAGCGGAAAACTATCCGGCCGGAGTTATTGAAGTATGAATGGCAAATCCACTAACCGGGTTTGTGTGGTCGTGCCCGTCTATGCCGGACTCGAAGAGTCGCGGCGCTGCATCGAATCGCTGATAGCATCCCTGCAACTACAAAAGACCGACACGCGCGTAATCGTCGTTGACGATTGTTCGCCCGAGCCCGCCTTATCCCAATATTGCAGAAAAATATCGGACAGTAACCCCTCGATTTCCTTGCTGGTAAACGAAAAGAACCTCGGCTTCGTGAAATCGGTCAATCGGGGTATGCAGGAAGCTGGTTGTGACGACGTCATTTTATTGAACAGCGACACCGAAGTGGCAAACGACTGGATTGATCGTCTGGTGGCAGCCGCCTATCGGGAAGACAAGATTGCGACGGTGACACCTTTCTCGAACAACGCCACCATTTGCAGTTATCCAAGGTTTCTCGAAAGCAATCCGTTGCCGACGAATGAAACCGTAAAGTCGCTGGATACATTGTTTGCACACGTCAATGCCGACAAAACGGTAGATTTACCTACCGGACACGGCTTTTGCATCTTCATCCGGCGTGCGGCAATCGGTAGCATCGGATTGTTTGATGACAAGGCTTTTCCGCGTGGCTATGGCGAGGAAAATGATTTCTGCTGTCGAGCGCATATCGCCGGCTGGAAGAATATCCTGGCTTGCGACGTTTTTGTTTTTCACGAAGGTTCGGTCAGTTTCGGCGCTGAGCGCGAAGCGCGTGTTGCCGCAGCCATGAAGACTATCGCCAATAGATACTCCTGGTATCACGGTGCCGTGAATAGATTCATAGAAACCGATCCCGTTGCCGGATTCCGGCAGGCAGTGAGTGATTATCGGAGACTGAAGAATCCGAGGCCGTCGATCCTGATGATCAATCATGGCCTGGGTGGCGGCACACAGAAGCACGTTCATGAGCTGGCCAGAAGTGTCGAGTCGGGATTCCGTTGCTACGAGCTTGCAAGCACAAACGGAAAGCGGGCCGAAATCAGATCGCTATCGCATGATGATGGCCTGCAGGAGTTCTATGAAATCCCGCGGCAACTTGATTCACTGCTCAAGCGGCTGAAGGTGCTTGGCGTGATTCACGTGCATTTCCACCACACCATTGGATTGCCATTGGAGTTGTTTGATTTGCCGTCGTTGCTAGGTGTCGGATATGACTTTACCGCCCATGATTTTTTCACGATATGCCCGCAAATCAATCTGGTCGAAGATCGCGGCAATTATTGCGGGGAGCCGGAGCGCACGGTTTGCAATGCATGCATTAAAAAACGGCCTGCACATGGCGCCAGGGATATCGGTGAATGGCGTGCCTATTATGCCCAGCTGCTTGCGAAGGCGCGCCATGTTTATTGCCCTTCGCACGATACCGCTACGCGATTGCAACGCTATTTCTATCTTCCAAATATCGTCGTTGTACCGCACGAAACAGGTAATGATGGAATTGTATACAAGCCGGAACAGATCGAGTCCGACGGGCATTTGGTGATTTGTATCATTGGAGCGCTCAGCAAGTGGAAAGGAGCGGACCTGGTGGAAGCGGCAGCGGAACTGGTCGAAAAAAGCCGGTTGCCGATTCGTTTCGTCTTGATCGGCTTTGCCTATCGCCAGCTGAATGATTTGTCGCAACGGGTGCTGCAGATCACGGGTCCATACCAGGATGGCGATCTCGACACCCTGATCGCACAGCATAAACCACATGCCATCTGGTTCACTTCGCAATGGCCAGAAACCTATTCGTATACCTTGTCCGCCGCATTGCGAACCCAGTGCGCAATCATTGCTCCGGATTTGGGTGCGTTTTCCGAGCGCTTGCGTGACAGGCAGCTAAGCTGGGTACTGCCCTGGAATACCACGCCTGCAAGCTTCACGGATTTTTTCATGGCATTGCGCAAGTGCTTCATTGAAAACAGGGTGCAATTCGGGAATACGAGGCTTGCCGATTCCGGAAATTATCTTGAACGATATGCAGAAGCCAGACAGAAAAAGCAGGTAATTCCCGGACAAATTGCGGTTCAGGGATCAAATCTTTATTCTCCCGGCGCCGATGCTCCCGTGTACGCCATGCGAGTTAGCTCTTATATCCTCGCTAAACGGGCTTTGCGTGACAAGATAATCGCGATATACCGCAATGAAAAAATACGTCCATTACTCAAACGCATAGTGCCTATCAAGTGGGTAATCGCCGCCGATCGATGGTTGAGTTACTGATGTATATAAATTTTATAAGATAGCTTTAAACCTGCCACGCAATATTTATTCGCAAATTGGAAAACACGCATATGAAAACACGTAAGAAAACCATTGGCGCTGCGCTTATCGTAGCTTCTGCACTCATGCTCGCTGCTTGTGATGCGAATCAGCCCAATGAAACAGCTTCTCAATCCGAACAGGCATCGACTCCTTCTACTCCCCCGGTTGTCGAGCAAGCGGTTTCAAAAACAAAACCCGCATTTGCCGTTTTCACCGCTAGCACTGGAATGATCCATGTCCTTCTGAAGCCGAAATCAGGCCCTGCAGATATGGTTTATCAGAATGCCTGTCCTGCCGGTTCACAGCCTTTCGGGATAACCGACATAAACTTTGGCGGCAAGCTGTTCTGTAATGATGTAGTCAATCGTCGAGTCCATGTAATGGATCTGTCTACCCATGCGGAGCTATTTTCTTGGAATTGGCCGTCCGACATTCAAGGTACGCCAGCATGGTTCATAGGGCGCTGGCAGTTGAATAGCGATGCCGGCCTCGCTGCATACGATTCTGCCAAGGGCATCTTTCATATATTCAATTCAGCAGACAAGGGTTTTTCCCTGAGTCATTCTTTTGAATACGGCGGCACTGGTGATTCAATTTTGCCTTTGGTCGGAGATTGGGATGGCGATGGCGTGGATTCCGCCGGTGTTTACAGGTCAGCGACCAAGCAAGCCTTTCTGAAGAATGCACTTGAGGCAGGCATGGCAGATATTTCTTTTGGCCTTGATCAAAGTACTTTTGAAGCAGACGCTGCGCCGGTAACAATCAATCTCGATACGCGCTCCGTGATAGCCATGTATTCAAGCGATAAAGGCCTGGTAGTGTTTGCAACAAGTGATGCGGGCAGCATGCCGTTCCTGTTTGGTGCGCCGGCAGAAACCAAAGTGGTTGTGCCAGTTCGCTGATGCTTTTATTCGAAGGCGCAGAGACTGCATTGAAAATGGCCGCGTCGCGGCCATTTTTTTGTCGAGAGATATAAAGTTACAAGAGAAAGAGTCAGGGTTTGCTCAGGCAAATAATGCCTTCCGGTGCAAAGAACTCTTTCAAGTCGGGTGTAATACCTCTGTCAAAAACTTCAAGCATGTTCCACATGCTGTCCGGCGCGGAAATATCACCCAGGCCTGCGACATCCAGATTGCCTCGAACTGCATTGCTGAACAGATTGCCGGAATCGGTAATGGTCGGGGCAACAAACTCGAGTACCAGTCCGATTTTTTCGGCCATGTCGCGTAAATACGAAGTGTGAAACAACCATTTGTCATCAAGGTTTTTTGTGAACGGCTTAACTCGCGGCACGCCAAAACGGGCTTCATAGTCCTGGCACATTGCCTTGAAGAACAGCACGAGTTTGTGCTGCGCCCCGAGCTCCAGTTCGGTGACCTCGATCAGCTTCAGATAAATGGCGGCCATCATATGGCCACCTACTTCCAGTGGTTCGATCAGGAGTATTTTCCCGCCGGGGCGTAACCAACGGGCTGCATTTTTAAGTGCTGCTTCGGGGTCGAGCATGTGGTGCAAGATGGCGCCGCCAATAACCAGATCGAAAATATTGTCTGCAAAGAAATCCTTGTGAAGGTCAAAACAGTAAGCTTCTATTC
Organism: Pseudomonadota bacterium; assembly: GCA_029560515.1. Classification (GTDB taxonomy): domain Bacteria; phylum Pseudomonadota; class Gammaproteobacteria; order Xanthomonadales; family Xanthomonadaceae; genus Arenimonas. The sequence goes on from JAKQKT010000340.1 coordinate 11,807, forward strand.
GCCCTTCAAGCTCTGGAATATGGTCCTGTATGCCCACCAGAATCTGTAGCAATTGAGGCGAGATATCGTTGGCGAATATCGATGAGTTTGGCATGAGCTCTGCAGTCGCAAATACGGTATTGCCACTGCCCGATCCAATATCAAGAATTCGGCAGGGAGAACTACGGTCTATACCTGCCAGATCCAAAGCGCGACCTACAAGATACTTCCAGTAATCATTTTTGTAATACCTTGCATGATAGGTATCGGCGTTGGTCAGGAACTGCTCGGTAACTCCAAGAGGCCGCCAGCGTGAATCTATGTGCACGCGGTGGTTCAAACGCGTTGAAATTTTGGGTTTTAATAGAGAATGCTGGTTCAAAATGCAGAAATCCTTGCTGCGGTGGGGTTCGTCAATGCGTTTAAGGCGTCTTGATCGAGCTTGATATTCTTGCTCTGAAAGCGGCGTGTACCCTGATTAGAGCCCTGCTATGCCCATATACGTGATAATTCTACACGCGGGCATTCGTTAGCCAGGAATTAGTAATGCCAGTACCAGTAGATCAGACTGAGTCAAAAAAGTGTGATCCAATCCAAATATTCTTAGCTTTGACTGGAAAAAGCCTATAAAATCGCCGTTTTTGCGGCCCGTTCGGGCGTAATTTCAGGGGATACCATGCAATTTCTCACCAAACTGGCTGCTTACGGGCAGGCTATGTCGCGCAAGCAAATCGCCATTGTTTGCGGCCTTGTGGCCACAGCCTCCATTGGTGGCTACGTATTGGCAGACTACCTGACGGCCCCCGTCGGGGATGCATTGTCCGACCAGGTTGGTGCCATTCAGGCCGACTTCAAAGTTACCGAGTCCGGCGCCGCAACTTATAACATCAAGATTTACACCCCGCCTGGTACCGCAGGCGTTGCGCCGCAAGTGTCGCTTGTCTATTCAAGCCAAGGCGGCAACGGAGTGATGGGCAAGGGCTGGTCAATTTCCGGCACCAGCGGAATTTCACGCTGCCGCGCCAGTCGCGAAGCCGGCGATTCAAATCCAGGTGGCGTACCTGGGGATGTCGATGCTGGTCCGGTGAATTTCTCAAGTTCGGATAAATTCTGCCTCGATGGCCAACGTCTGCTTGATGTTACCGGCAAGACAGACAACCCGACATTGACCAATTCCTGCAAAGTGGTTGCGGGCGCCCTCAAAGTAATGAGCTTACGTACTGAAATTGAAAGTTTTCAGCGTGTATGTGCCTACATATTCAACGAGGCAAACGGCCCACGCTTCTTCACTGTCGAGCGTAAGGATGGATCGATCAGCTGGTATGGCGACCGCGTTACCAATAGCACCGGCGAGATTGGTGCAAGGACTGATGGCTTTTTGGAAAGCAATCGTCAATTGACCGATGGCACCTATACCAACAATTCGATGATCTCCAGTTGGTTGCAGACACGTTTTCAGGACTCCACAGGTAACTATATAGATTATCTGTATCTGAAAAACCCGACGCAAGGCGTCAGTGCAAACGTAACAGGCGAACTGGTGCTTTCCGAAATCAAATACACCGGAAAAGTAGTGTTGCCGGGTCAATCAGGTTCAGCAGTTGCGCCATATGCAAGCATCAAATTCAATTATGGCTTGGCAAGCCAGGTAACAACGGGATATCAATCCGGTTCACGCTTCACTCAAAGCCAGATCCTGAACAGCGTAACAGTCACCAATGATGGTGAAGTAGTTCGTCATTACCCGTTGACCTATGTCACATCCGCTTCCGGTAGTGGCGCAACATTGTTGTCACAAGTTAAGGAGTGCGCCGATGTCGCGGCAGTCACTTGCCTGCAGCCGACTGTGTTTAACTGGAGCGCCGCAGTAAGCAGCCTTGCTACCGAGGAAATGGGCGCCAACGACTATACCGGCGATACTTGGTATGTCAGTTACGATGGCCATTATTTCGGTCAGTTAATTGACATGAAATGGGGCGATATCGATGGCGACGGCCTGCAAGATATGGTTTCGATCTATAAAAATTCAGGCGGCTCGACAACACAGCTGTTTACACACAGGACAATACCGAAAACGTCAGGCGTAATAAATTTCGTGGGCGGTGGTTCGTGGACTCTAGGCGGTGATTACCAAGTGCCTCCTTATTACACCGAAAACGGTGCAAAAGGAGCGGGCTGGTTCTTGGTGGATTATAACGGCGATGGTTTTGACGATCTGGCGCTCTCAACGGGCACAACCACCGGCGATTGGGTGATTCGACCTTCACGTGGCGGTAGCAACGGATTCGACAGCTCCGTCAACCTTTTGGCTGGACTGGCAAGCCCGATACCGGCCAATCAAAATATGGATCTTCAGCCAAAATTGGCCGATCTGAATGGCGATGGCTTGACCGACATTATCTATTACAAAAACAGCACAATTAAAGCCCGTTTGATGGAAAAGCAGAACGGCACTTATGGCTGGTACACCGAACGCACACTCAGCTCCGATATTTGCACCGGAATCAAATCCTGCGCGTACGCATTTAACGGCTTGTTCCGCAAGAGAGGCTTTCAGCAGTTATATGACTTCAATGGCGATTCCAGATCCGATCTGATTTTATATGCGAATGTAACTGCAGCAAGAGACACCAGCCTGTTTGATTCGCAAGGCGATATTTCAACGCCCCCAAAACCCGGGGTATCGCCTTTTCCGAGTACAAAAAAAGTCAGCTTTGCCCTAACTGTCGACAGCATTACGTCCACCGAAATCAAGTTGAAACGCTACTCATGGTGGGATTCGTCCGCGGGCGGTCTCGATGATTGGATTAATTTCGCCGATATCAATGGCGATGGTGCATCTGACCTTGTTCAGAACAACAGCAATATCGTTCGTTACCAGATCAATAATGGCATGGGGTTCAGGCCCTCGAAGACCATGTCGGGCTCGATTGTGTTCAACAGCAAGTTGCAGGTGCTTGATGTAAACGGCGATGGCCGGGCAGATCTGGTGTATCCGGATAATAGTGTTTCAAGATTCAAGACTAGACTGGCCGACATAAATGGCGATTTTGGTGCGGAAAGCGAAATACCCGGTGGCAATGCCAAGACCAATTGCATCGGCTCGGCCATATCGGAATGTCTGAACAGTCATATCTATACCTTCATGGATCTGGACGGCGACGGCAATCTCGATTTTCTGCGTATGCGCATTAAACCAACCAATGGTCTAGAAGCAAACGTTGCACAGACCTTCATATCTCGCTCGGCATCGGCATCCCGCAATACCCCGCGCGACACCATCGCAGAAATTCAGGACGGCTTGGGCGCGAAAATTAAAGTTGAATATTTGCCGCTAACAAACAAAGACGTATATCGTCGTCAGAACGGTGCAAGAAACGGTTTGAACTTTGGCCGCAGTTCGCCGACGCAGGACTTTATGGCCGCCATGTATGTTGTGGCATCCGTCAGTACGAGTGCGCCAACCGCAACAAATCCAGCGGCTATGCAGTCAGTAGGTTATCGATACGCCGAAGCAAAGTTACAAGCCGGCGGGAGAGGTCTGCTCGGTTTTCGTGAAATCACGACATTCGACAGTAATTTCTTAGGCTATACCATCGCGACGACAACCAACTATTTTCAGGATTTTCCGTTCACCGGCATGCCGGAAATTATTACCAAACGTTTAATTCCAGGTGTTGCATACAATCCTAATGGATGTTTGTCGTCAGCGAATGCCTTTTGTTACAGCAATATAGGCGACACGTTTCCGGCGCTTGGCGGCACTATCCTGAGTCAAAGCGGTTTTGCTTATGAAAGTTACCCTACCTTCGCCCCGGGAGTGCAGTTACCAACGCAAATCCGGACTATCGGCACTGAAACTCAAAACTATGATTTAAATAATGGCCAACGCCTGAGTCGCGTTGCCACGGCGTACTACTATGATGCGTGGGGGAATACGGTCCAGACCGCCGTTGATACGAATACGGGGGCAGACAATGCCAATCCGGTAAGGCTCGAAACCACCAGCACCTATGCCAATGATGCCGTGAACTGGCGTTTGTCGCGCATGACCCAGAGCATCGTGACGCATCGTCGAAACGGACAGGCGACTTATCGCACGACCAGCTTCGATTACGATATGGCGGGCCCTGCAACAGGCTTCCTGAAATCGGAACGCATTTCCCCGAATGGTCTGGTCAATCAGGATATGCGCAAGGAATACAACTTCGATGCTTATGGTAATCGCATCGCCAGCTTTTCCTGCAGCCAGGGTGTCGTTAATTGCAAAAGCACGACACTTCAATACTCGCCATGGGATGTCACGCAAGTGCATCGTTATTCGCGCGTGGAATACGATAGCCGTGGCCGCTACATCACCGGCACCTTCGAACCGTTTAATACGCCGGGTCAGTTGTGGGATAGCACTATCCTCACCGAACGCAAAACACAAACCGTATTGGCGCGTGACAAATACGGCGAAATTACCCATGCCAAGGACGTGAATGGCGTGAGCGTTGTTTCGCAACGTAGCCCGATGGGTCGTGATTACTGGAGTTGGGTGCAAACAACTCCGAACGCAACGCCAGGTGATCCTGCACAAGGCATTGATAGCTATAAAACCTATCGTTACTGCGGCGCAACTGCCAATCAGGTGCTATGTCCGGTGGCTGCCAAATTCCGCGAGCAGGTGATTACCGATGCGGCGCCAAAACATTGGACTTATTTCGATTCACTGAAGCGCCCGGTGATGGAAATCACCCAGACATTCAATGAAGGCCAGAATGGAAAGGATTTCTCTGCGGTCTGCAAATCCTATGACGCGAGCGGTCGCCCAAGTTTTGTCAGCGATCCGTTCTTCCTGAGTGAAGCGGCATTCAATGGCGAGCCGAGCTTTGGCACCAGCGATCCATGCGTTGGCCGAGCCGGCAGCACTACCGTGTATGACATTGCCGGGCGCCCGACATTCATCACGATGTCGGACGGCAGTAAAACCACATCCACATATGATGGCCTGACTACGACCACCAAAAGAACGATCACAACGGACGTCAATAGCCCGACTCAGAAAAAAGTCGAAGTGAAAAATGCATTGGGTGAACTGGTCAAGACAATCGACAATGCCGACTTTCAAACCGAATACAGTTACGACGCTGCGGGTAATCTTGCAACGGTAAAACGCAATGCTGGTCGTGGCGATATCGTGACCAGCATGAGTTACGACAGTATTGGTCGCAAGACTTACATGAAGGACCCGGATGCGGGTGAGTGGTGGTACAACTATTACCCATCGGGTGAATTGGCGACGCAGTACAACCAGAGCGAAATGATTTATCGCGAATCCCGTTACGATTACCGTGGCCGCTTGGTCTGGTCCGGAACGCAAAACCGCACGGGCGTCTGGGAATCGGTGAATGTCAGCAGCTATGACACGGCCACTAATGGCATTGGTCAGTTGAATTGCACCTGGGAAGATGGATTCCAATATCGTGTATGGCAAGGCGATACCAGCAAAAGCAATAGCTGGACCAAATGCCAGCAATACGATTCGATGGGCCGTACGACCACGACAACGACAACGATTGACGGTAACGCCTATTACGAAGTCGTTCGTTACGATGGCTTGAGCCGCGCCTATAAAAGCATGGACCCAAGCGGGCAATGGACAAAAACGGAATTTACCCCGCGTGGCTTCAGTGTCCGTACCTGTGAGTCCAGTGATGCCGACACCAATGCTAGCTGTGCCAGCAATGTCGCAACAACATATCTGGAAACACTGGAAACCGATCAGCGTGGCCATGTCGTCAGGGAGAAGCGTGGCGGTACAGACGCAATGCTGGTTACCCGTACCTATGATCCTTATTCAGGCGCATTGCTGCGTACTTGTTCGGGTAATAGTTGCCAGATTGCCGACGAGAATTTGGAATGGGATATCGTCGGTAACCTGAAGTCGCGCGACATGAAGAATGAATATCGCGAGGAATATTCCTACGATGGCCTGAATCGTTTGACCGAAAGTCATTTTGCGAAACTACAAACGACCGACTACAGCAATGGCAGCGGCCCCATCAGCAGCAAGCAGACTTATGACGCTCTTGGTAATTTGTGTTCCAAGACCGTGCTTGGTTACGAGAATATTTATAACTATGGCGGTGCCAGTGGTTGCGGCTTGAACGGAGCGCCTGGTAGTGGGCAAAACAATTCGATCGTGAGCCCGCATGCTGTGCAACTTGTTACCGATGTAAATTCCGGCGCGAATACGATTTACATTTACGATTCACACGGCAACCAAATCGCAGGTGACCGAGACGGAACCAGTTCGGACCGCAGCATCGAATACACCGGCAATGATCAGGCCTACCAGATTGTCGAAGGGCGCAATACCGCACAGTTGTGGTACACCCCGGGGAACCAGCGCTATAAACGTATCGATACTTTTTATGGCACCGTTTCCCAGACACAAAATCTACCTACGAAGAAAACGCTCGACTTTGCCGAGAATGGCAAAGCGGCATTATTGAGTGGTTGGGAGCTTGCGACGAACAGGCCGGTCAGTACTTCAACGACCAAGGCGTCGGGTTTGGTGCCTTACGTCACCAAGACAATCACGGTTGCCAACCTGGAAATCATTACCGATCCCAACGGTGTGGTTACCCAGCGCCGCACGGTGGCGGGCGTCATGTTGCAGGAAACGATCAACAATGTAAGCGTGAATCGTTATCTGTTTCATAACCATCTCGGCAGCGTAATTCGCATTGCCGAAGCCAACGGTGCTGTCACGGAGAAGTTTGACTATTCGCCTTTCGGCGAAAGAAGAATGCCGACCGCATACAATCCGAATGGAGTCGGTTTCGGAACTGCCAGCACGAAGCGTGGATATACCGGTCATGAAATGCTCGATGCGTTCAGCATCGTGCACATGAATGGACGGATTTACGACTCTGGCCTGGGAAGATTTCTGCAAGCCGATCCAATGGTCCAGGACCCAAGCAACGGACAGAACTTCAATCGTTACACGTATGTCTGGAACAATCCGCTGGCTTATACCGATCCGAGTGGTTTCATCAGTGTCGGTGGTTTGGTACGGCAATTGATTGGCGTATTCATTTCCAGCTATCTGCCGGGGGCCAGCTTCTGGGGTGCCGCAGCGAATGGGGCATTGGCCAATATTTCAGCCGGGTTTATTGGTGGGGTTGTGGCTACCGGTAATCTACGCGGTGGTTTGGCGGGTGCGTTTAGTAGTGGTGTGATGTATGCGGGGAGGCCGGGGGAGGTTGAGGAGGCGGTTGTGCCGGTGCAGGGGAATCATAGCGACATTCCTGGTGAACGCACGCAGGTTTTTGGAGCTACAATTTCAACACGTTCAGAAACTCATTTTGCAGACTGTAAAGCGAGCAATTCAGCAAGCTTGTCCACTGCAACAGTTGACGATCAACTAAGTAAAGATATTTGGGCTGTAACGAAAGAAGTAATGAGATTTAAATCTAAGCCGGGTGAGTCTATCGATTCTGTCCTATGGCGCATTCACGACTATATTGAAATTTTGACAGCTGGGACCGGCTATGAGTTTGCAAGTGCAACAAGTGTAAAGAGTAGTAGTGAAGGAGATATCTACGGAGTAATAATCAGCACAAGTTCTTCTCCGTTCTTTTCTGCGCCAAAATTTAACAGCTTTGGAAAGGGCTGGACGTTTAGGCCTGATCTGACAGAGCATTCTCATGGATTTCTTTCAGAAAAGTATAGACTCAATGATAGAGATTACCGATATATTAGAGCAAATGAAGACCCCAAAGACCCGTTTATAATGAAAGTTGGACAAGTAGCTTACACTGTGCCGGGCCTAGGTACTGACAGAGGCACGTTTTCCGATCAGGATAAGAGTAACGGCCAGTCAATGCTTGTGAATGACGGGGCGCTTTTGTATGGCTATTATAATCAGGGTTGCGTGTGGACTGTTGATGAAATGACTCGACCGAGCAATGTAAAGTGACATGTGAGGAAATAATCATGTATAAAAGAAACGTAGCTCTTTTTGTGTCTTTGATTGTGCTGAGTCAAGCGGCATACTCCTTCTCATCTGTGGGTAAGCAAGCAGTTTCTGTCTCGGTAGGATATCCGGACGGCAGTATGGCTTCGCTAAATTGCGATAAAAGTAATCGACAAAAATGTGCTTTAAAACTGAGTATCGGAAAAGAAACTAGCGATATGGAAATTGATTTTTCAAAATTTAAATCAACTCCGAACTTCAAGTACATCGCATTATTTGGGTCTAGCGTAGAAGACTTCTCATTAAAAACAAGCGTGGATTGCGTTGAAAGTGACAACACTTTTTTTAAGAAACGTAGCGGGGCTGGGGAGTGTATTTTAGAATTAGCCATTAATAACAATCACGTTAGATTTGGAGGCTTAGAGCTTCGCTCCTATGCCAAAATAACCATTCGAGATATAAAAAATAGATAAAAAAACAATCCTGGACACCCAAGATTTGAGACTGGCTGGATCAATCCGTGTAAGCCCAAAACCCGAGTTTTCCCCGGTTCAATTTATCTAGTTAATTTCTTTCGCCCACACTTCATTCTCCCGTTACCGGGAAACAGGGTTTCGGTCAGCTCAGGCTTTCTGAATCTGCCTCGTAATACCGATGCCTTTGAGCCAGCGTTGTCCGATGGCTTCGGCTTTCTCCATCAGTTGTTCGGTGGTGCCAATCATTCGCCAATAGCCCGAACCCAGGGCTTTCACTTGCGTAGGCGAACAATCCTGTACACCCAAGATTTGAGACTGGCTGGCTGGATCAATACGAGTAAGCCCAAAACCTGAGTTTTCCCCGGTTCTTTTTATCCAGTTTATTTCTATCGCCCACACTCCATTCTCCCGTTACCGGGAAACAGGGGTTCGGTCAGCTCACGCTTTCCGAAACTGCCGGGTGATGCCGATGCCTTTGAGCCAGCGTTGTCCGATGGCTTTGGCTTTTTCAATTAATTGTTCGGTGGTGCCAATCATTCGCCAATAACCCGAACCCACGGCTTTCACCTGAGTAGGCCAATGCGTGGCACTGCAACCGGTTTTATTGAGAGTGGCAGGGGCATGTTTTGGAATGGCACCTTTCTTGTCGGGCCGGATTTGCTAACAAAGACAAGGACACCCACAATTTCCACGTCCTTTATCTACAAGAACAATCCTGGACACCCATAATTTGAGAGGACGTGTCTTAATCGAACCGAATAAGTACAAAACCTGAGTTTTCCCGGGTTCTATTTATCCAGTTTATTTCTATCGCCCACACTCCATTCTTCCGTTACCGGGAAGCAAGGTTTCGATTAGCTCAGGCTTTCTGTAACTGCCTAGTGATGCCGATGCCCTTGAGCCAGCGTTGTCCGATGGCTTCTGCTTTTTCCATAAGTTGTTCGGTGGTGCCAATCA
>JAKQKT010000341.1 GCA_029560515.1 Pseudomonadota bacterium
TATTATGAGCAAAGGAAAGCTCCTTTACGCACAATCCGGCGGCGTTACCGCTGTGATTAATGCCACCGCCAGTGCCGTAATTGAGGCGGCGCGCGCGAAAAAAATTCCGGTTCTCGCGGCAAAAAACGGTATTTTGGGGGTGCTCCGCGATGAGCTGATCGATACCCGCCGTATGAGCAAGGCCGATGTCAAAGCGCTGGCGCATACACCGGGCGGTGCTTTCGGCTCCTGCCGCGTGAAATTGAAATCGCTGGAGCAGGATCGCGACAAGTACGAACGTCTGCTCGAGGTTTTCAGGAAAAACGATATTCGCTACTTCCTTTACAACGGCGGCAATGATTCGGCGGATACCGCATTGAAGGTTTCGCAATTGGCCAAGGCTTCTGGCTACGATCTGGTTTGCATCGGCGTGCCAAAAACCGTGGACAATGATCTGGCGGTTACCGATTGCTGCCCCGGCTTTGGTTCCGCCGCGAAATACACGGCGGTGTCCGTGCTTGAGGCTGCCCTTGACGTTGCTGCCATGGCGGAAACATCAACCAAGGTCTTCGTATACGAAGTCATGGGTCGGCATGCAGGCTGGCTCGCTGCAGCGGCCGGACTTGCCGGCGAAGGCAAAAATGACGCGCCGCATATCATCTTGTTTCCGGAAATCGCTTTCGATGAAGCCAGGTTTTTGCAGGCGGTCGAAGCCACCGTCAATCGCATTGGCTATTGCGTCGTGGTTGTCTCTGAAGGAGTTCGCGATGCGGACGGAAAATTCCTTGCCGAAACAGAAGGCAGCAAGGATGCGTTCGGGCATTCACAACTTGGCGGTGCAGGTCCGCTGATTGCGGGATTGGTCAAGGATAAATTGTCCATGAAAGTCCACTGGACCGTGCCGGATTATTTGCAACGCTCGGCTCGACACCTGGCATCGAAGACCGATCTCGAACATGCCCTCGCCGTAGGCAAGGCGGCGGTGGAATACGCACTAAAGGGAATGAATGGCGTAATGCCCGTGATCAAGCGCGTTTCCAACAAACCCTACCGCTGGAAAATCGAAGCTGCATCGCTGGAGAAAATTGCCAATCA
>JAKQKT010000344.1 GCA_029560515.1 Pseudomonadota bacterium
CATCACCCTGGAAGCGGGTGATGGCGACCATAATATCCTTGAACATGGCGAGGCCTCCGATTGAGTGTTAACTGTTTGGATTCAGCCTAGTCCTTGTCGCGTGAGCCACATTGATCTCAATCAAATTTGACCGTCTTGTTTATCGTCGCTTACGCACTATTTTCCAGTGCCGATTTCAGGGCCTCCGGCTCTGGTTGAAGCAGATCGGCATGGGCGGGACGATCCAGCAGTTTCTGCAAAGGCTCGGGAACAGGAATGCTCTGCTGAATCAAGGGCTCAACCACGGTTTCAAATTTGGCAGGATGCGCGGTGGCGACGACGCACCAATCGCGTTGATCACCGGTATCGCGCAAGCGCTCGAGTGCCACCATCCCGCAGGCCGTGTGGGGACAGACGATTTCATCGTGCTTGTCCAGCGTTACCGGAATGGCACGGCGAATTTCATCGTCGCCGACGCTTTCCACCTTGACGATGGCCTGATGGATTTTCTTGTCGGGATACAGAAATCGCAAACGTTCAAGATTACTGGGTGCGCCGACATCCATCGCGTTGGCAAGTGTGCTGACACTATCGCGCGGAGTGTATTCGCCACTATCAAAAAAATCCGACAGCACATGGTTGGCATTGGTGGCCAACACGATATCGCCGATCGGTGCTCCCGCAGCTTTCGCAAGAACGGCGGCATAGGCATTGCCGAGGTTTCCGGACGGAATAATGAAATTCAATGCTTGCGTGCTGTCTTTCAATTTAGCGTATTGCACTGCCGCCCAAGCGTAATAACTCATCTGCGGCAACAAGCGGCCGAGATTGATACTGTTGGCCGAGCTGAGTGCATGGCGTTCCGATAAAGTCTTGTCGGCGAAGGCGGCTTTTACCAAACGCTGGCAATCATCGAAGCTGCCCTGCACGCGATAGCTATGGATATTGTCGCCAAAGCAACTGAGCTGATGTGCC
>JAKQKT010000409.1 GCA_029560515.1 Pseudomonadota bacterium
GATTTGCGGAAATCAGCAAACTGCAGGGCCTGAGTTTGCGTGAAGGCATTGTCGACCGGCACTACGGCATGGCCAGTCTTCATCTGGATACCGCCGGTGCACAGGCGATGTCATCGGCATTTCGTATTCCGTATCTGTCACGCGAAGAGGCCGATAGTTTGATGACCCGGCTTTCGACAAAAATCAGTAACGGTCCGCTGCCGTTTTAATGGCGCCCAACGGTTATTCGCGCCAGAACTGCGGTGTCAGCAAAACCAGGACGGTAAAAATTTCCAGGCGGCCAAGAATCATCGCAAAGCTGCAGACCCAGATCGATAAATCATCCAGTGCCTGGAAATTGGATGCGACCATTCCGAGCCCCGGCCCGACATTGTTGATGCAGGCGGCAACGGCGGAAAATGCCGTGACAATATCGACGCCATTGGCAGCCAGAATCAGGGTCATGACCAGATAGCTGCAGATATAAAGCGTGCAAAAGCCCGCCACTGAAATGACGACGCTTTCCGATACTCGTTTGCCACCGAGCGTGACGAGAAACTGGCCTTTCGGATGCACCAATTGCTTGATTTCACGCAAGCCCTGGCGCACCACCATCTGCACGCGCGCAACCTTGATGCCGCCCGCAGTTGAGCCGGCGCAGCCGCCGACAAAGCCAACCATGATCAGCAAGAGTGGCGCGAGGCCCGGCCAGTCATGAAACCCGCCCGAGGTAAAACCACTCGTCGTGATATTCGAGACCACCTGGAAAATACCGTGATGAATGGCATCGAACACATTCTCGAAACGACCGCCGAAGTACAGCGAGGCCGATACGATGACTGACACTATCAAGGCAATGATGATGAAAGACCGCAGCTCGGAATCACTTTGATAATGCCCGATCGTTGCGCGTCGCCAGGCATACCAGTGCATGCCGAAATTGATGCCGCCCAGCAACATGAAAATGATCGCAATGCTGTCGATTAAAGGTGCATTCCAGAAACCGAAACTGGCGTCATGGGTAGAAAAACCGCCCGTCGCCACCGTCGCCATGCCGTGGCAAACCGCATCGAAAAAACTCATGCCGCCGAGCCAGTAACTCGTGGCGCAAAGAATATTCAGGCCGAGATACACCATCCACAGCGCACGCGCAGTTTCGGCGATGCGCGGTGTCAATTTGTTGTCTTTTTGCAGGCCGTTGGTTTCGGCGCGGAAAAGCTGCATACCGCCGATTTTCAACATCGGCAGAATGGCAATCGCCAAAATCACGATGCCCATCCCGCCGTAAAAATTCAGCGATTGCCGGAAGAACAGCATGCTGCGGGGTAGCGCATCCAGGCCGGAAATCGTGGTTGCGCCCGTGGTGGTGAGACCGGAGGCGGCCTCGAATACCGCGTCGGTGTAGGAAAGATGCGGCGCTGCGAGCGTGAATGGCAATGCGGTAATCAGGCTGGCGATGATCCAGATCGCGGTCGTGATCAGAAAGCCGTCGCGCAGGCGCAACTCGTACTGCACATGTCTGACCGGAAACCACAGCAGAAAACCGATGATGCCCGGTGTTGCCATGCTTTCGAGAAATGCCGCACTGGTGTTTTCGTCGAGTGCGACGGCAATCAGCAGCGGCGGCAATGAAATCAGCGACGATGCCGCAATGATCGCGCCCAGGATACGCAGCATGGCTTGCATGCGAAGACTCACAGGCTGGAACCTCCCACCTGGAACAGCATGTTCACTTTCGACAACTGCCGTTTGTCCATCACGAACAGAATCACATGGTCGCCAGGTTCGATCACCAGGTCATGATGGGCAATCAACAGGGTTTCGCCGCGCACGATGCCGCCGATGGTGGTGTTCTCCGGTAATTCCAGTTCTTCCAGCGAGCGTCCGATCACGCGCGAGGT
>JAKQKT010000414.1 GCA_029560515.1 Pseudomonadota bacterium
GATAAAAAACGGCCCGGTTTGCGGATTGCCGAACAGGGCTTTTGTTTTTCCATTTTCATCGACACCACCGGAATCCAGTGTGGTGGTTTTTACAGTGTCACGTGGCCAAATTGTCAGCACGGGCAAACGATCAGGATCGAAAGTATTGGAATAATCGGTCGGTTTGAATTCATGGCGACGTGCCGCGCTGGATGTCCGTTCGGGAATTAACCATGCTGTGAAATCATGCAAAGCACGGACATCAGGATTGTTGGTATCGGGCATATCGACATGGCCCTTCATTTTGCCTTCCGTGATATTTCCTTTGTAGGAATAGAAGGCGTTGCTGCTGTCTTTCACGACAAACTCGATGGTGGAACTATTACGCGTGCCGGTGAGCTTGTCGCCATCAAGGGTACCGGTGATATTGACGCCATTGATGTCGAAATTTAGCGTCTGATACATCGGGCTTCCCCAGCGTACCGTTTTCACAATCCAGCTCTGCGCTGTTTTCTGCGGATCATTCCGCTGGGCATGGGCAGGCGGTGCAATAAGCAGAAATATACCGATTGCCAGAATGTGTTTTGCGATGCTTTTGAAATCGAACAAATGGAACATGCCTGCTTTCCCATGATGCGTGAATACGCATTCGTCTCAATCAGGATGCACATGGCAGTTGTTTGGTCGCGAGATTGGCTATTTCAACTATCAACCAATAAGGTCAGGTTCATTTATTCGCAGTTTTACCAGGCCGACCGCGGTATCAATTATCTTTGCGCGACCGGTTACAGCAACGGGCGAATGCAGGTTTTGGGAAATAACCGAACCGCGTAACTCAATGCTTACTTCGACAAAAACTTGATCCTAATCAAAGCACATGCGCAGCAGCTGGCTAACATTTCAAGCGAGCAGTTCACTTCTGGAGCTCATCTCCATGATTATTTGTTTAAAGCCTCACCCGGCGCCGCTATCGCGATGTCCGGTGATTTTGCGGATGATGATCTTGTGCGCCAGTTTATAAACGGCTGGTGGGTTTGCACACGGGCTGTGTTCGCCATCAACGCTCTCGGCCGCATTGGCGGGCAGTTGCCTGCTCCATACGCCGCACAATGGTGGCAAGGCTCGCATGCCGAATTGTTTTCGTACATGCAGACCCCTTCTTCCAAAACGAAACCAATAAGAATCCTTTTCCCACATCCATGTCCGTTTCCGGAGCGAAAACCCGTCTCTATGTCTATGCGCATCCTTAAACACAGCTCGTGTCGGGCAAATTCCATCTATTTCCCCTGAATCATTTTTCTCCCCTCCCATACTCCATCCAACTAAAAGAGATATTTCGTCATGAAAAAAAATAAACGATCTACTCCCGTGCAGCGGCTGATTTTGAGCAGTGCAATTGCTGCCGGGATCGCCACCATGCTGATGCCGACGCAAAGCTGGGCGACCTGTACCGTTGGCGCGACCACGGTTCAATGCAGCACCACCTCGACGACTGATACAACATTTCCCGTTGGCACACCCAATGACCGCAATTACCAGGGCAACTTGGGCGTACCCGTTGTGTTGCTGGTAGATCCCGGAGCGACCGTCAGCGGTAATGGTTTGGCGGTTTCCAATGCGGGTACTGGCGGCATTAGCGTTACCAACAGCGGCGCGATCGTTGTGGATGCGGGCAACACCCCTACAGCTGGCGGCACAGCGGCCCTGTCGCTTAGCGCGGCCGGCGGCCCCATCACTTATACCGGCGGCAGCATCACCAATAACGGCACGGGCAATGCATTTAATGCGACGCAAACAGGCGGCGCAGGTTC
>JAKQKT010000426.1 GCA_029560515.1 Pseudomonadota bacterium
CGGCGCGATTCAATTCCAGCAATTCCGCGACCTGGTCCTGCGCCAATGCCTTGGTAGGAAACAGATACAAGGCCTTGGCCTGTTTCTTCATCGTACCTGCAACCACGGGCAACGTATAGCAAAGACTTTTCCCCGATGCAGTCGGCGTTACGACGACAACATGATCACCTTTTTGCACGGCATGCCAAGCCTCGGCCTGATGACTGTAAAGGCGTTCAACTCCACGCGTTCGTAAAGCAGCTGCCAACGAAGCCGGCAAATCCGCCGGAAGCTCCGCATAACGTCCTTCATGACCAGGCAAAAATATCGAACCGGTAATGCGATCGGAATATTTACGTTGAAGGCGATTCGACAAACCCGGCATATTGCGCTCGGCCAAGGGTAAAGCGGGCGGGAGATCCTGGAAAACCAGAGCTGGCTGGGTGCTCATGCATGCTTCCTTGCAAATTAAAGCATCCTTGTAGAGCAGGGCCGTCTCAGTAAGTGAGATTGATCAAATTCATTGCACAAAAAAATACCCCGCCCTGGATTTCGCCAGGGCGGGGTAGATGTTGGAACAATTACCAGCTGCGGCGTAAACCAATCGTGCCGGTATGGTTTTCGAGGTCGGAATCACCCATGCCTCTTTCGTAGTCGTACTGCATGAACACCGACCAGTTGTTTTGCGTCAACAGACTGAAGCCAAAACCCACTTCGGCCCAGGTATCGTTGCGTTCGGTCGTGATGGTGATGGGCGAAATCGTCAGGCTCGAATCGTCACCGAAGTTATGCAGAACATTGAATTTTGCATAGGGTACGAAACTGCCTTTCACCGTGCCCTGATCTTTTGCATGGGTCCAGCGAACGCCCAGGCGACCGACGAGAACATTTTCATCGTTGTAGTTGTAGGTAGTGAAGCCGTCGCTGGCATCATCCGTACTGCCTTTGCCAACAATGATCTGTGCCTGTGGCTCAATCGCATTGTTGTCGCCGAATTTGAACGAACGGCCATATTCGAATGAAGCCAGCCAGTTCTTGCTATCGGTTTCAAAACGATCGCTACCACCACGTGCCTCGGCATTCAGCCAGGCGTATTGGAGTACCGCATCCCAGTAATAGCTGTCGCCATAATGGGTGGCATAACCACCCACGGCATAGCCATCAACCTTGGCCCTGCCAGCTTCCAGGTCGGGATCGATGCTGAGATCGAACATATGGGTAATGCTCTGTGTCTTGGCGGCGAATGCACCGAAGCGGGTTCCGTTTTCGGTGGTATGAATATCTGCACCGGCCTGGATGGAGAAAATATCATTGCGGCCTGTGAAATTTCCGATGCTCGATTCATGTGTTTGCGAACCGGCACTGCCGGTTACCCGCACCCAGGCGCCGTCTTCGTCCATTTCGGTGCCACGCTGACCAAGGCGTTCCTGCAAGCTGCCCAATAGCGACAGAGAAGCCTTGTTGCCCATATCGGGAATAACCATTGCAGGCGACACAATGCCGCGTGCCGTTGAACGCAAATACCAATCGCCATCGGCAGGATTGACGATGCCATTTTGAAACAGGGTGTAATTGAATGCACCAGCGACAACCGTGTTATTCAAACTGAAGGCGTTCGCTGCAGATACGCCGGCCACATCCACTACCATGATGCCGTCGCCGGTCGTCTGTGCGCCAAGGCCACCTGCATTGTTGACGACGATGCCGGTAGAGCCGCTGGTGTTGCCCGCCACGACGAAACGATCGGTGAGCGATGCATCATTGCCCAGCACGGTATCAAGCACGAGGGTACCGCCTGTGCCGACGTAATTACCCGATACCGTCAAGGTATCGTTGGCGGTGCCATCGGACAGACTGATCGTGCCCGAATTGCTCAGTGTTTCCAGACCGATGAAGCTCGTTGCTCCACCCAATGCGAAAATCGTATTCGCGTTGTTGAACAGATCGGCGCCCAGGCCGAAATCGCTGGTGCCGGTAGCTCTGAACACGCCATTGTTGTTAACGGTATCGGCGTTGTCAGTGAGGTTGATAAAACCGTTGACAGTGCCCGAACCTGCAATGTTGACAACGACTGCATGGCCATCGGCATTGATCGAAGGACCGGCAGTGCCAGTGATCGAGCCGTTGACATTGATGGTACTTGTCCCGGTGCCGACGTTGTTCAAGAAGATGCCGGTCGTTCCCGAGACATTACCTGCGGTGACATTGACAGCACCTGCCCCGGCGGCATTGGTTTGTTGCGCGATGATGGCGGTGTTGCCAGTAGAGGTTACCGCGCCTGCATTAACTGTCACGGCACCGCCGTTAGTCAAGGCAAAGATGCCATTGCCGGTGGTCGCATTGGTCGCGCCAACAGTGGTGACTGTAGTCGAACCCGTGCCGAAGTTCTCAGCATCAATACCAAAGCGTGAGTTGTTTGTGCCGTTGGCCGTCACGTTGATATTGCCGGTGGCGCCTGCCGGGAAGATGGCGGCGACGAGGCCGGCATTACCAGCTTGCACATTGCCATTGGCAACGATCGTGGCATTGGCGGTGGCCGATTGGGTTTGAATATCGATGCCGTTTTGGCCGGCGGTTAATGCGGTGACGGAACCGGCGGTCACGCTGATGCTGCCGCCAGCGGCGGTATCGCGCACCCGGATGCCATTGCCGGCGGTCGAACTGCTCGCACCGGAGATGTTGACGGTGATCGTACCTGAACCATCGTTTTGAATATTCGCTGCGTTATCGGTGCCGCCGACAAAACCGCCGGTACCTTGCACCAGGATATTGCCGGTGCCGCCGGTACCACCAACCAAATCCAGGCCGCGAGTTCCACCGGTGACCGTGTTGGCGACATTCACTGTCACGGCATTATTGCCGTTGACCCTGATTCCCTGTGCCGCAGTACCGGTAACGGTGCCGTTGGCGGTAATTGTGGTGGTCCCGGTGCCGAAATTGGTTGCCACGATACCAGTTGTACCCGACACATTGCCTGCGGTCACGTTGATCGTACCGGCCTGCGCAGCATCGTTTTGTTGCGCGATAATGGCGGTGTTGCTAACGGAGGTGACTGCGCCGGCATTGACGGTGATATTGCCACCGGAAGTCAAGGCAAAGATGCCATTGCCGTTTGTCGCATTAACCGGACCGACGGTGGTGACCGAAGTCGAACCGGTACCAAAGTTCTCGGCATCTACACCAAAGCGGGCATCGATTGAACCGTTCGCGGTGACGTTAATATTGCCCGTGCCTGCGTTGGGAAAGATCGCAGCGACGAGACCGGCATTGCCAGCTTGCACATTGCCGTTGGCAACGATGGTCGCATCGGCGGTGGCCGATTGGGTTTGAATATCGATGCCGTTTTGACCGACGGCTAATGCCGTGACGGAACCGGTGGTCACGCTGATGGTGCCGCCAGCGGCGGTATCGCGCACCCGGATGCCATTACCGGCGGTCGAACTGCTCGCGCCGGAGATGTTGACGGTGACCGTACCCGAACCATTGTTTAGAATATTGGCCGCATCGCTGGTACCACCGACAAAACCGCCGGTACCTTGCACAAGGATATTGCCGGTGCCGCCAGTGCCGCCGACCAGTTCGATGCCGAAGGTTGAGCCGGTGACCGTGTTGGCGACATTCACTGTCACGGCATTATTGCCGTTGACCCTGATTCCCTGTGCCGCAGTACCGGTAACGGTGCCGTTGGCGGTAATTGTGGTGGTGCCGGTGCCGAAATTGGTTGCCACGATACCAGTCGTACCCGACACATTGCCTGCGGTCACGTTGATCGTACCGGCCTGCGCAGCATCGTTTTGTTGCGCGATAATGGCGGTGTTGCCTGTGGATGTCACTGCACCTGCGTTGACGGTGATATTGCCGCCGGACGTCAAGGCAAAGATGCCATTGCCGCTGGTCGCATTGACGGGACCAACAGTGGTCACCGTGGTGGAACCGGTACCGAAGTTCTCTGCATCGATACCGAAGCGGGCGTCGATGGAACCGTTCGCAGTGATATCAATATTGCCCGTGCCTGCATTAGGAAAGATCGCAGCGACGAGACCGGCATTGCCAGCTTGCACATTGCCGTTGGCAACGATGGTCGCATCGGCGGTAGCCGATTGGGTTTGAATATCGATGCCGTTTTGACCGACGGCTAATGCCGTGACGGAACCGGTGGTCACGCTGATGGTGCCGCCAGCGGCGGTATCGCGCACCACGATGCCAGCGCCAGCGGTCGAGCTGGTCGCACCGGAGACATTCACCGTTACCGTGCCCGAACCATTGTTTTGAATATTCGCTGCATTGGTACCGCCGACAAAACCACCGGTACCTTGCACAAGGATATTGCCGGTACCGCCGGTACCACCAATCAAATCGAGGCCGCGAGTTGCACCGGTCACGGTGTTGGCGACATTCACTGTCACGGCATTATTGCCGGTGACACTGATGCCCTGTGCCGCAGTGCCGGTTACCGTGCCGTTGGCGGTAATCGTTGTTGCTCCGGAGCCGCTGTTTGTCGCAACGATACCCGTTGTACCCGAGGTATTGCCTGCGGTCACATTGATCGCGCCTGCCTGCGCAGCATCGATTTGCTGAGCGATGATGGCCGTATTGCCGGTGGATGTCACGGCACCGGCGTTGACGGTGACGTTACCGCCAGAAGTTTGAGCAAAAATACCGTTGCCGGTCGTTACGGTGACTGCTCCGACCGTCGTGACCGAGGTCGAACCGGTGCCGAAGTTTTCTGCATCGATACCAAACCGGGCGTTGACCACATCATTTGTCGTCACATTGATATTGCCGGTTGCCGCCCCAGGGAAAATAGCGGCGACGACACCGGCATTTCCTGGCTGTATGGCGCCGTTCGTTACCACCGTGATATTCGCGGTGGACGATTGGGTTTGAACGTCGATCGCATCAGTGCCTGGTGCGAAGGTAGTGACCGCGCCGGTCGTAACGCTGATGTCGCCGCCCACTGCCGTATCACGCACCACGATACCCTCGGCATCGGTAGAGCTGGCGCCGCCGGAGATATTCACCGTCACCGTGCCGGAGCCGTTATTTTGTATTGTTGCAGCGTTGCCAGTACCACCGACAAAACTGCCGGTACCTTGCACCAGGATATTGCCGGTACCGCCCGTACCACCAATCAAATCCAGGCCGCGAGTTGCACCGGTGACGGTGTTGGCAACATTCACTGTCACGGCATTATTGCCGGTGACACTGATGCCCTGTGCCGCGGTACCGGTAACGGTACCGTTGGCGGTAATCGTTGTTGCTCCGGTGCCGCTATTGGTTGCCACGATACCGGTCGTACCCGAGGTGTTGCCGGCCGTCACGTTGATCGTACCGGCCTGTGCAGCATCGTTTTGTTGCGCGATGATGGCGGTGTTGCCCGTGGACGTGACCGCACCTGCATTGACAGTCACATTGCCGCCAGAGGTGCTCGCAAAAATACCGTTGCCGCTTGTGGTGTTGACGGCGCCGACTGTCGTTACGCTCGTCGAACCAGAACCGAAGTTTTCGGCATCGATACCGAAACGCGCATCGATTGAACCGTTGGCCGTTACGTCAATATTACCGGTCGCAGCGCCATTGAGAACCGCAGCGACGATGCCTGCATTGCCAGCCTGAATGTTGCCGTTCGCTATGACTGTTGCATTGCCAGTCAGCGATTGGGTTTGTACATCGATACCATCTTGGCCGGCATTCAGTGCGGTTACCGCATTGGTGGTCACCGAAATGCCGGTGCTGGTCGCAACATCCCGAACGACAACGCCTTCACCTGTCGCTGCAGTCACCGATCCGCTGATGTTGATATTCACCGAACCCGCGCCGCCTGTTTGCGTCGCGTTAAATGCATTGCCCGTGCCATTGTTGGTGATGCTGCTACCGGTATAAGTGATGGGGCCGCCGGCCGCACTGAGCGACAATGCCGCCGTGCCACCCGCGGTTGGGGTGTTGCCCGCATCCACCACGATCGCGCCGCCATTGGTAACGCTGATACCGCCGGTGCCCGCATTGGAAACCGCCAAACCATTACCACTGACGGTCGCTCCGGGATCTACCAGCAAAACGACCGGTCCGGGCAGGTTGCCCTGGTAATTGCGGTCATTGGGTGTGCCAACGGGAAATGTTGAATCGGTCGTCGAGGTG
>JAKQKT010000442.1 GCA_029560515.1 Pseudomonadota bacterium
CGATATCGCGATACTCGCGGATATGCTTGGTTTTCGATTTGCCGACGCCACGAAAATCGAAACTCATCACGTCGTAACCCGCTTCGGCGAGATATTGGCAAAAGCCGGTGTAATAGGTTTGCGACACGGCAGCGGCAGGACCGACGATCACGCTGCGGTTCAATTTTTTCCCGGCATTGGCAGGGAAAAAAGTCGCAGCGATCTGGTCGTTTTCCTGCACGGTGATTTGGATTGCTTGCATAGGTAAATTCCATTAACGCCTCGTAGGAGCGCCTTTAGGCGCGACGGATCTGACGAGGTCTATCGCGCCTAAAGGCGCTCCTACGACAAAATAAAAACGCGTTCCGAGTCTGTCCGTGACAAGGGGGAGGGAGCCAGGCAGACAGACTCGGCCGCGAAAACCATTCAAAAACCTACAAACCGTATTGCTTCATATCCGGTGAAGGCACCTTGAACCAAGCGGCGTAAAGTGCCGGCAGGAACAACAAGGTCAATGCCGTTGCCACCAGCAAGCCACCCATGATCGCCGTTGCCATCGGACCAAAGAACACGCTGCGCGAAAGCGGAATCATCGCGAGCATCGCGGCAAGCGCCGTCAATACGATCGGACGGAAGCGGCGCACGGTGGCATCGATCACGGCGTCGGTCGGCGAATGGCCGCTCGCAATATCCTGATCAATCTGGTCCACCAGAATTACCGAGTTGCGCATGATCATGCCGGTCAAAGCGATGGTGCCCAGCATCGCGACGAAACCAAACGGCACCTGGAATATCAACAGGAACAAGGTGACGCCGATAAAGCCCGGAGGTGCCGTCATCAGCACCATGAACATGCGGCGAAAACTCTTCAGCTGGATCATCAACAGGCTAACCACCACCAACAGGAATAATGGTGCGCCCGCCGCGACAGATTTCGAGCCACGACCGGAATCTTCGACAGTACCGCCGGTTTCCAGCAAATAACCGCTTGGCAATTGCGCGCGCACCGATTCCAGTCTCGGTAAAATTTCCGCAGTGACCGAAGGCGGCGTCACGTTTTTATAAATATCGCCCCGCACCGTCACGGTAGGCAGACGATTGCGATGCCAGATCACGCCTTCTTCAAAACCATATTCCAGCGTGCCGATTTGCGATAACGGCACTGCGCGACCGTTGTTGGTAGGCACTGCAAGGCTACTCAACAAAGACAAACTTTCACGCTCCTGATTCGGGCCACGCAACGCGATTTCAATCAGTTCATTGTCCTGGCGGAAAGTACTGACATGAGTGCCCGACAGCGAGCCGCGAAGGAACAAGGCGACTTGTGAAGAACTCACGCCCAGCGCGCGCGCGCGTTCCTGGTCAATATGTATGCGCACCACCTTGCTCGGCTCGTCCCAATCCAGATGCACGTTTTCTACATTCGGATTGGCGCGGACCTGTTCGGCCACCTGTTGTGCCAATTCACGCACCGTGTCGATGTGTTCGCCCGATACGCGGAACTGGATCGGATACCCGACCGGCGGGCCGTTTTCTAAACGGCTGATGCGCGCCTGCACATCGGAAAAATCCGTCTTGAATTTTTCGATCAGCCAATGCCTCAAGGCTTCTCGCTCTTTATTGCTTTTCGTGGTCAAAACATATTGCGCAAAGTTTGCCTGCGGCAGTTTCTGATCCAGCGGCAAATAGAAACGCGGTGAACCGGTGCCAACATAACCGACATAATTCTCAAGCTCGCTGCGATCCTTGATCAGTTTTTCAAAACGCTTGGCGACGACTTCCGTGGCCTTCAAGGAAGAGCCTTCGGCCAGCTCAAGATCGACCATCAATTCCAAACGCGTCGAAGACGGAAAAAATTGCTGCGGCACGTATTTGAAAAGAAATACCGACATCACGGTCGCCAGGATCGTAATCAAGATGACGGTTTTACGATAATTCACGCACCAGGCAACGAGCCTACGAAATTTCTTGTAGAACGCGGTGTCGTAGACCTCGTGGTGGCTTTGTCCGTGCTCAAGCGGCTTCGGATCGGCCAGTAAACGTGCGCCCAGATATGGAATGAAAATAACGGCGGCGATCCAGCTCAATATCAACGCAATCGTGACGACCTGGAAAATCGAACGCGTGTATTCGCCGGTACCGGATTGTGCGGTTGCAATCGGGAGGAAGCCCGCCGCAGTAATCAGGGTACCGGTCAACATCGGAAACGCCGTACTGGTGTAGGCAAAGCTGGCTGCTTTAAAGCGATCCAGGCCCTGCTCCATTTTTACCGCCATCATTTCTACCGCGATGATGGCATCGTCCACCAGCAAGCCGAGCGACAAAATCAATGCGCCCAGTGAAATTTTATGCAGGCCGATATTGAAATAGGCCATCGCGGCAAATGTCATTGCCAGCACCAGCGGAATCGACAAGGCCACCACGGCACCCGCGCGTTTTCCCAATGAGAAAAAGCTGACGATCAACACGATCACGACCGCTTCGATCAGGGAACGCACGAAGTCGCTGATCGAGCTGGCGACGGCGGCCGGCTGATCGGAAACTTTTCTCAATTCCATACCGACCGGCAGACTGTCTTTCAAGCGCGCGAAATCTTCGTCGAGATTTTTTCCCAGCTCGATGATGTCGCCACCTGGCCGCATTGAAACGGCAATACCGATCGCGTTCTCGCCCATGAAACGCATGCGCGGCTGGGCCGGATCGGTAAAGCCGCGCTTGATTTCAGCCACGTCGCTCAGACGCAGGCTGCGGTCGCCGACGCGAATCGGAAAATTCTTGATTTGTTCGACGCTGTCAAAAGCGCCATCCACACGAAGCTGTACTCGGTCACTGCCGGTTTCGAAAAACGCCGTCGGTGTAATGGCATTTTGCTGGTCGATGGCTTCCTGCACTTTCGTCATCGGGATACCGAGCGTTGCCAGCTTGGTGTTGGAAAGCTCGATCCAGATTTTCTCATCCTGCAAGCCGATCAGGTCGACCTTGTTCACGTCCTTGACGCGATGCAATTCCAGCTCGAGTCGTTCGGCGTAGTTTTTCAGGGTGGCATAGTCGAAACCGTCACCCGACAATGCATAGATATTGCCGAAGGTATCGCCGAATTCGTCATTGAAGAACGGGCCCACCACGCCTTCGGGCAAAGTCGGTTTGATATCACCGGTTTTTTTCCGGATTTGATAAAACAACTCGGGCAACTTGTCGGAAAACAGCGAATCCTTCGCGATGAACATCACCAGCGATTCGCCCGGACGCGAGTACGAACGGATGAATTCGTAACTGCCGGTTTCCATCAGTTTC
>JAKQKT010000034.1 GCA_029560515.1 Pseudomonadota bacterium
TGTGCGATAGCGATTACGCCGCTTGCACACTCGATAGAAACGGCCTGAGACCGGCGCGCTGGTTTCTCACGCATGACCGGCATCTGACGATTGCCTCGGAAACCGGCGTGTGGGATTGCCCGGATGAAAATATCGTCGCGAAGGGCAAACTGGGGCCCGGCGAAATGATGGCGGTGAATCTCAAAACAGGGCATCTACTCGACAGCGCCACGATTGATCGCATCAATTCCGCGCGCGCACCTTACAAGCAGTGGCTAAAAGCCGGGGTGCAGTATCTAGATGCCGCCTTGTTCGATCCATCATTGGCGGCAAAACCGTTTGATGCGGAAACCTTGCTGCAATTCCAGAAACTGTTTCACCTAAGTCGCGAAGAAATCGAAAACGTATTGCGCGTGTTGGCCGAAACCGAGCAGGAAACCACAGGCTCGATGGGTGACGACACGCCATTTGCTGTGTTATCGCATCAGCAGCGTTCGCTTTACGATTATTTCCGGCAGGCGTTTGCGCAAGTCACCAATCCGCCGATCGATCCGCTGCGAGAACGCGTGGTGATGTCGCTCAGTACGCAAATTGGCCGCGAAGGCAATGTATTCGAATCGAGTGCCGAACAGGCGAAATGCCTGGCGCTGAATTCGCCCGTGTTATCGCAACGCAAGCTCAACCAGATTTTAAAGTTGCCGGAATTCTGCGATGCCCGGCATTTGTTGCATCTATATTGCACGGCAGAAGAAGGCTTTGAAAAAGCAATTCAACGCTTGTGTCTCGAAGCAGAAAAAGCGGTTCGCGATGGCGCAATCATCCTGATTCTGTCGGACCGCTATCCCGATGCCGACAAGCTGCCGATCCATGCCTTGCTCGTCACGGGCTCAGTACACAAGCATTTGATCAGTGTCGGCCTGCGGTGCGATTGCAATCTGATTATCGAAACCGCGACCGCCCGCGATGCGCATCATTTTGCCTGCCTGATTGGTTACGGCGCGACTGCGGTGTATCCGTATCTCGCGTACCAGACTATCCATGCCCTCGGCGAAAGCGGCGTGATCAAATTGCCGCGTGGAAAAGAAAATGCCGAACTGGGAAGAAACTACCGGCGCGGAATCAAGAAAGGCTTGCTGAAAATCATTTCGAAAATGGGTATCAGCACGATCGGCAGTTATCGCGGTGCGCAACTTTTCGAAATCGTCGGTTTGGCCGATGAAGTGGTGAACGCATGCTTTGAAGGCACGCCATCGCGTATTCAGGGCGCCGGTTTTGCCGAGTTGCAGGCCGATGCATCCTTGTTGAGAGAGCGAGCAAACGACAACTCGCTGGGTTTGTCCAATGGCGGCTTGCTGCGCTATGTGCATGACGGCGAATACCATATGTACAACCCGGACGTGATCGCGAGCTTGCAGCTATCGGTGCGTACCGGCGAATACGCCGACTACCAGTTCTATGCACAGCATGTGAATGGACGCCCGGCATCGACGCTGCGTGATTTGCTGAAACTGCGCGAAGCCAACACCATCGATATCAACGAAGTCGAATCCGTCGAAGCGATTCTGAAGCGTTTCGATTCGGCCGGCATGTCGCTCGGCGCATTGTCGCCGGAAGCGCACGAAGCCTTGGCCATTGCGATGAATCGCCTCGGTGCGCGTTCCAATTCCGGTGAAGGTGGCGAAGATCCCGCGCGTTATCACACGGAGAAATCCTCGAAGATCAAACAGATTGCTTCCGGTCGTTTCGGCGTGACCGCCGAATACCTGATCAATGCCGAAGTGCTGCAAATTAAAATATCGCAAGGTGCAAAACCCGGTGAAGGCGGCCAATTGCCTGGCCACAAGGTCAACGAACTGATTGCCCGTTTGCGTTACGCCAAACCCGGCATCGGTTTGATTTCGCCGCCGCCGCACCACGATATCTATTCGATTGAAGATTTGGCCGAATTGATTTTCGATCTGAAACAAATCAATCCCGATGCCTTGGTCTCGGTGAAACTGGTTTCGCATGCGGGTATCGGCACCGTCGCGGCTGGCGTCGTAAAAGCTTATGCGGATTTGATTACGGTATCGGGCTATGACGGCGGTACCGGCGCCTCGCCGATTTCGTCAATCAAATATGCGGGCACGCCTTGGGAATTGGGATTGTCCGAAGTGCAGCAAACCCTGCGCATGAATAATCTGCGTCATAAAGTTCGCGTACAAGTCGACGGCGGTTTGAAAACGGGGCTCGACGTAATCAAGGCCGCGATTCTCGGCGCGGAAAGTTTCGGTTTCGGCACAGCGCCGATGGTGGCATTGGGCTGCAAGTATCTGCGCATATGCCATCTGAATAATTGCGCGACCGGCGTTGCCACGCAGGACCAGCGCTTGCGGGAAATGCATTTCACGGGCTTGCCGGAGATGGCAATGAATTTCTTCAAGTTCGTTGCGCAGGATGTGCGCGAACACCTTGCTTCGCTCGGCGTAGCCAGCTTGCAGGAATTGATCGGACGAACCGATTTGCTGGAAATCATCGAAGGCCAGACCGACAAGCAACGTCAACTGGATTTGAGCCCGATTCTTGCCGCCAGCGGTTTCGTTTCCGACGAGAGCCAGTATTGCACCGATGCGCAAAATCCACCACGCGACACCGCAGAATTGGCCAATCGCATGCTGGCGGACTTGCAACACAGCATCACGAATAAAACCGGTGGTATTTTCAATTACGAAGTGTGCAATCGCGATCGTGCGATTGGTGCAAGATTATCCGGCGAAATTGCCAAGCACCATGGCAATCTCGGCATGAGCGAAGCGCCTATTACCTTGAAACTCTCCGGCGTGGCCGGACAAAGTCTCGGTGCCTGGAATGTTGGCGGCTTGCATTTGTATTTGCAGGGAGATGCCAACGACTATGTCGGTAAAGGCATGTGTGGCGGCAAGATCGTCATTGCTCCGGGAAAAAACGCGAGCTTTATTGCACGCGATGCGAGCATTCTCGGCAATACCTGCCTCTACGGTGCCTCCGGCGGAAAACTTTTTGCAGCGGGTCGCGCCGGTGAGCGTTTCGCGGTTCGCAATTCCGGTGCCACGGCTGTGATCGAAGGCGCCGGTGATCACTGCGCCGAATATATGACCGGCGGAGTGTTGGCCGTACTCGGTCGTACCGGTCAAAACTTCGGTGCCGGCATGACCGGCGGTTTTGCCTATGTGCTCGATCTGGAGCGCGATTTTGTCGATCACTGCAATCTGGAACTGATCGATATTTTGAGAATGTCGCCCGAAGGAATGGAAAGCCATTTGCAGCACCTGCGGTTTTTGTTGCAGTCACACCAGCACGAGACCGGCAGTGTCTGGGCCACGCAATTGCTGGAAGAGTTCCGCGACGTGATCGGGAAATTCTGGTTGGTCAAACCGAAAGCCGCCAGCCTCGAGTCCTTGATCGACGCATTGAGGCAAGCCGCATGAGCCAGAAAGATTTCCAGTTTCTTGAATTGCCGCGAAAGATGCCGAAGGAAATTCCGTCGCAACTTCGTATCCATGGTTGGGATGAAATTTACGGCAGCTTCGATAACACCAATGCCGCTGCACAGGCGGGGCGTTGCCTGGATTGCGGTAATCCCTATTGCGAATGGAAATGCCCGGTACACAACTACATTCCGAACTGGCTGAAGCTGGTACAGGAAAACCGCTTGTTCGAAGCGGCGACACTCGCGCATGAAACCAATCCTTTGCCGGAAGTGTGCGGTCGTGTTTGTCCGCAGGATCGTCTTTGCGAAGGTGCCTGCACACTCAATACCGGGTTCGAATCGGTCACGATTGGTTCCATCGAAAAATACATTGTCGATGAAGCCTTCAAGCAAGGCTGGCGACCGGACCTGTCGAAAGTTATCGCGACCGGAAAACGCGTCGCAGTGATTGGTGCAGGCCCGGCAGGATTGGCCTGTGCAGACAGATTGGCGCGCGCCGGCATCCAGGCCGACGTGTTTGATCGCTATGAAGAAATCGGTGGCTTGCTGACATTCGGCATCCCGCCATTCAAGCTGGAAAAACATGTGATGTTGACACGGCGTCTGGTGCTGGAAGCGATGGGCGTGAAGTTTCATTTGCGAACCGATATTGGAAAAGATATCGCTTTCGAAAAACTGCTGGCCGATTACAATGCGGTGTTCGTCGGCACCGGTTGCTACACGGCGGTTGATGCCAAATTACCGGGACAGCAATTGCCCGGACGACTGGAAGCACTGCCGTTTTTAATCGCAAATGCACGACAGATTCTGGCCAGCGATGTCGCGAGCGATATTTCGCTGGATTTCAAGGATAAAAACGTTGTAGTGCTGGGCGGTGGCGATACCGCGATGGATTGCGTACGAACCTCGATTCGCCTCAATGCAGCCAGCGTTACTTGTGTATACAGAAGAGATGAAGCCAGCATGCCGGGTTCGCGTCGTGAAGTCGGTAATGCCCGAGATGAAGGCGTGCAATTTTTATTCAATCATGCGCCGATAGCAATTGAAGGAAGCGACAAGGTCACAGGCGTGCGTTTGCAGGAAACTGACATCAGTGCCAATAAAAAATCACGTGCTGAATTTTCTGTAACAAGCGGTCATGAAAAAATAGTGGCCGCCGATATCGTGATTACCGCTTTCGGCTTTCGTCCGAGTCCTGCGGCTTGGCTTGAACAGCATGGCGTTCAATTGCAGGAAAGCGGTCGCATTCAAGTTTCGGGTGGTCTGCCGTATCAAACCAGCCAGCCGAAAATTTTTGCTGGTGGCGATAATGTACGCGGCGCCGATTTGGTCGTGACCGCCGTGCATGATGGGCGGGATGCCGGGCTGGCCATTGCCAAATGGCTGAAGCCCTAGGGGCGATTCATGAATCACCTCTACGGAACACGCAAGTCCGATTATTCCTTATAATTGGGCATGAACGAACTCCAAGATTTAACCGCGCTGTTGCGCTCGAATACCCCGTTTATCCTGATTGAAACCGAAGATGAAGCCCGGGTCATCGACCTGTTTCGGCACGCGCTGAAAAACGTCTGGCGTGCCTTGTACCGCTGGTCGATTACCGAAGGCCTGCGCCGTTTCGATCTGGATCGTGAAGACGAAGCCGATGTGGCGCCGGATGCCAGTGCCACCTTGCATGCCATCCATTCGGAAACGCAGCGCGGTATTTTCCTGTTGCTCGATTTCCATCCCTATCTTGGCTATGCCAGTACGCAACGCCTGTTGCGCGACATCATCCAGCGCCGTCATTGCCTGGAGCACAGCATTGTCTTGGTCGGGCAAAAAATCGAATTGCCGGCCGAGCTTGAAACACTGGCCGTGCGTTTCAAACTGAGTCTGCCGGACGAAGCCACGCTGCTGAAAATGGTGAATGACGAAGCCGACCTGTACAAGCGTGAAAACGAAGGTCGCCGCGTCGTGGTGGACCAGAATTCGTTGAAGGCGATCGTGAAAAATCTTCGCGGCCTGGCGATGAACGAAGCCCGTCGGATTGCGCGCCATCTGATTTTTCGCGACGGTGCCATCGGTGCAGGCGACTTGCCGGAACTGGCAAAACTGAAATTCGAATTGCTCAACCGCAGCGGGCATCTGCATTACGAATACGACACCACGCAGTTTGCCGATGTCGCCGGTTTGTCGCGCCTCAAAAAATGGTTGGGCCATCGTACCGAAGCCTTCATCAATGAAAACCTGCCGGTCGGTCTCGATCCACCCAAAGGTATTTTATTGCTGGGTGTGCAGGGCTGCGGGAAAAGTCTTGCGGCGAAAGCGGTGGCAGGCAGTTTCGGCGTGCCGCTGGTGCGTCTTGATTTCGGTGCGCTTTACAATAAATTCCACGGCGAAACCGAAAAGAATCTGCGCGATGCCTTGTCGTCCGCAGAACAATTACAACCCTGCGTGATCTGGATTGACGAGTTGGAGAAAGGTCTTGCCAGTTCCAATTCCAGCGAAGACGGTGGCGTCTCGCGTCGCGTATTGGGATATTTTCTGACCTGGATGGCAGAGCGCAAGAGCAAGGTATTTCTGGTAGCGACCGCAAACTCGGTGGATGAATTGCCGCCCGAACTTCTGCGCAAGGGTCGTTTCGACGAAATATTTTTCGTTGATCTTCCCGATCATGCCGCGCGTGGTGAAATCTTCCGTTTGCATCTGGATAAGCGTCGCATCGACTGGAGCAGTTTCTCCCTGACGCGCTTGGCCGAAAACAGCAATGGTTTTTCCGGCGCCGAAATCGAGCAGGCGATTGTCAGTGCCCTGTATGCCGCGCATGCCGAAAAAATCTCGCTCAGCGAGAGTGTGCTGACCATGGAATTGAAAAATACGCGACCCTTGTCGGTATTGATGGCCGAGAAAGTCGAAGCGCTGCGTGCATGGGCACAGGAACGCACCGTTCCTGCCGATTGATTCTGGTAGGAGCGTCCTTTAGGCGCGAAAAATCCTGCCAGATCTGTCGCGCCTAAAGGACGCTCCTATATCGGTCTCAACAACCATCCCGTAATCGCCAATCGATCTTCCGTGGCGTAAGGCGCTACCAAGCTGACGGTATGCGATTGCGGCACCTTGAACAGCGATAGCGAATTCCAGTGCGGAACGAAGGTTTGGGTAACGTCGCCCTGATCATTTTCGAACTGAAGCAAACCACCCCAGTCGGCTTGCCAGTTTTTCGTCAGGTTGATCACGTAGGCATAGGCGCGATCTTCGTTTTTTTCCTTGTCCTGGTGACGGGTCAGAAAATGTCCTGGCCGGTAACGGGTTGCCTGGGCACTGGCATGGCTGATCCTCTGATCATTCGCCAGCCAGCGGGCGAAGCCGATGAACTCTTCGGAGTTAAGAAATTTAAGAATCGCATGCAATATCAAACCCGGGTCGCGCCCTTCCTTCGCTGCCTTCACCATCATGTAGCTTTCATAGCAAAACTGGAATTCGGTTTTCGCGCGTTCGTAGGCTTTTTGCAGTATTGCCGCGCGTGCCTGTGAATCCAGCACAGCATACTCGTCGGCAGCGATGGTTTTCGGTGTTCCGTCACTGCGTTCGGCCAGTGACCACGGCACTTCGTTTTGCAGACACGAACGCAAACGCTCGGCAGCCGGTAATTGCAGAAAATCCGGAATCTGCACCCGTGTCTGTTTCGCCAGGTCGATTCGATAGCCTTCAAAATCGAGGTCGTTGTTGATCATGCAAGTCTCGTTGTTATGGATTGGAGACTGCGGGTACTACCAGCAGCTTCTGTATTTCTTCGCTGTCGGGCATCCAGCCTGCTGGCGGAGACAGCGGAATACCTTCGGCCGCCAGCTTTTGTTTCATCATGGAAAACTCGTCCATATTCGGCCATGCCTTGAATGAATCTCGTCCGGAATGATGTTTGGATGGCACGGCATACTGGCTGGATAACCAATGGCTCTGAAGGTATGCAGCACGCCATTGTTCCGCTTCCGGACTGTGTTTGAAAACAGCGATGCCTATGCGAAGTCCGATGCGGCGTACCACAATGGTTTTATCCGTCGTCATCAGGCGGGCTACGCTTTTGCAGTTTTGCAATTGTTCCTGGTTCAAGTCCGTTCTTTTGCAGAAGGCGGAAATAAACTGCAATGCGGGTATGGCGGAAGCCGCGGAATAGCCGATGGCGATCATCTTGCGTTGTTCTTCGATAGTTACCGGCGTTTGGTCGGTATCATCCTGAAAAAACTCGGAGGCCTTTAATGTAACCGGGCTGTTCCAGTTGCGTAATGCATCGTAATAGAGACCTCCCAACGAAAAATAATGGATATCGGAATAGCGACTATTCGCCATGTCGTTCAAAGCCATGTCCCGGGCGCCGTCATCCCGGTTCATGGAAGCCTGATTAAATTCAAGCAAATGAACCGCAAGATTATCGGGCTCTATCCTGTTCAATCGGCGAATGGCATTTTGCTTATCGCAAGCCTTGAACAATCGCGCACAATCAGTCGCTTCCAGCCAGGCCAGGTCCGCATCATTCGGGCTGCTTGCTATTGCTTGCCTTAGTTGTTCAATATTTTCGACGGAAGCCTGAGAATCGACCTGTCGTGTCGGTTGATAGCTGTCGAGGAAAAAAGCCGATACTGCCAAATCACGCGCATTGCCTGAGCTTTGCAGTTTTCCGGCATGGCGATAAAGGCTTTTGTTGATGCCGTTTTGTGTGGAATTACTGAATAAAGAGGTGTCGTATTCAACATGGCGGGGAAAAGTCCCGCCAACGATCGCCGATCCAAGCAGCAATCCAGCAGCAAGTATGGCGCCATATCCCAATATATTTTTTGCGGGCTCTTTCATCGGACTCTCTGGATATTGAAGCGTTGTAAAATACTTTCTGTATCAGATGTCGCTAATAACCTGCCGCTTGCCCATCTTTCCGGCTTTCACTAGCGCCGGCATAAACACCGGTTTCCGGGTCTTGCATGATGGCCTGGTAGCCGCCGTAAGGTCCGTCGGCGAATTCTATTTTATGGCCTTTGCGCATCAGTGCCTGGATGACTGGATAGGAAAATCCGGATTCGAGATTCAGCATACCGCCATCGGCCATTGCCGTGTTTTGCCCGGCCGGTTCGGTCGAGCCGTCATGCTGTATCCGCGGTGCGTCGCCGGCTTCCTGAAGGTTCATGTGGAAGTCGATCAGGTTCATTACGATTTGCACATGGCCCTGCGGCTGCATGGCGCCACCCATCAGGCCAAAACTGATCCATGGCTTGCCGTTTTTGGTGATGAAGGCCGGAATGATCGTGTGAAACGGACGTTTGCCCGGTGCAAAACTGTTCGGATGTCCGGCTTTCAACACGAATTGTTCGCCGCGATCCTGCAAAATAAAACCAAGTCCCGGCGGGGCCATGCCGCTGCCCATGCCGCGGTAATTCGACTGGATCAATGACACCATCATGCCGTCCTTGTCGGCGACGGTCATGTATATCGTGTCGCCCTGGTTGAGTGCGACGCCCGCATCGATGGCCTGCATGGCGCGATCGGGGTTGATCAATTTGCGGCGTTCGGCTGCATAGTCTTTCGAGAGTAATTTCTCGACCGGTGTTTTACTGAATTCGGGGTCGGCATATAAAGCTGCACGATCGGCGAACGCGAGTTTTTTCGCTTCGGTAAACAAATGCACATGCTCGGCACTGCCGAACGGAATTTTAGAAAAATCGTAGGCTTCGAGAATATTCAGCATTTGCAAAGCCGCCAAACCTTGGCCGTTCGGCGGCAGTTCCCAGACATCGACACCGCGATAATTGGTCGAGATCGGTTGCACCCATTCGCCATGATGATCGGCGAGGTCGTCGACGCTCAGAAACCCGCCTTGCGCCTGGATATAGTCGGCGATGGTTTTTGCGGTGCTGCCCTTGTAGAAACCGTTGCGACCTTCGCGGGAAATTTTTTCCAGCGTGTTGGCAAGATTCGAATTCCGCCAGATTTCGCCTTTTCGCGGAGCATGGCCATTGATCGTGAATTGCTCGGTAAAGCCGGGGAATTTCGAAAGCCTCGGAACCGAAAGATTCCAGTAGTAGGAAATGGTCTCCGCGACCGGATGCCCATTGCGTGCGTAGCTGATGGCCGGGGCGAGATTTTGCTGCATGGGCAATTTTCCGAAGCGGTCATGCAGGGCAAACCAGGCATCGACGGCTCCCGGTACCGTGACCGGCAAGGGACCGTAGGACGGAACATCCTTGTAACCGTGATCGATAAACCACTGCAGGCTCAAATTTTTCGGCGAGCGTCCGGAACCGTTATAGCCGTAAAGCTTTTTTGTTTTCGGATCCCACACGATGGCGAACAAATCGCCGCCGACGCCATTGCCGGTAGGTTCCATCAGGCCAAGCGCGGCATTGGCGGCGATGGCGGCATCCATTGCACTGCCGCCACGTTTCATCACATCAAGCGCAATCTGCGTGGTCAGTGGATGCGAAGTGGCTGCCATTGCATGCGGCGCAAATACTTCGGAGCGGGTGGCAAAATCCCGGCTTGCGATGCGGTCGCCGGCGATGCTGCTGCCGGCCATGCCCAGCCCCAAAACTAAATAAAGCCCGGTGCGACAATGTCGGATAAAATGCGGTAATTCCATATCAAACCCCGGTAGATGAGCCATGCATCAGATTATCACGCGCTTTGCTACACCGTTTGCCTTTGAGCAACACCCCAATCCCGCCGCTCTGAATGCCGCCTTGCGCAAACTGTTTCTGGCGCGCGAACAGGAAGGGCAGAAGCATGCAAACCCGAATCCTTACACGGTACGAAACAAGGATTTATTCGAAAGCCATTTCAATATATTCGACTGGCCGGAACCGGAAATCGCCGAGCTGCGAGAGTTCTGCCTGTCGAACCTGATGCGCACCGTGGCGCAAATGAACAAATACGATATGGCCTTCCTGAAACGCATCAATGTTGCGACCGATGCCTGGTTCCACATCACGCGCAGGAACGGCTATTTCGGTGTTCACAATCATCCGATGGCGAGCTGGTCGGGCGTTTATTGCGTGGCGCCCGGCGAGCATGATGCCAACCAGCCAGACAGCGGGAAACTAAGTTTCGTGCATCCGAACATGGGCGGCCATATGTATATCGATGCCGGCAATGCCCAATTCCAGCAACCCTACATGATGGCCAATGTTGCCTACTCGCTGATTCCGGGGCAGCTGGTGATGTTCCCATCGCACCTGATGCATTACGTCATGCCTTTTTACGGCGAAGGCGAGCGTATTACGGTGGCTTTCAACTGCGCGTTCCAGATGCGTTAGGCGTTCGGATAATTCACGTTGACGAATTGCCGAAGACGTTCGGCACAGGTATGAACATCGGCACAGAGCGGCAATAACTGCGACCAGTCTTCGGACTTGGTCGCCAGCTCGAGTTCCATTGCGGCATGCGCCAGTTCCATTGCACCGACCAGTTTGGATGCGCCTTTTATCTTGTGGGCCTCGCGTCCGAGCTGGATTAAATCGCCTTGTTCGCGGGCCCGCTGCATGGCGGCGGTATCGATGTCCGTCGCCTGCAGAAAATCATCGAGCAGCATGCGATTTTCCTTCATGTCGCCGCCGGTCAATTCATCCAGTACCGATTTATCCAGCGGCATCGGCGGTAAATTTGCCTGCGGTAGCCGGACAGCGGCAGGCGTTTGCATCACAACGGCATTTTGCGACGTTTTGGTGTGAGGCAACCATTTCTGCAGGCAGGCGACCAACTGCGAAATACTGACCGGCTTCATCAGGTAATCATCCATGCCGGCGGCGAGGCAGCGTTCGGATTCACCCTTCAAGGCAGCGGCCGTCAGTGCAACTATCGGCATGCGTGGCAGATGTTTGGACTGCTCCTGATGCCGCAGTTCGCGCGTCATCTGGTAGCCGTCCATCACCGGCATGTGTATGTCGGACAAGATCAAGGAATAGCGACCACTTTGCCAGCGTTCGATTCCCTGCACGCCGTCTTCGGCGGTTTCGCATAGATAGCCTGCCAATGCCAGTTGCCGCGATACCACCAGGCGGTTGGTTGGATGGTCATCGACCAGCAGAATCAGGCTGTGTTCGGCAATGGCCTGTTCAACGGTCGGTAACGCGCGCGCGGTAAAACTTTGCGGCGCACTGATCGCGATCTCTTCTTCGATATCGGCTTCATTGGCAATCGGCAGGCTGACCGTGAGCCGCATCGTGGTGCCGGCACCGGGAGTGCTTTCCATCGTCACCTGGCCATTCATCATTTCGGCCAGGCGACGGCTGATCACCAGGCCCAGACCGGTGCCGCCGAACTTGCGGGTCGTGCTGCCCTCGGCTTGCTGGAAAGCCTGGAATAATCGTGCCTGCTGCTCCGGCGTGACGCCGATGCCGGTGTCGGTAATGCGAAAAACCAGCTTCTGCTGATTGTTGTTTTTCTCGACGAATTCCAGCGCCGCCTCGACAAAACCATTGTCGGTAAATTTGATGGCATTCGATAAAAAATTCGAAAGGATCTGGCGCAGGCGCAGGCCATCGGCCAAATGCGCCTGTGCAATTTTTGGATCAACGGTGACGGTCAGCACCAAACCTTTGCTTGAGGCAGAGCCGGTGAAGTTCGCCGCAGTCGATTGCAGAAGACGAGGCAGGCTGATTACGGTCGGCGACAATTCCATGCGACCGGCTTCCACCTTCGAAAAATCCAGAATGTCGCCGATGATCTGCAGCAGGGATGCGGCCGATTGCTGGATCACGTGGACGGTGCGGCGCTGTTCGGTATCCAGGTTCGAATGCGTCAGGACTTCGAGCATGCCTGTCACGCCGATCATAGGCGTGCGGATTTCATGGCTCATCGCGGCAAGAAAACTGCTCTTGGCAATATTGGCCTCGCGCGCGGCAATTTCGCTGGCACGCAGTTTTTTCTCAAGCTGCTTGATCTGGCTCAGATCGGTCGCGACGCCGAGATAACCGGTGATTTTTCCGGTACCGTCTCGCATGGCCGAGGTCGCAAGCAATACGGTGACACGGGTGCCGTCCTTGCGGACCAAAGTCCATTCCATCGGCTCGGTACTGGTCTCGATCAGGATCGGCAGCAGATTGTTGTCGGCACTGATTTTCCTGTCGAGTGCGGCGGTCAGATGATCGGCGACCTTCTGGATTTCTTCCTGCACCATGATCTTGTCGAGGCTGCGCTTTCCGATCATTTCCTCGGAACGATAATGCAGCAGCTTTTCGGCGAACGGATTGAAGCTGGTAAAGCGCCCCTGCAAATCCAGCGACATGACGGCAACCCGCGCGGCGGCAAACAGCGAGCGCTGGAACACTTCGCTTTGCTGCAGGCTGGCCCGCACTCTTTCGGTGTTGAGCAATTGTTCGTTCAGTTCGTTTTCGAAACGCTGCACGTCATCGCGCATCAACAAGAAAGTATCGAGTACCTCGCCGAGCTCGCCTTCCGAACGAAAGCGCGGCAATGCCTTGTAATCATGTCGCCGCATCTGTGCCGCCAGATCGCGCAGGCTTTCAACGCCTTTGTAGATATTACGAACGATGGCTTGTGCAATCAGCACGATGATGATCAGGAAGATCGCGACGATGGCGATTCGAAGCCAGGCCGAATGCTGTGAGCGTTCGGCTTCGGCACGTACGCGCCGGTCGGCCTGGATCAATTCGAGATCGCTGAGGAGTTTCAGGCGTGTGGTGACCGGATCAATGGCCGGATACAACTCGGTATCGGCAAAACGCCCGAGCGCCACGATATCCTTTTTCTGCAGGATACTTTTCAGCTGGGCCGCTGCAAGATCGGCACGCACCTTGGCCTGCGTGATTTGCGAGACCAGCACGGCCTGTTCGTCATTTTGCTGTGATTGCAGCAATGCCTTCCAGTGCTCGTCAATCCGCAAATTTGCCGAATCCACCACCTGCACGCCTTCTTCCCAGCTGATCAGGTAATTGCGGACGCGAAACGTGGTGTCGACCACATCCAGACCGTAGGCATCCGATACTGCCTTGATCCGGCGCAGGGAGCTGAGCGAATCGTTTTTTAATTGCTCGAGTGCCGCGGTATTTTTTTGCCGTTCCCATTCGTCGAGCAACAGCAGGCCGGCAAAGGCGAACACCATCAGGCTGAACAGGCCAAGAAGCTGTTTGCGTATGCTGAAGGTTTTCTCGAGTTTCAGCATAAATGGGCTGGCTTAATGATGCGCCTTGCGCCAGTTCTGAACGGCGTCGTGAAGTTTTTCGCCTTCGACCGGCGGTGAAATTAGATACCCCTGTGCGAAATGGCAGCCGAGCTGCGCCAGCAATTGCCATTCTTCCATCGTTTCGACGCCCTCGGCGACCACATGCAGATTCAGTTTGCGGGCCAGGTCGAGACTCGCTTCGATCACCGCACGTTTGCGTGGCTGGTTCGGCGAATCGTTGACGAAGCCGTGGTCGATTTTCAATTCGGTAAACGGAATTTGCGAAAGCTGTGCGAGGGACGAATAGCCGGTACCGAAATCATCCACGCTCAGGCCAAAGCCTTTCAAGCGGAGACGAGCCAGCATGCCGAGTCCGCGTGCGGTGTCGCCCATCACCGAGCTTTCGGTGATTTCCAGAATAATGTCTTCGGGCAATACGCCATGTTCCCGCAATACTTTTTCGTAGCGATCGGCGACTTCCGGGCCGGTGAGATTATGGGCCGAGACATTGACCGACACCCGCAAGCTCAGGCCCTCCTTTTTCCAGCGCTGATGCCACTCACAGCTTTGCACCAGCATCAGATGGGTCAATTCTTCGATCAGGCCGCCGTTTTCAATCATCGGAATGAATTGAGCTGCCGGTACCATCTGGCCATCGCCGGTACGCCAGCGAGCCAGGGCTTCCACGCCAACGACCTTGCCGTTGCCGAATTCGACCTGGGGCTGGAACATCGGGAATATTTCGCCGTTGTGCATGGCTTGCCGCAATTGTTCGATCGTGACAGGGATGACCGGCGCCTCGCCGACCGGGGTATGGCCGCCTTCGAACAGCGAGAGTACGTGGGTGAGTTTGCCCGGTGTCAGCGGTTTTTCGACGGCGCCCAACACCCGCAGCCCCGAGGCTTTCGCCATCACTTGCACGGTATGGAGCAGGGCGGGGTCCATCGCGCTGACGACGGCAATCGATTTTGCCAGACGCTCCTGAGCCACGAAGCCCATGAATTCGATGCCATCCATGCCCGGCAGGTCCAGGTCTACCAGAATGACGTCCGGCTTTTGAGTCGCGGCGCGCAGGATTTCCAGTGCCTGGTAGCCATCGGCGGCTTCTTCGAGTCGGGTCAGGCCGAGATCGGCCAACAGGCGCAGGCCCAGCCGTCGCTGGAAAGCATGGTCCTCGACCAGCATTACGTGTAATTCATGCACGCTCATTTGCCTACTCCCTGTCCCCTGACCGAACTGTAACGCGGCTTTGGTGAAAGATGAATCATTTTCAGTATTGCCCGAATAAAGTGACGTATTTACGCGTTAGGGCAGGACTTATTCCGGTTTCGCCGGGATGTTCACGGGCGTCGGGAGCCTGCTCGGGTTATAATTCCGAGTCTTTGCTCTATGCCACAACAGGTTTGCCATGTCCGTACCAATGATTGATAAGGATTACACCCTCGAACACAAATATACGCGCAGTGAAGGCCGTATTTATTTATCGGGTGTACAAGCCCTGGTTCGTTTGCCGCTGATGCAACAAATGCGTGATCGAGCCGCAGGCATCAATACCGCCGGTTTCATTTCCGGTTATCGCGGCAGCCCGCTCGGTGGTTTCGATCTGGAATTGTGGAAAGCGAAAAAACATCTCGCCGCTTCCAGCATCGAATTCACTCCGGGGTTGAATGAAGATCTCGGCGCGACCATGGTTTGGGGTTCGCAGCAAACCAATTTGTTCGATGGCGCCAAATACGATGGCGTGTTTTCGATGTGGTACGGCAAAGGCCCCGGTGTTGATCGCTGCGGCGACGTGTTCAAGCACGGCAATGCCGCCGGTACCTCGAAATTCGGTGGTGTACTTGCATTGGCTGCCGACGATCATGCCTGCCGTTCTTCGACTTTGCCGCACGGTTCGGAACTGGAATTTGTTTCCGCAATGATGCCAGTGCTGAATCCGGCCGGCGTGCAGGATATTCTCGACATGGGTCTGCTCGGTTGGGCGATGAGTCGCTTTACCGGTCGCTGGGTCGGCTTCAAGACAATTGCCGAGACCGTAGAATCTTCCGCATCGGTGAACGTCAATCCGCATCAACTCGATATCGTGATGCCGGGTGATTTCGAAATGCCTTTCGGCGGTTTGAATATCCGCTGGCCGGATCCACCGCTGGATCAGGAAATGCGTTTGCATCAATACGCAGTCAAGGCAGCGATTGCATTTGCGCGTGCAAACAAAATCGACAAAACCATTTTCGATTCGCCGAAGGCGCGTCTCGGCATCGTCACCACCGGCAAGAGCTATCTCGATGTGCTGCAGGCGCTCGAATATCTGGGCATCGGGCATCAGGAAGCCGAAGACATCGGCATCCGCGTTTACAAAGTCGGCATGACCTGGCCGCTGGAACCGGTCGGCATCCGCGAATTCGCCCGCGGTCTCGAAGACATTATTGTCGTCGAAGAAAAACGTTCCTTCATCGAATCGCAGATGAAGGAATACATGTATAACTGGGATCATGCAACGCGTCCGAGCATCGTCGGAAAATACGACGAGAGCGACGAATGGATTCTGCCAAGTACCAATGAATTGACGCCGGCGAGAATCGCGCGCGTGATTGCAAAACGCCTGTCGCGTTTCTTCACCAGCGAACATATCGTCGATCGTCTGAACTTTCTTGCGGCAAAAGAAAAAGAACTCGCGATGCCGCGTCCTGTGTTCCCGCGTCC
>JAKQKT010000036.1 GCA_029560515.1 Pseudomonadota bacterium
TTATTAATTGGCTTGATGTTAGTCGGCAGCATTGGCGCGGCACAGGCAGAAACCAAAGCGTATGCCATCGATCCAGGCCACACGCAGGTTTACGCCAGTTACTTGCATGCCGGCTTTTCGAATATCGCCATTCGCTTCAATACCGTTGAAGGCGAATTCCAGTTTGATGCGGCCAAGCCGGCCAATTCGACACTGAATGTCAAAGTGCCGATCAGCAGCCTCGACAGCGGCGTTGCAAAACTCGACGCCCATTTGTCCAGCCCGGATTTTTTCGACGCTGCCCAGTTTCCCGAAGCAACGTTCAAAAGTACCAAGGTGACCGCGGTCGGCAAAGGCAAGCTGAAATTATTGGGCGACCTTACCATTCACGGCGTAACCAAGCCGGTAACTTTTGACGTGACCATCAATGGCATCGCCGTGCATCCGATGTCGAAGAAACCTTCTGCGGGTTTTGATGCCATGACCAAAATCAAGCGTTCGGAATTCGGCGTAGGCAAATACGTGCCGATGGTGAGCGATGAAATCACTCTGCGCATTACGATGGAAGCATCAGAGGCCAAGTAAGACCATGCTTATTCACCGCCCCGCCAATGAACGTGGAAAAGCCAACTTCGGTTGGCTGGATTCCGCGCATACCTTTTCTTTCGGTCACTATCAGGACGATACCTGGATGGG
Organism: Pseudomonadota bacterium; assembly: GCA_029560515.1. Taxonomy (GTDB): domain Bacteria; phylum Pseudomonadota; class Gammaproteobacteria; order Xanthomonadales; family Xanthomonadaceae; genus Arenimonas. The sequence continues at coordinate 676 of JAKQKT010000036.1, forward strand.
TTTCGGCCCACTGCGCGTGATCAACGAAGACCGGGTTGCACCGGGCGGTGGTTTTGCGACCCATGGCCATGCCGATATGGAAATTATCAGCGTGGTGCTGGAAGGCGCGTTGCAACATAAAGACAGTATCGGAACCGGGTCGGTGATTCGTCCGAATGAAGTACAGCGCATGAGTGCCGGTTCGGGTATTCGCCATAGCGAATTCAATGCCTCGCAAACGGAACCGGTACATTTTCTGCAAATCTGGATTATTCCGGACAAGCAAAACATTCCACCGACCTACGAGCAAAAAGCATTCCCGGTGGAAGATCGGCAGGACCGCCTGCGTCTGGTCGCCTCCGGTGATGGCGCGGAAGGTTCGCTCAAAATTGCCCAACAGGCCAGCCTTTACAGCACGGTTCTCAGCCCCGGTGCTGCCTTGAAGCATCCCTTGAAACCAGGGCGTCTGGGCTGGGTGCAAGTGATTTCGGGGCAAGTGACGGTGAATGGCCGGGTTTTATCTGCCAGCGATGGTCTGGGCTTGCGAGACGAGTCCGAAATATCGCTGCAGGCGGATCAGGCAGCCGAACTTCTGGTATTTGATCTGCCGCGATAAGGGTGAAGTGGTTAGAATAGCGGCATTGATCAAGGATGCTTTATGACCGCCGACTCGATGCTGACCGCAGCCAATACCAAAACCCATTACGAAGTTACCCGCGATGCGCTGCCATTGAGCTGCCCGACGCCGGCGATGGCTTTATGGAATTCGCACCCCCGCGTGTATTTGCCGATTGAAGAAGAGGGCAAATGCGTCTGCCCGTACTGCGGTGCCGAATACGTATTGATCGATTGAAATGAAGCGCATCACCGTGGTGCAGTGTCTTCCTGCATTGCACAGTGGCGGTGTTGAGCGTGGCACCCTCGAAACGGCACGCGCCCTGGTGCAGCGTGGACATCGCTCCATCATCGTCTCTGCCGGCGGTCGCCTGCAGGCGCAGTGTGAGGCGGAAGGCAGCGAGCATTTCAAATGCGACATCGGCGAAAAAAGTCTGCTGATTCTCCGCTCCATTCATAAATTTCGCGAATTCCTGAAAGAACTGCAGCCCGATATCGTCCATGCGCGTTCGCGCTTGCCTGCCTGGTCGGCTTTGTTCGCGATGAGGGGGCTTGAACATTCACCAAAGTTCGTCACCAGTGTGCATGGCCTGAATTCGCCGGGTTTCTACAGCGGCGTGATGTTGCGCGGTGAAAAAATTATTTGCGTTTCCGACACCGTAAAAAAACATGTGCTTTCCCACTGGCCACGCACCGACGAAAAAAAAATCCTGGTGATCACGCCCGGCATTGACCCGGCCGAGTTTCCGCCGGCTTTGAAAGTCGATGAACAATGGCGTCGGGATTTCTTCCGGGATTATCCGCGTCTGCAAGGCGGGAAGTTATTGCTCTTGCCCGCACGCGCCACGCGTCTGAAAGGACATGCAACAGCCCTGAACCTGCTGCTGGCCTTACGCAGGGAATTTGGCGATGTGCGTTTGTGCTGTCTCGGTGCGAAACAGGAGAGCCGTGAAAACTATCGTCTTGAATTGGAAAAACAGGCGGAGCATCTCGGGCTACCGCGTGATGAAATCTGCTGTAGCCCACTTAATCCCCTTTATTGAAGCCGAAAAAGCTGCAGAGCAGGCGCGTACTGGCGTAGTTGCCAAGCCAAAAGGCAGTGGTGATTGCCACGGTGAAGGGCGACGTGCATGACATCGGCAAAAACATTGTGTCTGTGGTGTTGCAATGCAACAACTTTGAAGTGGTGAAC
>JAKQKT010000040.1 GCA_029560515.1 Pseudomonadota bacterium
ACGCGTTCTTCCTGCGCTGCATAGCCTTTGACGGTATTGACCAGGTTCGGCACCAAATCGGCACGGCGTTGGTATTGGTTGACGACTTCCGACCACTGGGCTTTGATGGCCTCGTCATTGGTCTGGATCTGGTTATAGCCACAGCCGGAAAGCAAGGCAATCAACAGGACGGCAAAGCTAAGACGAAATAAGCGCATGACAATATCCTCCTAGGGGTGACGCATTGGAACATCCGGCAAGCCAGCGTGCAATGAAGCTTGCAGTTCCTGTTCATAAATTGGGGTTGAATGCCGAATTTCAAGACATCATCGTGTCATGCAGGGTGGGCACTACCCACCAAATAAACTACCTAATCGCCGACAAATTCAACTGTGTGATGGCATCGCCTGCCTGGATACTTTTATCTTGCAGACTCGGCATCAAACCTGCCGCCAGTTTTTTGCCTAATTCGACGCCCCATTGATCGAAAGCATTGATACCCCAGATAACCGATTGTACGTAAACGCTGTGCTCGTAAAGAGCAAGCAGCATGCCGAAGCTGCGTGGATTCAGCTCATCGATAAGCAGGAGGCTTGACGGGCGATTACCCTGGTAATTTTTCTGCGGCTCGCTGCCTGTATGGCCATTCGCCAGGGCTTCGGTTTGTGCGAGCAAATTGGACAGCAATGTCTGGTGATTTTCGGTATAGGGATGTGCAGGTTTTATCACGCCGATAAAATCAATCGGAACGATGTCGGTACCCAAATGCAAAGCCTGAAAAAAACTATGCTGGGTTGAACTACCGGTACCGCCCCAGATAACGGGAACAGTAGCGTGTTGAACGGCTTTATTATCCGGCCCGACCGATTTGCCCAGACTTTCCATGACCAATTGCTGCAAATAGTCCGGCAGATTTGACAATCGTTCGTCATAGGGGATAACTGCCTGTGTCGGCATGCCAAGTACGTTTCGATTCCATATTCCCGTCAACGCATGCCATACGGGTAGATTTTCCCGGACAGGTGTATTCAGGAAATGCGCATCCATCTCGGCGGCACCGGCAAGCATATCCCGGAATTTCGGCAATCCGATTGCCAATGCCAATGAAAAACCAACGCAAGACCAAAGCGAATAACGACCGCCTACCCAATCCCACATCGGCAGGATATTTTTTGAATCGACACCAAATGTATTTGCTTTTACTACATTGGCGGTGACCGCATACAGACGCGAATCATCCTGCAACCAGTGTCTGATGATGCTTCCGTTCAACAGGGTTTCCTGGGTACCGAAACTCTTGGAAACCAGAATTGCCGCCGTTCGTTTTGGATCAAGCGATTGAAGAACATGCTGGACGCTGGCGCCATCGACATTGCTGATAAAATGAATGCGGAAGCGACCGGTGTGGAAATCACGTAACGCTTCGACTGCCAGACGCGGGCCAAGATCGGAACCGCCAATACCGACATTGATGATATCGGTCACGTTACTGGCTTCAAGCTGCTCAATCAGGGCAAGCATTTGCCGATGCGAATCAACGGCATGTGCATTGGCAGACATGGCTTCAACACTGAGTGAAAGATTGCTGCGCAAAGCCGTATGCAATGCAGCACGTTGTTCGGATTGATTTACCTGTTTGCCGTCAAACAAATCACGAATGGCATTCGATATGGAGAAACTATCGGCCAATTCGAACAAGGCGTTCAATGCCTGCCCATCC
>JAKQKT010000045.1 GCA_029560515.1 Pseudomonadota bacterium
CTGTGGGGAGCGGCTGGGAGTTCGCGGCTATTACGGCGTGCGCGATCGGCGGAGTGAGTTTGTTCGGCTATTACGGCAATATGTTCGGGCTGTTCTGCGGACTGGCATTAGTCCAGGTCATCAATAACGGGATTGTACTCGTAGGGGTCAATCCGTATATGCAGAATGTAGTGGTGGGGCTGTTGCTGTTGTTGGCAATGTATTTAGATGTAAAGCGAAGATCGTATTTGAACATAGACAAATTTTAGGAGCGAAATGAAATTGAAAGTAATTAGTTTTTTGATTGTAGCAATGCTGGTACTGGGAGCGTGTCAGGCGGCATTGCCCGTTGAGCCGGTTGTTCCGGTGGAAGAGCAGGTCGAAACACCTACCTTGCGTGACTTGCAGAATGGCAAGCCGTTCATCTACGTGGGTAACGGGTTAGGGCATCCGGTAATCTCAATCTTCATCTTGGGCTTTCTGGAAGCCTGCGAAGACTACGATGTGGAATGCGAAACAATGGTTGGATCAGGGTTTGAGGACAGCGCATATTTGAGCATGTTAGATCAGGCGATCGCGCATGGGTCAAGCGGCATCATCGGCTCGGCATACAGTCCGTTCCGGCCGGCATACAAGCCGCTGTACGATGCTGGCATTCCGTTGACCGTCTTCCATACACCGATCGAGAAAGCCGACTGGCCTGAGTTGACCGGCTGGGCATCGACCGACGTAAAAGACTATGGCAAGCGATCTGCTGATGCAATGGCGGACAAGTTAGCCTGCACGGGTCCAATTGCGATTACTCAGAACACCTTCAATGATACCGAGAATGTGGCAGCGCAATCCTTTATTGACGAAATGAAAATCAAGTGCCCTGACGTGGAAGTGCTGGCACCGGAAGTTGAGGGTGGCGAAGAAACGGCGGCAATTGCTAAGGCAGCCGCAATCCTGACCGCCAACCCTGACTTGAAGGGCGCGTTTGGCACGACCGGCGGCTCACCTACCACGTGGGCAAAGGCAGCCGAACAATCCGGCAAGCAGCCTGGCGATCTCATTATCATCGGCATGGACTACACCCGCGTAAACCTCGACCTTGTAAAAGCAGGTTGGGTGTACGCGCTGGTAGGGCAGCCGCTGTATGAAGAAGTCTACCGCTGTACCGAATTGCTGATTCTGGCGATGAAGGGCGAGGAAGTCCCATTTGCCAACGTTATGCCGTCACCCATCATCACAGCCGACATGGTTGACAAATATTATGGCTACGCCGACCGCGTAGACGAAATGCTCGGACGCTAATTGCACGAAAAGCCGCGAATTGTGAAAGGGAAATGAACTATGGCACGAACAGGAATGCAGACATTGATTGACACAGTTCGCGGCTATGCCAACGCCGCGCCGGACGAGTGGGAAGTCACAAGCGA
>JAKQKT010000057.1 GCA_029560515.1 Pseudomonadota bacterium
GACGTGGCCTGGCAGACCGGCAATCAACTCGGCTACGGCAATGCCTTCTTCGCTGGCTTTGTGAGCAAGCATCGGACCACGAACGCAGTCGCCGATTGCCCAGACATTTTCAGCGGCAGTATGGCAATGCTCATCAACCACAATGCGGCCACGTTCATCCAGTTGAACGCCGGAGCCTTCGGCCAACAGGCCTTGCGTTGCCGCACGACGGCCAACCGCCACCAGCAATTTGTCGCACACCAGTACATGTTCGCCGCTGGCATCGGAATAACTCAGATGCACTTCGTTGTTCTTGATCTCGGTATTGGTGCATTTCGCGCCGAGACGGATATCGAGGCCTTGCTTCTTGAATTCGCGGAATGCCGCTTTCGAAATATCGGCATCGGCAGCGGCGAGGAAGTCGGGCAGGCCTTCGACAATGGTGACTTGTGCGCCAAGACGCGACCAGACGCTACCGAGTTCCAGACCAATGACGCCGGCGCCAATCACGCCCAGGCGTTTAGGAACCGAGGTTTCATCAAGCCCGCCGGCATTATCCAGGATGTATTTGTTGTCGAATTTCGCGAACGGCAATTCGATTGGTGTTGAACCGGCAGCAAGAATGATGTGCTTGCCGGAAATTTCGGCGACCGAACCATCATGGCCCTTGATCGAAACGACGCGATTGGCTTTCAAGGTTGCAAAGCCGGCAATAGGCGTGATTTTGTTGGCTTTGAAGAGCTGCGTAATGCCGCCGGTGAATTGCTTCACGATCTTGTCTTTGCGCTCGATCATCTTGCTGATGTCGATTTTGGCGTTGTCGGCGGTGATGCCATGCACGGCAAAGTTATGCGTCAGGTTATGGAATTGACGCGACGAATCCAGCAATGCTTTCGATGGAATGCAGCCGACATTGAGGCAAGTGCCGCCGAGGGCAGGTTTTCCGTCCTTGCCAATGAAAGCATCGACGCATGCGGTTTTCAGGCCCAGCTGCGCTGCGCGAATCGCTGCAACATAACCGCCGGGTCCGGCACCAATTACCACGACATCAAATTGTTCGCTCATGTAAGTGTTCTCTGAGTTAACTTGCGTATTCGTTATAGCGTTGAGTTTGGGTCGAAAGCGGCGAAATCAATCGCCGCCCAGAACTTGCGCCCGTTTCTTTACAAACCCAGCAACATGCGGTGCGGGTTTTCCAGCTGGTTCTTGATATCGACCAGGAACAACACGGCGTCTTTACCGTCAATGATCCGGTGATCGTAGCTAAGCGCGATATACATCATCGGCGCGATCACGACCTGGCCGTTTTCGGCAATCGGGCGTTCCTTGATGGCGTGCATGCCGAGAATCGCCGATTGCGGCGGGTTCACGATCGGCGTCGACATCAACGAACCGAAGGTGCCGCCATTGGTGATCGTGAAGGTGCCGCCTTGCAGGTCTTCCAGTTTCAGCCCGCCTTCGCGTGCTTGCTTGGCATAACCGGCAATGGCGCCTTCGATGTCGGCGAAGCTCATGTTTTCCACATTGCGCAAAACGGGAGTAACAAGGCCTTTGTCGGTGGCAACGGCAATCGAAATATCGGCATAGCCGTGATAGATCACGTCGGTACCATCGACCGAGGAATTCACGATCGCATGTTTCTGCAATGCATTCGCAGCGGCTCTCGCGAAGAAGCTCATGAATCCGAGTTTGATGCCGTGCGTCTTTTCGAACGGTTCGCCTAATTCCTTGCGCATCGCCATCACTTTGCCCAGATTCACTTCATTGAAGGAA
>JAKQKT010000062.1 GCA_029560515.1 Pseudomonadota bacterium
CTGGAGGCGGTTCCGCTGTTGGAGATGGCGGCGAAGTCTCTGAATCCGGCAGCCTGCTTCAATCTAGGCTGCCTGCATCTCTTTGCGCTGATCGAGCATGCCGATAAACATCGCGGCGCGGCGCTCGTGCGGCAGGCTGCCGAAAGCGGGCATGGCGGTGCTTGCTATCAACTGGCCTTGCTCGAATTGGCCAAGCCGGAAAAGGAACCCGACTGGCAATACGCAAACGAATGTTTAAGAAAAAGTGCGCTACTGGGACATCCGACGGCACTACGAAGTCTGGCGATCCATTGGTCGCGCAGCCCGGATGAGACTTTAACCCGACTCAGCACTCTGTGTCTGGAGCATGCCGCCCTTGGTGGTGACATGGTCAGTCTGGCTTTGCTTATGCATCGACTTTACGAAGGAATTGGCTGCGAAAAAAATATGGTGCGCGCATCCGCCATCAATACCTTGCTGATGCGATCGCCCTTGCCCATTAATCCGCCTGTCAATGCGGCAAATTCCGAACTGGCTCATCCCGGAGAGTTATCTCCTTTGCCTGAATTGCCGTCGCCACTGCTCCAGAATGATGCACACAAACCAGAAAGCCGCCTGCTCAACGAAAGCCCATGGATAGCAATGGCAGACGGTGTCGCAACGCCGGAAGAATGCAATCTGGTGCGTTATTTGGGTGCTCCGTATTTGAAGCCATCCATCACGGCATCCCCCGATGGACAAAGAGTTCAAATGCAATTACGCACCAGTTTCGACATGGTGTTCGAGGAAATGCTGGAAGATATCAGTTTGCTGCTGATACAGCGGCGGATGTCCAATGTTGTCGGTGCGCTTCCGGCATATTCGGAATACATGCAGCTATTACGTTATGAAGACGGACAGGAATATCGCCCCCACCGCGATTATTTGCCACCCGGCATGATCACTTCGCTTGAAGCAGGCGGTTCCGGACAGCGCGAAAGCACGGCCATCTTGTACTTGAATGATGTCGCCGAAGGTGGCGAAACCAATTTTATCGAGCTCGATAAAAAAATCGCCCCGAGAACGGGGCGAGTATTGGCATTCAAGAATCTGCATGCCGATGGTTCACCCGACACACGCACATTGCATGCCGGCTTGCCGGTAAAGAGCGGCAGTAAATGGATCGCGACACTCTGGTTACATCAAGGCCTATTCCGCTAGGGACGCTGCTAGCTCCACCCCAACGCGATTATTTGGTCTCAATTTCGCGATGCATTGGCGCGAGTTTTGCCAGCAGCTTGTTTTGTGCGCGGAATGGAATGCCTTGCTTGTTCATTGCCCACTGCAGGTCTTCGACCAGTGCGTTGAAATTCGCACGATCAATTCCCAGTGCAGTATGTGAGGACTTCATGTCACGACCGCTGTATTTGCACGGTCCGCCCAGGATGACGCAAAACTGCTCGACCAAATGCTTTTTTACTCTGGCCTGATCGGCATTTTCGAAAAACGGACGCATGCGGGAATCAGCCAGCAACTTGTCCATGAACACATCCATCAACTTGACCAAACCGGCTTCCTCGCCAAATTGCCTGAAGACTGGCAATAACTCGGGATAGGCAGGCACG
>JAKQKT010000073.1 GCA_029560515.1 Pseudomonadota bacterium
TCCTGAAGCAGCCAAGCCAGGGGCCCGGTGTAAAGCCCGGAAATTGGGCAGCAACATTTCCGTCCCGTGCCCGTTTTTGCATTAACTCGTTCAAGACCGTGCGGTAATCAATCGTGACGTCCAGATCGCCATTGAACAAATTGGCATCCGCCAACCCGGGCCATTCCGAATACACTTTGCCGCCAATAACGCTCCCGCCCATCATGAACATCGCCGAGCCAGAGCCATGATCGGTACCGCCGCTGGAGTTTTCCTTAACGCGACGACCAAACTCGGTCATGGTCACCAGGGTCACCTTGTTCATCAGCAAACCCAGATCGTCATGAAACGCGAGTAGGGATTTCGACAACTCATCCAGCAAGGGCGGCATCAAGGTGGTAATGCCTGAATGGTGATCCCAGCCACCCAGATCAATACATGCCATTTGCAAGCCAATGCCTGCCTTGATCAATTGCGCAGCTTCTTTCATCCTGTTTCCGAATGTCGTATTCGGATAGGCGGCATTATTTTGAACCGGGATTTGGCCGGGATTGACGACGGCCAGATAATCAACGGCATCCAGCGCCTGACGTCCGCTGACAGAGGGCTTTGCCGTACTGTCGCTTAGTGCGTACAAGGTGTCCTGCATTTCGGTCTTGCGGGCGGAAGTGGTCTTGAAGCTGAAATCGGCAATGCTCGACATCCCGATTGCCGGCTGCGGCCCCTGCAAGGAAGCCTGCACCGCCGTCCCGACACTCACGGCCTGGAAAGTTTCGCCGACGCCAATATTGCCAATGTGCCTATTCAACCAGCCTGGATAAAATCCGGTCGTCTGCAAACCGGCTTCCAGATTACGCTGGCATTCGAAATGCGAGCGCTGGTTCTGCTTCAATCCGGTCGCATGCACGATGCCCAATCGTCCCGCTTGATAAAGCGGCAATATCGGTGCGAGCGAAGGATGTAGACCAAAGAAATTATCCAGCGGCAAGGCACCATTGGTCATGCCGGGTGCCGGAATGCCGATCGTTGGTCTTTGTTTCAGGTAATTCGAATCGGCATAGGGCACGACGGTTTGGAGGCAGTCCATCGCACCGCGCAAAAACACGACGACAAGGACATCATCGGGCGAAGTATTGCTGGATGAAAAAACATAGCGTGGAGCCAACACCGCGGTACCGGCACAGACCGCTGAAGCTTGCAGAAAATGGCGACGTGATAATTCCATGGCGATAGCCTCAGCGATACAAAAAGTAAGGTGAACTCAACATCAGGCCGATCAGCTCACGCGAACGCAAAGTGAGCGT
>JAKQKT010000093.1 GCA_029560515.1 Pseudomonadota bacterium
CGGCGACATTGGCTTGCTGTTCGGAATCCTCGCAATTAACCGTACCGGTAAACTTCGGTACCGTGCCGCAGAGAGACAAAGCTTTTACCTGGGTTAGCGGGTGCTGTCCGTAAGGCAAGGCAGTCTTGGCCAGACCACCACTATTGCCATTACCATGCCACCACACGGCGATACCTGCAGCGAAAATCAGCAACAAGGCGATGAAAATGCCGTTGTTGACCTGTTTATTGTGCAAATCCTTGAATATTCCCATTGTCTTATCAATCCTGATGGCGATGTGTGGCAGGAACGCAAAATGCTAACCGCGAATATACACCGTCACATGGCATTAACGCGTCTGTGTTTAGGTTCGGAAGGTGAAGACAGACCAATTACGGGGTAAATAAAATGCTGCTGAATCCAGTCTGTAAAATATTGTTGCTGTCCGCGGGTTTTGTATTGCTACCGAGCTGCAAACCCGGCGTGGATGAGGCAAAAATCCCGGCATCAACGTCGTCCGCAACGGCATTGCCTGCTAATGAAACGGCGGTAAAACCGGTCAAAGCAAATGACGTCACGGTCGCCAGTTTCGATGGGTTCGGCCCGGCAAAATTTGGCGGCGATGAAGAATCCGTGAGAATGTCCTGGGGCCGGCCGTTGAATGCGGGCAAACCTACCGAAGGCGCCAGCTGCTATTACATGAGTCCTGAAACCGCTCCCGATGCAAAACGAAGTATTGGTTTCATGTTCGAAGACGCCAAGTTCGTGCGCTATGATGTGGCCGATGCCTCCTTGTCTGCGCCCGGTAATATCAGGATCGGGGATAGCGCCGATGCGGTGAGGGTGGCATTCGTCGGGCGTGTTGAAGAAGCGCCGCACAAATATATTGAAAAGGGCCTCACGCTTACCGTAAGCCCGGAAGACAAAGCGATAGCGAGGCTGATTTTTGAAATCGGCGAAGACGGCAAAGTATCTGCGTGGCGTATCGGCATACCACCGCAAGTGTTCTATGTGGAAGGCTGTGGCTAAGAAGTAATTGCTCAAGACCTATCCGCACCATCATGAGGATAAAGTCATGCACAAGGCAGTATCGGAAAATCTTGTCTCTTGTTTTTTGCTTTTAATCGGCGCGTCGCTCTTTCCCTGTCATGCAATGGCCGTGGTAACAAACGGCCCGAATGCCGCAAACACAGTTCTCGTGGATGCCGGCATGCTTGAAGGATCACGCGACAATAATGTTTTCAGTTTCAGGGGAATTCCATTTGCCGCCGCTCCGGTCGCGCAATGGCGCTGGCGCGAACCGCAGCCGGTCGAGAAATGGAACGGCATTCGTACTGCGAAAAAATTCGGCAATGCCTGTATCCAGACGCCGGGGCTTTCCGAAAAAAATGGCGGCAGCCCCGGAAAGATCAGCGAGGACTGTCTCTATCTCAATGTGTGGACGCCGGGATTGCAGCAGGGTGCAAAGCTCCCGGTTATGGTGTGGATACATGGTGGCGGCTTGGTGTTCGGATCCGGTGCGGTTCCCGGTTATGGCGGCGATTCACTCGCGAAACGCGGCGCGGTTATCGTCAGCATCAATTACCGGATGGGGCCGCTCGGATTTTTTTCGCATCCCGCACTCGATGCGGAAAACACGGGCATGAAAAATTTTGGCCTGCTGGATCAGATAGCCGCCTTGAAATGGGTGCAGAAAAATATTTCCGCCTTCGGTGGCGATCCGGGCAATGTCACGATTTTTGGCCAGTCGGCCGGCGCAGAGAGCGTATTGGCCTTGTATTCATCACCGCTTGCCCGTGGACTGTTTCATAAGGGCATTGCCCAAAGCCCGTATGGCATTCCAGGTCACACGCTGGAAAAAGCCCGTAACGTGGGTGTCGCCATCGCCTCCGAACTCGGGCTGGGTGGAATACGTGCAAGTGCCGCACAATTGCGTGCAGTACCTGCCGAAAAATTTGCCGAGTTCCAGAAGCCGGAGCTGAATTTGTCGCCCGGATTTATTGCCGGCGACGCCGCATTGCCCGCCACGATTCTCGATACCTTCCAGAAAAAACAACAGGCTGCCATGCCATTGATTATCGGCAATAACAGCGACGAAGCCACGGTAGCGACAGCGTTCGGCGTGGATCCTGCAAAAGTGATCCAGGGTCTGGGTAAATCAAGAATATTCGTGAAACCCCTGTACCCGAAAGTGACGAATGACAAGGAGCTTGGGCGGCAGGTAATGCGAGACGCCGTGTTCACAGCGTTCGCACGCCGCATTTCCTATTTGCAATCACAACGTGCGCCGGTCTGGCGTTATTACTTCAGCTATGTGCAAGAACGCCTGCGGGGATCGCAGCCGGGCGTCGGACACGGCGGCGAAGTTCCCTACATGCTGGATACAGGCAACACCTGTGCTTGCCTGCCGGTTGCTTTCAGCAAATCGGATTCGAATCTGGCGCAGCGTATCGGCGATAGCTGGGTAGCGTTTGCGCGCACCGGCAATCCGCAAGTATCCGGATTGCCGCAATGGCAAAGGGACTCCGTGAAAAATGATCGTGTGCTGGAATTTTCGGAAACGATAACGTTGCGAAAAAGTTTCATGCAGCCGCGGATCAATGCCCTGATTTTGGGATTGAAAGCGGCGGATTGATTCTGGTTTATGCCGGCAAGGTAATCGAGACGATCAAGCCACCGCCTTCACGATTGCTCAATGCAATGCGTCCGCCATGCGCCTCGATGATTTCCCGTGTCAGCGCAAGACCAAGTCCGGTGCCGCTGCGCTTGGTGGAATAGAACGGCACCAGCGCATTGGTCAGCACGGCGTCGGTCATGCCCTTGCCGCGGTCCAGTACGTCGATGCGGATGAATTCGGCGATATGGCGAATCGTCAGTTTGACTTCCCGCGGATCGGAATCCGATTCGGCCGCATTTTTCAGCAGGTTGATCAGCGCCTGCTCGATTTGTGGCGCATCGAACTGTGCCGTTTTTTCCGGCAGTCCGCCTTCGAGCACGAAGCTCATTTGTGAATTCAGGCGCGAAATGAAGGAAGGCCATTGCACGGCTTCGAGTCGTGGCGCCGGTAGTTTCGCGAAATGTGCGTAATCGCGGATGAAACCTTCGAGATGACGCGCGCGTTCTTCCACTGTGCTGAAAATTTCTTCCAGACGCTGGTATTGTTCACGACGAACGAGCTCGGCACCGGAATGTGCCAACGAGGCAATCGGCGCCAGTGAATTGTTGAGCTCGTGGCTCAGTATGCGTATCACTTTTTTCCAGGTCTGCACTTCCTGGCGACGCAATTCGGTAGTGAGCTGCCGCAACAAGATCAATTCATGCGCGCGGCCATTGAGGCGAAACGTGCGACGTGCCAGATGGTAAACCTCTTCGCTGTCGCCTTCGCCGATCGAGAACAAGCCGTCGCCGCCGCGCTGAAACGCTTCCTGCAATGGCATCGGCAATACCGTCAGCAACGAGTCGACCGTATAGCCTTCGAGTTTGCGGCCTTCGTTCAACAAGCGCCGCGCCGCGATATTCGAGTAAACGATAGGACCGGAATCCACGCGCAGGAACATCGAGACCGGCGTGTTCTGCACCATGGTATCGAGCAGCAATTCGCGCTGTACCAGATTCAGGCGTTGATCGCGCAACGTGTCACCAAGATCATTGTGCGCCTTGACCAGTTCGCCGATTTCGTCGTCGCTCTGCCAGCGAATCGAGAAACTGTAATCACTGTCGCGGTAGCTGCTGACCGTTCCTGCCAGCGCGCGGAACAGAGAAAAATAGCTTCGCAGCTGACGGTGCAAAAGAATGACGGAAGTTGGGGTCATTACCGCAACCACAATTATCGCAACCATCCAGTCGGACTTGAATTCATGACGTAGAAGCAGACTCAAGGCAACGGAAACGACAAGCAAAAAAACGACGCAGGCGCTCAGCCGCAGCGACAGCGAATATTTGAAGACATTCCATTTCATGCCGTGCGCGCGATACCGAGGCGTTCCATACGGCGATACAGGGCCTGCCTGCTCAGGCCCAGTTCTGCTGCCGCCTGAGCAATGACGCCGGCATTTTTTTCGATAGCCTGCTCGATGGTCGCGCGATCCAGTTCCGTATCGACATTGTTCGTTGCAGAAGGAATTTTTACC
>JAKQKT010000094.1 GCA_029560515.1 Pseudomonadota bacterium
ACTCGAACTTGGGCCAACCGGCGGCCGTATTCATTTCAATGCACAACCGGTGATTGATCCGATGTCGGTGATCCGGATGATCCAGTCGCAACCGAAAATCTATGCGATGGAAGGCGGAGACAAGCTTCGGATAAAACTGGATTTGCCGGACGCCGCATCGCGCGTGCGTACCGCAAAAGCATTGCTCACTACCTTAGCGAGAGGCTGACCGTAAGGGTGCATTCTTGCTGCACCCCTACGTCATGTTCCTGACTGGCCGAAAAAATCAGAACTTCCCAGCCTGAAAATCCTGAATTGCCTGATGGATTTCAGCCTGCGTATTCATCACGAACGGGCCGTACCGTGCCACCGGTTCATTTAACGGATTGCCGGCAACAAAAATAAATCGTGTCTCGGCATGAGCTTCGAAACGAACAGCATCGCCCTTGGTTAAACTCACCAACTCACGGGTTTTCACCAGCAGCTTTTCATCATTGACCACGAGTGCCAACTCGCCTTCGTAAACATACACAAAAGCGTTTTGTTCACTCGGCAAACCATGTTCGAAACTTTGTCCCGCAGCCAGCAGCACATCGAGATAAAGCGGATTGGTAGCTGGCTGAACAACAGGCCCGATAACATCGCCGACTTGTCCGGCAATGACTTTTATTTTCGCCCCATCGGGCAAGGTCACTTGCGGGATTTGTCCGGCATTGAATTCCTGATACTTCGGCTCACTCATTTTTTCCTTTGCCGGCAGATTCACCCACAACTGGAATCCACGCATAAGGCCCTGTTCCTGCTCGGGCATTTCGGAATGCACAATGCCGCGGCCAGCACTCATCCACTGAACGCTCCCGGGAGTCAGCAAGCCTTCGTTGCCATGGTTGTCCTTGTGACGCATGCGGCCATCCAGCATATAAGTCACGGTTTCAAAACCACGGTGCGGGTGAGATGGAAAACCGCCGATATAGTCGCCGGGCTTTTCCGAGCCGAACTCATCCAGCATCAGGAAAGGGTCGAGCATCGGCATGGCCTGGCTACCGATCACCCGGGTCAGCCGCACGCCGGCGCCGTCCGAGGTCGCCGTCCCGCGTATTTTTTGTTGGATACCACGATATTGCCTGTTCATGTGAAGCCTCCTTTTCTACAAGCCAATATGGAAGCGCGATGGCTGCTGTACCAGTGCCTTGACTGCAACCCACTGTTGCCGGCATGCAACCAAGGCCCTATTGAAATCCGAAGTCCTGTTTCAACGCATTATTGCGTTTAGCCCTTTAAGTCGTTCAGGTTGAAAATATCATGGCCCTGCCCCTGCCCCCGTTTTTCAAGCGGAAAACCGACCGGATATGCCATGCGGGCGAGCCGAGCAGCTTGCCTACACTCTCCAGCCAGCGACTGAATCTATGCTGGATCGATCACGCCGATGTCGACAGCATCTACCGAATTTATTCCGATAATGATGTGATGCGATTCTCGACCCGCACGCCTTTCAACCATCAAGACGATGCGCATATCTATATCGAAAGCATTCATCAGGGTTTCAATGACGGCAAGTTATTCCAGTGGGGCATATGCCTCAAGGGCAGCCAGAAATTGATCGGTACCTGCACATTGAGTGATATCTCTTCGGCACAAGGGCGTGCCGAGGTGGGTTTTGCCATCGCCAGCGAATCCTGGGGGAAAGGTTATGGACGTGAAGCCATGAATACCCTGATAAAGCATGCTTTCAGCGAGCTTGGCCTTCGACGACTGGAGGCCGATGTCGATCCCCATAATGCAAGGTGCCTGAAGTCGCTTGAGATACTCGGATTCAAACGGGAAGGCTACTTACGGCAACGTTGGCTGGTCGCAGGCGAACTGCAGGATAGCGTGATGCTAGGTTTGCTGAAATCCGAGTACCAGTCTGAAAACGCTGGCGCGGAAACCCCCAATATCAGCGCATCGGTCTCGCTGGAATAGCGCGGGAAACTCGGCGGTTATAGACATAGACGGTCGCAGGCGGCACGTTCCACCAGGTAAAGCTTGCCCGTCTTGATGACAGCCCCAGTGTTTCCAATACTTCGCGTGCAATCGGATTGGCCGGGCCATAGGTAAACTGAACAAAACGCCCATCGGATTTCAGGCAATCGAATGCCGCTGAAACGATATCGAGCTGCGATTGCCTTGGCATCGATAGAAACCCAAGGCCGGAGACGATCGCATCGGATTTTTTTTCGGCAAAACCAAGCGGTTTGGCCAAATTGAAGATTTCACGGGCATCACCGCATACCACGTGCGCTTCTGGAAAACGTTTTTGCAAATGCTGATGCAGTTCCTCGTTCAACTCCAGAACGAGCAGATCTACGGGCTTGATGCCAAACTCGAGCAGGGCCTGCGTAAAAACGCCGGTGCCGCCACCCAATTCAATCACGCGCTGGGTATCGTCCGACAATTCGGCCATCATCTGCCGTGCCAATTGCGGGCTAGAGGGCGATATTGCCGCCACCCCCATCGGGTTTTTCAACCATTGGCGAAAAAAAGTCCAATTCTGATCGGTTTTTTCGCCAGGACGCTTTGGATCCATCATGCCTGCCACACATCTTCGGGTTGAGCTTGGGTTAAGACAACCTTACTACACTATGGTGAACCAAGGGAGTATCGGATATGCGCTTTTTACCATTATTGTTGCTAGGGAGCACCCTTGCTATCTCTGCGCCGCTAAGCGCCCAGACGGAAAAGCATGAATGCCTGGACAGCAACCGGATACGGAACTGGATCGTGATCGACGACGAAACATTATTGCTGGATGCAGGCCCTAAAAAGTATCGCGTCAGCCTGCAGTCATCCTGTTTCAATTTGGATACCAGCCCAACCCTGCAATTCGAGGGTGACCCGATTACCGGCAGGATTTGCAGCGGCACGCTGGATGTAATTCGCGTGCAAGGCGAACAATGCCGGATTTCGAGAATCCGGGAAATCGACAAAAAAAGCTTCAACGACGCTCAGAATAAAAAGAAAGCCAGCATGAAGGTGAAGAAAACATAGAGTGCGCCTGTGGCGCACCAACTGATTTATCTCCAATCAGATTTTTTTCAATTCCCAGCACCTATGAATTTTCGCATTGCGCTCGAAGTCCGGCGCAAT
>JAKQKT010000118.1 GCA_029560515.1 Pseudomonadota bacterium
ACAGTTTGAAATGGCTTTACGACTTGCATCTGCTCGGCTCGAGTTTTGCTCCGTCGCAATGGCAGGCAATGCTTGATATCGCGATCGAGCGTAACCTAGCAGGCGCCTGTCGCGACGGCCTGCTGGCAGCACAACACGAATTCCACACCATCGTGCCCGACGCTATTCTTGCCTCGCTGTTGCGCGCGGAAAAAAATGAAATCATGAAGACCGGCAAGATGCATCGCTGGTTTTACATTCAATATATGAGCTTCATGGCATTCCCGAACTGGCCACTTCGCATGCGCTGGTTGCGACAACGGCTATTCGCCAATGCGGCTTATTTGAAAATGCGCTACGGCGAAACGAATTGGATCGGTCTGCTATTCAAGCGAATCAAGGCTGGATTTCGGCGGATATTCTAATTTTCAGCATGAGCGTGAAAACTGGAATTGCCTTTTTCGTGGCTGGAAAATTTCTACATTTTTCTTTTTTGGCTGGCGGCCAGGGCGAGCGCCAGCAATAGCGCAAAGACGGCGGAATTTGCCGTGGGCCTTAGCGGGTAATCGGCAAACGAGTGCAGCAATGCCATTAGCAGGCTGACCCAGGCAACGCGCGATAGCAGAACCGCGAAAGTATCGGTTTGTTTCTGCGCGATCCAGACACGGTATCCGAGTATCAAAAACAGGATCCAGAAAGCCGCCATTGCCAACAGCGCCGCATAACCGGCTTCGAGCCACAACTCGGCATAATCGTTATGTGCATGGTTGGTGGTGGTATGGTCGATACTGTCTTCGTGCCTGGCTTCGAAAACGGCATAGGCCTGCCGGAATGTGCCAAGCCCCGAGCCCATTGGTGCATAGGCTTTTCCGGCTTCAATACTGATTTGCGCCATCTGGGTTCGTGTTTGGTCGCCGATGCCGTGGTCAAAACGCTCCAGAATTCCGGCAAGACCGAATTGCACGGCGACAAGTAACCCAAGCACGACAATACTTCCGAGAATTCGCTTCATGCCCGGCATGCGCGGCAAGGCGAAGATGGCAGGCAAGCAAAGCAAACTACCAAGCACTGCAAACAACAGGCCTGCGCGGGAGCGTGCAACCGCGACGGCGAGAATGATCAATACGCAAAATAATGCGCCGCCCAATACTGGAATCAGTGAACGCGATATTCTGCCGACACGCTGATAAGCCCACCACGCCGTTGATGCCACCGCTAAGGGCAGACACATCACGAGCAAGCTCGCGAAATGGTTTCGATTGGCATAGAAGCCGACGGCTTCGGTAAAGTTGGTGATTTCATACAAGCGCAATGGACTGCTTTTCCCCTGCGCAAGCTGGGCAAAACCCATCAGGATGTTCAGCAGCGCAATGATTGCCAAGGCAGCCAGCAAACGATAGCGGTAATGATTCGGCGATTGCAGGGAAGCGAGAAAAAGCGCGCAGGCTGGTAACAGGCTGAAAAGCGCACGCTCGGCACCATAGGTTTTATTCAAGCTCAGGTTGCCGATATTTACGCCGGTTTGCCGCAAATCCTGTTGCAATGAAAGGATGAACTGATTGGTATTTGTCCACGGATACAATTGCAGTATCGGCACCATCAAGACAATGCCGATAAACACGAAAGCGAGTTTGCGGGTCGATTGACTCGCAGACGCGAATTCGGATTCCTTGTTGAACAGGCATGCTGCGAGCAATCCGATGGCAGCAAGCTGTGCGAGAGTATCGCCGAAAAACCCCTGGCCTCCGCCAAGAAAACAGGCCAAAGCCAATACCGTCAATGCAAGATAAAAAACTATTTTCTGATTCAACATGCCCGTGTTTCCAAAAAAGAAGGCCGCTGTTGGGCGGCCTTCTTATTCAAACTTTCGAATAACCCTGGAATCAGGGGCTCTTCAGGATTTCGTATGCGGAAATGGCGAGCGCGACACCTGCCAGAGTGTAGATACCGGTATTGGAGCTTCCGGTGGCACCTGCGCCGGTTCCGTTTGCGCCTGGGGCAGCACCGGTACCTGGTTCAAGGGATTGCGTGACCAATTGGCCGCCTTCGCAAATCGAATTTTCCGGAATCGTAACAATCGTTCCGGCTTTGACTTCGGTCGAGCAGTCTTTTCCGAACATGATTCTTGCGCTGCCCGTCTTTGTTACCATGACGCGGTCACCGGCATTCAAGGATTGGCCTTCGATTGCCGTGACAAATTTTTCGCCTTGATTGACCAAAACGGAGCCGTTCATTTCATCAAGAATCGCTACACCTGCGCCGTCTTGGGCTGAAACAATGGCTGCAAAACCGAGGCCGGTTACACACAGTGCGGTAAGGATGGATTTCTTCATAACATGACTCCGAGTGACGGATGTGTACGCTTGAGCATAATAGCGAGCTTGAGCGCAAAGATGCAAGGTTTTCCTGCCTTAATGGTTGAGGTCACGTTCAGTAAGCCCTTGAATTCTCTGGATTCTGAACGCATCGAACCACAGGCTGCCGGCTATTTCCTGTTCTGCGGCAATCCGGGCAGGCAGCTTCAGGAATACGGACTGTGCCGTGCAGTGTTCCTTCGGTACCGTGAAATCCAGCGAGAAGGCCTGCCATTGTGCGCTTCTACCTTTCCATGGCTCGCCGCTGGCAAGGATTTCTCCGCTTCCAAGACATTGAACAGACCATACCAGGCCCAGCTCGGTCATCAGATTATCGGCCAATCCCTTGCCTGAAAACCGGTAGCTACCCGCTGGCAACACCAGGGTTTGCCGCACGCCATTGAATGGAACACGACGGCCTTCGAAATTCAGATGCAGGGCTTTATTCCCGGAAATTCCGTCACGTGACTCCAGACCGATGCTCGCACCGGGAACCTTATCGAACTGCCAGTCGAAACCCCCGGCCAGAGGCTCATGCTCGAAGCTGCCATTAAACAGATTGCCGAGCTCCAATTGCGTTGCTGCCGGCAATTGGCTGGCCCAGGTCAGATAAGCCAGCGGCCATTGCTGGTCAAGATTCAATGCACCCAACCACGCCTGTTGTTCTCGCTCAGAAAGACTTCCGTGAGTTTTACCCAATCGGTCGAAAAAAACGGCGTATTTCGTCGAGGCACCTTGTTGTGCAGTCAATGTATTGATTGCGGGCAAGCGCCAACTCGGATTTTTTAACATCGCCTTGATCAATGCATCCTGCGACGATGGCTGTGTGGCAAGCCCGGCGATCGTTGGTATGAGCGGTGGCAGCAAATCGATTTGCATCCGTAGCAGACGATCGAGATGGTGCACGGCCAGCTCGGCGTTTTCGGTACGCAGGGAATAATTTAGTAACCACAAATGCGATTCCAGATCACGCGGACTGTAATGCACCGCTTTCTGGTACAGGACGAAAGCCTGATCCGGTTTTTTTTCGGCATCGGCAATCTGGCCCAGAATGCGATAGGCCCTTCCCTCCAGCGGATAAGCACGCAATGCCGCCATTGCATTCCGTTTTGCTTCGCCATGCTGATTTGCATTCGCGGCTTGCTGTTCTGCCAGCAGGAAAAGGGCCGCCGAATGACGCGGCTTCCACTGCAAGGCCTGTTGCGGATGAAAGCGGCTTTGCGTATCGGCCATGCCAAGACTGAAGACTCGCCATGCCAGACCAACAAACAGCAGGATCAGTAGTATTTTCACCGCCGGACCCGCTGCAAGCTTCGAACGCTCAGCCATTTTTGATGTCCGATTGCAGGCGAATAATTCTCAACTGGCCGTTTTCGACACGAAGATCGAGTCGGATGTCACCACGACTCGATTGGCTTTCGGATTTACCGCGTGGAATAACCTGCGCCTGGTAACTCGCGATCACCACAATACTTTCGTCATTGCTGAGCCACGTGACATGATCCAGATTGATTTCGCGGCTTTGACTGTTCTCGAACAATTGCCGGTAACTGCGCAGTACCGTCCGCTGTGCCGGAGCACCGAGAATGCTCATGTCACGGGTGAACATGTTGTGCAGGGCAAAATAATCGCCTTCCGAATAGACGCGGGAAAATTTCTGCAGAAACTGTTTTACCGAAGCATCGCTTGCAAGGTCTTTTTCGATATTGGATGCGCTGGCAACGACCACCGGACTGGCTACTGCCGGAGCGCTGTCCGATGACTGTGACGAGGCTGCCACGTTAACTACCGGTTCCTGCTTGATCTTGCGGGAACGCTTGGCGACAGGTTTGTTTTCCGCCACAAGTGTGGCGGGAATATTCTCAGCTACTTGCATCTGGGGCTTGGTCGGGTTTTTGATCTTTGGTTTTTCCTGCGCTGCCAATGCAGGCAGGCCGGGTTTCTCCGCGGTCTTTGCTTCGGATGTCGCAGCAATTTCAGGCAACGGGCCAACGGGTGGAGAGACCACTGCAAGAGCCGGAGCCACAGGCTGTTTCTCCGGATCGGCAACCTCGGTTTTCTGTTCAATGAAAGATGCCGTGTCGATATTTTCCGGCAATTGATCGACCGGCATCGACGCAGCAGGCGATGCGGTTTTCGATGGCTCGACCGGCAGAAGGATTTTTTCGGGTGTCCGCGAAACCGTGGTCGGCGCTTGCAGATTCGGCTGTGTCTGACTAAACCAGAGTAAGGCCAGCAAGGCACCGACTCCCAAAAGGCTGAATACCGCAATCGGTAATCGCTTGATGGTACGTGAACTCATGAAGCGCGGATCGTTCCGGCTCTCGCGCCATTGTGCCGGTCTCATTTCCCGGCTTGGTGCTGCACTTTTTGCCTGTGCTTTTTCGTTCGAGAGCTGCTCATCGTACTGCCGGCGTCGTTCGGGGGTCCTCAATGCATGCCAGGCGCGATTGATTCGCTCCGAGAAAACCACTTCCCAGTCACTGGAGTTTTTATCCGGATGCAGCCAACGAACCAGCAGGCGGTAATGCAGTTTTATTTTCGATTCTGCATCATCCGGATCCACACCCAGTATCCGGTAGTGGTCGCTGTCGGGAGCAAACAAAATCTGTTGTACGTAGAATTCGGCGGCATGGCGTACATCTTCCTGCGAATGTCGCGAACTTTCCTGCGCTGCCAGCAGTGACTCATTGTCGCCGGAACATATTTTCAGAAGTTCGGTAACACCCATCGGCAGAGGTTGCTGACGGGCAGTAGCAGTCAAGTCGGTACGACTTATGAAGGTAAGTGCCTGCTCGAGCGCTGCGATCGTCATTGCTTGGTCAAGCGTTCCTTCGGCTTTTCGTTGCCGCCATAGGAATAATAATCGTAATCACCGGCTCCATAACCGTAACCGGAGTGCAGTTTGGCATTATATTTTGTCATCACGGCGCCGATTAAATGGCCACGGGCCGCGAAGATACGCTTGATCGCATTACGTGCCACCGCAACCCGGGTCTCGCCGGCCTCGATAACGAGCAGTGTTGCCGTCGCGCGATTGGCGAGAATCGGGGCGTCCGCCAGACCAAGGATCGGCGGGCCGTCGATAATAATCTGGTCGAATTTTTCAACGGCGACGGTCAGGAAAGATACCAACTTCGAGCCCATCAATAATTCGGCAGGGTTCGGCGGCAGCGGACCTGTCGAGAGATACGACAGGTTTGGCATATTGGTTTTCTGGATCAGATCCATCGGCTTCATGCCGCCTGCCAAGAAATTGGTAAGGCCGGTGGAGTTATCTGCATTGAAATGACGATGCAGGGAAGGATTTCGCAAATCGCAATCGACTATCAACACACGCCGACCCAACTCGGCGATATTTTGTGCCAATGCACGTGCCGTTGTGGACTTGCCTTCGCCGGGGGAAGCACTGGTGATCAGCAAGACCCGCGGCACGCCCTTGTCGGTTGAAAACTGCAAGGCCGTTCTTACCGAACGATAAGCTTCGGTAAACGCACCACGCAAATCCTGCAATGCAATAGTCGGGGTTTGTGGATCCTTGAGTTTCGGAATGACGCCAAGAATCGACAGACCAAGCTGCTTTTCAATATCTTCAGGCACCTTGAGCGAATCATCCAGATACTCAAAACCCAATGCCAGCAAGCAGCCCAAGAGCAGGCCCACCATGGTGGCCAACATGAGATTGCGCGTCAGATCCGGCTTGAACTGGCCGCCCATTTGCGCGCGATCAACGATCGACATATTGTTCGTGCCGATACCGCCGGCAATGCCGATTTCCTTGTAACGCTGCAACAAGCCGTCATACAGCTGACGATTGGTATCCACTTCACGCTTGAAAATATTGTATTGAATGCTGCGGCCTTCCTGGTCCAGCACATCCGTTTTGAGGCCCTTGATCTGGGCTGCCAACATGCTTTCCTGTTTAAGTGCTGACAGATACTGGGCCTGGATCGCATTGCGGATATTTCCGCCTTCGCTGGCGATCTGCTTGTCGATTTCTTCGATCTGGCCTTTCAACTGAACCATGATGGGATAGGCAGGTTTATAGAGTTTCAGTTTGTCCTGGTATTCCGCCATCAATTTGCCGCGGCTTTCCTGCAGCGTGGTGATGAAGCTGGTATTGCCCGACTCCATCGCGAGGCTGATGCCGCTGCTGACCTGAGCCTGTGCCCAGCGTGATTCCGCACGAATGCGATCTTCCTGGGCTTTGCCATAGGCAGCATTCAGGGTTTGCAGGCTTTGCTGGGTCAGCGTACCGCTGTTTTCGCTGCCACTGGTGCCGATGATTTCTTCTTTCTGTGCGAACTCGACCAATTTGCGTTCGGAATCTTCCAGCTTTAACTTCAATTCTTTCAGTCGTTCTTCAAGATAGGTTTTCGCATAGGCGGAAGAATCGAATTTACGTTCAAGATTGCTGGCGATGAATCCTTCCACGATCGCATTGGCCGCTTTCTGTGCGAATGCCGGATCCGGGCTGTCGTAGTTGATCCGCACAAGACGCGAATTCCTGACCGGCTCGATACTCACGCCGCTGGCAAAGCTGCCTGCCAACTGGTTTTCTTTCTCCATTTTTTCGGCTGCTGTCAGCTTGCTCGGCTTGGTATCGGCATTTTCCTGATTAGGCTGTTCGCGACCGAACAATCCCATCAGTTTTTGCCATGGCGAGCCCGGACGCATGCGCTCAAGTTCACCGGATTCCGCCAAACCCAATTGCGCCACGACGCGCTGTGCCAACGCACGACTCTTCAGCAACTCATACTGGGTTTGATAGAAATCATCAGCATAGATGTCTTCGGTCGGCGTAACGCCCTGCACATCCATCACCTGCATGCTCTGCCTTTCAATTTGCAGGATGGCAGTGGACCGATAAATCGGTGTAGTCAGCAAGGTTCCCACCAGGCTGGTAAGAAAAATGATGCCCAGCACACCCAGCACCATCCAGCGGCGCTTGAGAATAATGCGCCAGTAGCTCAGCAGATCGATATTGTCTTCGGTTTCCGCTACCGGATCGCCAAGTCGCGTGTCGACGCTGATCGCATGGCTGCGTGCTATTGCCAGCTGACGATTGTCCTGCCCTTGATGAGTCGGGAATAAATCTTGGCGTGGGTCGTGGTGTGGATCGTGCGGATGATTGGCCACGTGTTAACTATCCCGTTTCAAAGAGGTGAAAAAATACTGAAAATCGGCAGGCTTTCCATCAGACGCCGGAAAGCGGTTTTGGAACCGGATTGGTCGATCACGATAATATCATCGCCATATACTTGCGGATCCGGAGCGGCGCCGGAGCGGATCGCCTTGATATCAAAACGTGCACCCATTTTTTTTCCGTTGACCACGCGAAAAATAACGATGCCTCGCAAGTCCGCCAATTGATCGAGTCCTTCAGCCATTGCGATGGCTTGCAATAATGTGGTGCGTCCCGTCAGCGGATAAATTCCGGGTTTCTTCACCGAACCTTCGAGCGTAACGCGCTGGCTGGTGAATTCCTTTACGAATACCGTTACCTGCGGATTCTGCAAAAATTTGGCATCAAGCGATTTGGCAATTTGTGCTTCCAGTTCCTGTACGGTGAGGCCGCCGGCCTTTACCACGCCGACCAGGGGGAGCGATATTTCACCAGACGTGCTCACTCGAACCGTCCGGTTTAATTCGGCAACCTGAAAGACGCTGATTTCGAGCAAATCCTGCGGCCCAATGCGATATTCCGAAACGCCCTTGTAGGCACCGGCATTGGAAGTACTGTCAGGTGCAGGCAGTTCATCGTTTCCAGCGGCCACGACCGAAATTTGCCCGACTTTTCTGTCATCCGCCGCCGCCGTGCCGCTGAGCAAGCCCATGCAGATGAAAAAAACTGTACTTAGCCAAAATCGGTTCATGCCATCTCGCTCAATAATTGAATGTGCATTATGCCAAGCCCAGCCAGCGTTGCCACCGTGGAGCATCCTTCGACACCAGTTGCCGTTCAGGTAAATCGGGGATTTGCCCCTGAGGAAGATCAGCCAGAATGGCTCTCGGCCTCACATCCACCATATTGAATGCCTCTTTTTCGCCACAGCGGGCTGCGGCTGCATCCCGGCCTTCGGCCAGCAAGGGAGGACGCTTGTCGATGTGGTGCGAGTCGGTTGCCAGAATATGCACCAGTTGTTCGTCCACCATTCTTTCCGCCCAGTACTTTGGGCGACGACCAAAACGCCCAGTCAGGCTACCGGCGGTAATTTGCATCCAGGCACCGCCTTCTACCAGCGTTGCCATTTTCGAATAATGGGTTTCGATCCAGGTGAGCCGTTCCGGATGGGTAATGACCGGCACGATTCCCGCTGCCAGCAACTGGAATACCGCCTCTTCGAATCTTGGTGGAGCCACATGATGCGGTGGCTCGAGCAATAAAAAACGCGAATGGCCCAGTGTCGGAATCCGGCCTTGCTGGATACCTTTCAATAAATCCGGTGCCAAATGCGTATCGGCGCCAATCGTCAGGGTCAGCGGAATGTCGTGCCGTTTCAATTCTTGCTCGAACTCCGCGATGGCTTTTGCAATGATGGCCTGCGAGTTTTCGTACAAGCCAGGATAAATATGGGGTGTACAGGCGGTGATCTTGATGCCGTCGGCCACAGCGGCACGCGCCATAGCAAGCGCGACTTCGAGCGTCGGAGCTCCGTCATCAATTCCGGGCAACATATGGCAATGCAGGTCGATCACGCCGAATTTATGTCCTTGGTTTCTTTTTCACCGAAGCGCGCCATGTCGTCTTTATCACCGACACGGAGAAAACGCAGGGAAGCTACCGCACGTTGACGATTGAAACTAAACGCCCAATACACGCCAATCAATGCGAAATAGGCGAGGACGATCCAGGTGCGCGTTGCGCCGAGTTTGACTGCCACGGCAGCCATACAACCGATAAGAACAGACAGCAGCATCATGGTGATCGCGATGCTGGTTGGCGAATAACCGGCATCCAGCAACAAATGATGCATATGGTTTCGATCTGCACTGAAGGGCGAGCGGCCCTGGCGAATTCTGTCCAGCATCAACACCACGCAGTCGAGCACTGGCAATGCAATCATCCAGGGAGCGAGCACCGGACTTACCGGATGCGAGCTGTTTTGGGTTAATTGCAGTGCGAACCAGACCACGGCAAACCCCAGGAAGGTACTGCCGGCATCACCCAAAAATACTCTCGCCCGTTTTTGCCACGGGAAACGCATATTCCAGCACCAAAAGCCGAGTACGGCGGCGGCAAAGATCGCGCATTGGCCAGCCAGTTCAAGATTGCCGGCATAGAACGCCAAGCCTGAAAATAATCCCAGTGCTGCCATCACCTGCCCAGCCAGATAACCATCGCTGCCATCGGCCATGTTGAGGGCATTGATCAGACCAAGGGTGATGAATACGGTAAAGAAAGGCGTCAGCAGGCCAAGATGGAAGCCGCTAACACCAACTACATCGGATAATTCATAGGCCTGCAATCCTGCGAAGTAGATCATGATGCCTGCCGCGATTGCCTGTGCCACGAAACGTGTCAGGGAAGAGAGCTCGAAGCGGTCATCGAGCACACCCACGAGAATCAGCCAGGCACCGGCAACAAAAAAGACATCAAGGTGCATGCCGAACAGGTTAAAAAACACGCTGGTAAGCAAGAGTGCGAAAAAAACACCGAGTCCGCCGGTGACCGGCGTTGGTATTGCATGATTCTTGCGGCCACCGGGCTGGTCCAGCAAACCCAGGGGTTTTGCGAACAAAACGGAAAATCTGACCAACACTAGACTCAAGCCCAGGCTGAGGAGCAACGGCAGACCATAAGAGTGGAAAAATGCCTGAATCATCAAGCGAAGATCCTATTCTGCTGCTTCGAAATTGTATGTGCGGCAACGTACACTGAAATTACTGGCTTATTCGTCCGTAAACATCGTCAAAGCGGACAATATCGTCCTCGCCCAGATAACTGCCCGATTGCACTTCGATCAACTCAAGCGGGAGTTTGCCGATATTTTCGAGACGGTGTTTGCTACCCAATGGAATATAAGTACTCTGATTTTCAGTCAATGTCATTACATTCTCGTCGCAGGTAACGCGCGCCGTGCCACTGACGACAATCCAGTGTTCGGCGCGATGATGATGCATCTGCAATGACAAGGCCGCACCGGGTTTAACGATAATACGCTTCACCTGGAAACGATCGCCACTGTCCACCGAAGTATAGCTACCCCACGGACGATAGACTTGCCGATGATGCACTGCCTGCGGCCGACCATCCGATTTCAGGCGTGCAACGATTTTCTTTACGTCTTGCACATGGTCCTGGTGCGCGATGAGCAAGGCATCATCGGTATCGACCACGATCATGTTTTCAAGACCCAGCGTGCTGACCAGACGGTTCCCGGACCACACGAAAGTATTGCGGCAATTTTCCGCCATCACATCGCCATGATGCACATTGCCCTCGTCATCCTGATCGGCAACCTGCCACAGGGCCGACCAGGAACCGACATCGCTCCAGCCCACGTCAATCGGCAACACCATGGCATGCCGCGTTTTTTCCATGACGGCGTAATCGATGGAGTCGGAGGGGCAAGCAGAGAAGGATTCCTTGTCAAGACGCAGAAAATCGGCATCGCGTTTTGAATGGGCCAGGGCGGCTCGGCAATGGCGCGAAATTTCCGGCGCGAAATTCTCCAGCTCCGCAATAAACCGCGAAGCCCGAAACATGAACATGCCGCTGTTCCAGAAATATTCGCCGCTGGCCAGATATTTTTCTGCCGTGGCAAGATCGGGTTTTTCGACAAACTGCTCAACACCGCGTACGCCTTCGCCGGGCACTGCCTTGATGTAGCCAAACCCGGTTTCCGGTGCCGTCGGCACAATGCCGAACGTCAATAAGGCGCCATCTTCCGCTGCAGGCAATGCAAGCAATACCGCTTCGCGAAAGCCTGTTTCATCCTGCAATAAATGATCCGATGGCAACACCAGCAGAACCGGATCTTGCTGCGATTCCATTGCATGCAAGGCGGCGACGGCAATTGCCGCTGCGGTATTCCGCGCTACCGGCTCGAGGATAATGGACTGCGGTTCAATGTCGACCTGGCGGCATTGTTCGGCAACCATGAACCGGTGTTCTTCGTTGCTGATCAGCAAGGGGGCCATTGCGCCCGGTAAACCTCGCAAACGCAGACAGGTCGACTGCAACAAACTGTCCTTGCCCGCCAAGGACAGGAATTGTTTCGGATAGGCTTCACGCGACAAGGGCCAAAGCCGGGTACCTGAACCGCCACACAGAAGAACGGGCAACACTTTGGACATGATGGTTTTTCCGATCAGCAGCTTTCTATATTAACGAACCCACTTGCAGTCGCGCCAGCTTGACGGCTCTGTCACAATGGGCTTTGTTCATTTTCACATCCCGTATGACAACGATAAATCGCGAAACAGAACGATTACTTTGGGCCCAACAGGCACTCGACGACCCGCAGGCGCAACTCGAACGCGCATCTGCAGATGCCAGTTTCCGCAGCTACTGGCGCAGCCTCTCGGCAGGTAAAACATGGATTCTGATGGACGCACCACCGGACAAGGAAGATATTCGTCCCTGGCTCGACATCGCACAGCGTCTGACCAAAGCCGGCTTGCATGCGCCCGATATTCGCGCATTCGATGCCGAACTGGGCTTTATCCTGATGGCCGATTTAGGCAATCGTCTGTACCTGCCTGAATTGAATGATCAAAGCGTCGATGGGCTATATGACGATGCGATGCAGGCATTGTTGAAAATGCAGCTACATATCCCCTGCGACGACCTGCCTGCCTATGACGAAACCAGGCTGGTGGCGGAAATGGAATTGATGCCCGAATGGTTTTTACAAAGGCATCTTTCCTACACGCCCACCTGCGGCGAATGGGACATCATCGAACCGGCATTCCGCTGCCTGATCAACAACGCGAAAATGCAAGCACAGGTTTTTGTCCACCGCGATTATCATTCGAGAAATTTGTTGATACTCGACCACAACAATCCTGGCATTCTGGATTTTCAGGATGCGGTCAAGGGTCCGGTTACCTACGATCTGGTCTCGCTGTTGCGCGATTGCTATATCGCCTGGCCTGAAGACCGCATCAATGCCTGGGTAGAAAACTACCGCCTGCGATGCGTCAATGCCGGGCTCGTCAATGTAGATGCCGCCACCTTCAAGCGCGGCTTCGACTTGATGGGACTGCAGCGGCATTTGAAAGTGCTCGGCATTTTTTGCCGACTCTGGTACCGCGATGGCAAAGCCGGCTATTTGAATGATCTTCCACTGGTTTGGCAATATACACGCGATGTCGGCATGCGTTATCCGGAAACCGCGCCACTGATCACCTTGCTGGAACGCGTGATGGGCGAGCGTGATATCCGATTGCCGCTCGCATGAAAGCGCTGATTTTTGCGGCTGGAAAAGGCGAGCGGATGCGCCCGCTGACTAATCACACGCCAAAACCGCTGCTGGTGGTTGGCGGCAAGCGATTGATTGAATGGCATATTGAAAAATTGGCCGCCGCCGGTATTCGCGATATCGTGATCAATACTTCGTGGCTGGCGGAATGTTTTGAACCGGCACTCGGCGATGGCGCGCGCTGGAATGTGTCATTGCACTACTCCTACGAAGGTCCGGAGCCACTTGAAACCGGCGGCGGCATGCTGCAGGCGCTGAAAATAATCGGCGATGAACCCTTTGTCGCGGTCAACGGCGACATATGGAGCGACGTGGATTACACCGCGTTGCCGAAAGCAATCTCCGGTTTGGCTTATTTGGTATTGGTCGACAATCCCGCGCACAATGCGAAAGGCGATTTCATGCTGGATGAATCCGGGCGCGTTCAAAGCGACGGCGAAAATAAACTGACTTTTTCCGGCATCGGGATTTATCAACCGGCACTGTTTGAAAATTGGCGCGCGATTATTGGCCAAACAAAAGGCGCCGATGAAACGCCGCCCCGCTTCAAGCTCGCGCCATTGCTACGGCATGCGATGCATCAGGCGCAGGTAACTGGCATACATCACGCTGGCAACTGGGCCGATGTCGGAACACCGGAAAGACTAGAGGAATTAAACAGGCAATTGTCAGCACAATAAAAAAGCCCCGAATAATCGGGGCTTTTTCAATTCATACACAGGATGATTAACGCTTGTCGATCGCCACGTAATCGCGGGTATCGGAACCGGTATAAATCTGGCGTGGACGGCCGATCTTGTTTTCCGGATCGGTTTGCTGCTCCAGCCAATGCGAGACCCAACCGGCCGTACGCGCAATCGCGAACATAA
>JAKQKT010000125.1 GCA_029560515.1 Pseudomonadota bacterium
GGTGCCGGCACCGACAACGTGATCAAAACCGTCACGCTGAATCTGTCGAGCGAAGCACTGAACGGCATCTGGAAAATGCAAGTCAACGATAACGCTGCTGGCGATACCGGCAAGCTGAACTCATGGTCGATTACGTTCTAATTGAACCGAGTTGATGCAGTACTCAAACCCCGGCTTTGGCCGGGGTTTTTTTATGTGTGATAAAAAAATAGATTCAAAAAACAGGAAAGAAAAATACGATGAGGAACTTATTTGTCATGAACAAGAATTTTCATGAATGAGATTTTGCGCATTCAGCGAAAACAATATTTTCACATCAATGAAATTCATTTCGAAATGTAGTGTTTTAGTCTTCACCAGTTATGAATTCGTAAAGAAAATTGAACGAATTTCCTACCAATAAAGTAATGCTGCAGTGCAGCGTGACCTGTGAACTGCGTCACGTTAGGTTCCATCCCACGTGATGTTACGTGATGTTACAAGCCATGTAATTCGCGTCGTCCGGGCACGAAAGCCCTACCACCTTTTCCAGTCGAGGCTACGGCTTCGCCAGGAAGAGCGTGTGTTTTGGGGGTGGGGGGCCTGAATGGTGCAGGAAAGCAATAAATGCCGCGCGAGCGGAAGTCTTTCAACTTTTTCGGGGTACAAATACGTGATCACAAAGAATATCAATTCGCTTCGCCGCAATGCATTAGTCGCTGCTACGGCTCTGGCGTTAAGCACATCGGCAGTCATGGCTGCAGGCAATACACAACCAGCTCCCCGCGTCATCCTTGGCGCACTGCAATCGGATACCCAATTTGACCGTTTCATCGTCAAGTATCGTACGGGCACGCCTGAAGCTGCAAACGTAAGCAATGTGCAAAAATCATTGAATGATGCGTCTGTTCGCGCCTATCAATTGATTCAATCGGCACGCTTGCAAAGCGGCGTGCAAACCAAATCGGCCAAGCCCTTGGCTGTTTCGCATTTTCGCCGCATGACACTCGGTGCCGATGTCGTCTCCGCATCCGAAAAACTTGATCGCGCTGGCGCGACGATTCTGATGCGTCAAATTGCTAGCAATCCAAACGTCGAATATGTCGAAATCGACAGACGCAATCATGCATTTCTGACGCCCAATGACCCGAACTACAGTTCGCAATGGGGTTTCCAAAGCGGTACGGGCGGCATCAAGGCCAACGAAGCCTGGGACATCACCAGCGGTGCCGGTTCCGTCGTTGCGGTGCTCGATACCGGTATTACCACGCACAGCGATTTGAGCGCGAATATTCTTCCAGGTTATGACTTCATCATCGATACCGCCGTTTCAAACGATGGCGATGGCCGTGATTCCAACCCTGCCGATCCTGGCGACTGGACGACCGCAGGGGCATGCTATTCCGGTTCGCCGGCCTCCAGCTCGAGCTGGCACGGCACGCACGTTGCCGGCACGGTTGCTGCCTTGACGAACAATGCCAAGGGTGTTGCAGGTACTGCGTTCAGTGCCAAGGTTGTTCCCGTCCGCGTGTTGGGTACCTGCGGTGGTTATGATTCGGATATTGCCGACGCCATGATCTGGGCTTCCGGCGGTACCGTCAGTGGCATTCCTGCCAATGCAAATCCGGCCGATGCAATCAATCTGAGTCTCGGTGGTTCCGGTGCCTGTGGCGCTACCACCCAGGCAGCGATCAATACTGCGGTTGCCAATGGCACTACGCTTGCCATTGCTGCTGGTAACGACAATGCCAACGTTTCAGGTTCATCGCCTGCCAACTGTGCGAATGTCATTGCGGTGGGTTCGATTACCAGCACCGGTGCGCGCTCCAGCTTCTCCAACTATGGTACGGGCGTTGATATTGCTGCACCGGGTTCAAGCATTACCTCGACATTGAATTCGGGTACGCAAGGTCCGGGCAGTGAAAGTTATGCTTCCTATAGCGGTACTTCGATGGCAACGCCGCATGTTGCAGGCGTTATCGCACTCGTACAGGCTCGTCGTAATGCAGTGGGTTTGGCGCAATATACGCCAGCGCAAATGGAAACCTTGCTGAAGACTTCCGCACGTGCATTTCCATCCTCGCCATCGCAGCCGATTGGTGCGGGCATCCTGAATGCAAAAGCAGCTGTCGACGCAGCGGGTGGTACTCCAAGCAATGTTGCTCCGACTGCGAACTTCAGCTCGGCAACTAGCGGTCTGACCGCTACATTCACCGATAGCTCTACCGACAGTGATGGCACGATCGCATCACGCAGCTGGAATTTTGGCGACGGCACCACATCGACGGCGACCAATCCGAGCAAAACCTATTCGGCAGCAGGTACTTACAGCGTCAGTCTGACGGTTACCGACAACGGCGGAGCAACCAATACAGTCACCAAGTCAGTTACCGTCGCGACAACAGGCGGCAATGTGTTGACCAATGGTGTTGCGGCAACGGGTCTATCCGCTGCGACCGGTGGAACGGTCAATTACACTATGGTCGTTCCTGCCGGTGCTACCGGTCTGAAGTTCGTGACCGCAGGTGGTACCGGTGATTCCGATATGTATGTGAAGTTCGGCAGTGCTCCTACCGACACCGTGTATGACTGCCGTCCTTACGCTTCGGGCAATGCAGAAACTTGCAACATCGCAACTGCACAAGCGGGTACCTACTATGTTCGCTTGAAAGCCTACGCTGCCTTCTCGGGCGTTAGCCTGACAGGTAGCTACACCACCGGCGGTGGCGGCGGTACAACGCAAACCTATAGCAACACGACGGTCGTCAACATCGGTGACAACACCACCATCACTTCGCCTATTACGGTGAGTGGTCGTACCGGTAATGCACCAACAACGGCTTCGGTCTCGGTGAACATCACGCACACCTATCAAGGCGACTTGAAAGTGGACCTGGTGGCTCCGGAT
>JAKQKT010000132.1 GCA_029560515.1 Pseudomonadota bacterium
CTTTCAAGCGCGCGGCCTACAAAATCGTAATCCCCTACCGATATGCCGCCCGACACGAGCACCACATCATTGGCTGCAATTGCCTCGCCCAGTACGGCTTGTGTCTCTACAAAATCATCGGCAACCCGGTACAAACTCACCTTGTCAAAGCCCCCATCGTAAAGCGCCGATTGCAACATCACGGCATTGCTCTCGTATACCTTTCCGTAGGCCAACAGCTCACCCGCCGTCACGAGTTCATTTCCCGTAACCACAACGGCCACTTTGGGTTTCTCAAAAACAGAAACCTGGGCAAAACCCAGCCCGGCCAAAAAACCAACCGCCGCCGGATTCAAAAAACGTCCTTGCTCGAGTGCCACGTCACCAGTTCTAATCTGTGCACCTTGCGCACGGATGTTGGTCGCCGCTGCAATCGGCTCGGCAAGAAACAAGCGGTTTTCTTGTACCGAAACTTTTTCAATCTGGATCACCGCCTGCGCCGATTCGGGAACCGCCGCACCGGTAAATATTTTCACCGCTTCGCCTGCTCGCAACATTACAGCATTGTCATCGCCTGCTTTGATTTCGCCCACAATGGTGTAATCCAACGCATCGTGTACTGCGAGCGCGTAGCCGTCCATAGTGGCTTGCGGGAAGGGCGGCATGTCAATCTCTGACTGTAGCGTCTCGGCCAAAACGTGGTTCCGCGCTTCTCGCAAAGGCAAGTTGATTTGACGCAATTCCAGCCGAAACGCTTCTAAAATATCAAACGCTTGTTGAATGGCAATCACGGTTTGTTCTTGATTTGGATTAACTGCGCCGCCACACTGATGGCGATTTCATGCGCGGTTTCGCTTTTGATGTCCAATCCGATCGGCGCGAACACCTTGTCCAGGTCGGCCTGCGCAAAGCCATCGCCTATAAGATTTTTGAATAGCGTTGCGATTTTCTCCTTGCTGCCCAGCATCCCGATGTATTTGAATTTTCTTCCGAGCAAACGCCGGATGATAACATCGTCTGTCCGATAGCCAAAAGACATAATAATGACATAACGGTCATCGCCTTCGGGAATGTATTGGTCTATCGCTGCAAAATCCACAACCTGCTTGGTGCGGGCAAAATGGTTGGCCTCCATCGTATTGAGGTTTTCGCGGTGGTCGAGTATGTGGATTTCAAAATCGAGCAATGACAACACCTCGCTCAAGGCCAAGCCCACATGCCCGCCGCCGATGATATAGGCTTTTGGGATTACCGCGTTCGACTCTTGAAAAAACCATTCGGTTTGTGGGTTTTCGGGCGCATTGATTCCTAAATTGGAATAGGTCACTTTGGTTTCGGGATCGGCCAAAATCATTTCTATGGCGGTGAGAAAATCACTGTCAAGGTCAAAAAACGCCACGGTCTGTTGCCCCGAACAAATCATACCCGATTGGTCTTTCGTGGCCGATTTGTCGTGGATCTGGTGCTTGACAAACGGCGAAAAATTGGGTTTTTCGAGCAAGATTCGCGCGTATTCTACAAGCTTGTGCTCCATGATGCCGCCGCCGATTGTGCCCAGCATGTCGTTTTTTGAAACGAACATCTTAAAGCCTTTGCGTCCCGGACTGCTGCCCTCGTTGGCAATGACCACCATCAAAACCAGGCGGTTTTCTAGCGCCAGCCATTCGCGCGTTTTTTGGTAAAAGGCAGCAATCACGACCCGTTACTTTTTGTACAAATCCATGAGCACTTTCTCGGGCGTATACGGCGCATCGACCGCGAGTGTCGCGCTCGGGTTGAACGCCATGATGGCAGAACGGATGGCGTAATACGCCCCGATTCCATACATCAACGGCGGTTCGCCCACGGCCTTTGATTTTTTGATCGCGAGTTCATGCCCTTCGGTATCCAGGTGCTTGAGGTTGATTTGTTTGGGTACCGAATAAATATCAGGAACCTTATAAGTAGACAAGGCATTAGACAACAACCGTCCTTGCTCGTTGTAAACGATTTCCTCGAGTGTCATCCAGCCGATGCCTTGTACCACGCCGCCTTCGATTTGGCCGTTGTCTACGGCTGTGTTCATGCTCTGGCCAAAGTCGTGTACGATGTCTATGCGGTCGAAATCATAGGTTCCCCGTAGGCAATCCACGGTGACCTCAACCAGCGCAGTACCGTAAACGTGGTACGCAAACGGATGCCCTTTTTCTTTGGTCTTGTCGTAATGGATGGTAGGTGTGGCGTAATGCGCGTTCTCACTGAGTGCCACGCGCATGGTAAACGCTTTCATGATCAAATCGGTCCAGGACAGGTCTGTTTTGACGTTACCTTTGTAGACCCATTCTTCCATGATTTGCATCGACTCGGGATCGGCATCGGCAAACGCCACGGGTTTGAGGCGTGCGAGCAGGTTTTTACACGCAATCTCCAAAGCCTTTCCGTTAAGGTCGGCGCCGGCACTCGCTGCGGTTGGCGAAGTATTGGCCACGCGCAACGTATTGGTAGATTCGATGCGTACGCGCGACGGATGGATACCAAAAATAGAAGTCACAATCTGCACCATCTTGGTATTTACGCCCTGCCCCATCTCGACTGCGCCCGTACTTACCACGACGCTGCCGTCGTAATAAATATGTACGAGTGCGCGCGCGTGGTTCATCATCGTATTGGTAAACGAAATCCCGAAACAGATGGGCTGTATGGCGAGTCCTTTTTTGAAACGGTCGTTGGAGGCGTTGAAATCGGCGACGGCCTTTTGGCGATCGGCATAACCGTAAGTGGCCATGCAATCGTCCCAGGCTTTACTGGCATTGACCTGAGTCATGATTTGCCCGAACGAGATTTCGTCGCCTTCGGCAAACAGGTTGGCTTTTTGTATCTCGGAGGCATCCACACCCAAAGCGTCGGCTGCTGTTACAATAGCAGCTTCCATCGCAAACTTGCCCTGCGGCCCGCCGAATCCGCGGAACGCCGTGTTTGGTGGCAAATTGGTTTTGCACGAATAGGCCGTGGCGACCACGTTGGGGATGAAATACGATCCTGTAGAATGGAACAACGTACGCTCCATCACCGCCGGAGACAAATCGGCTGCCGCGCCCGCATTCTGGTAATGCGTGACCTCGTAAGCGAGTATTTTTAAATCTTTAGACAATCCGATCTTAAAGTCGGCCGAGTATGGGTGGCGTTTGCCCGTCATGCGCATGTCGTCCATACGGTGCATAGAAAACTTGACGGGTTTGCGCAAGAGATGGGTAGCGAGTGCTACCATCACCGCCCAAGGTGTGGCCTGGTCTTCCTTACCGCCGAATCCGCCGCCGAGACGCACGGTGTCGATCTCTATCTTGTGCATCGGGATGCCCAACACACGCGATACGGTGCGCTGCACAGCCGTTGGGCCTTGGGTAGAAGAAGACACGACTATGCTGCCGTCTTCCTTATTCCTCGCGTAAGCGCCTTGCGTTTCTATGTATAGATGTTCCTGCCCGTTGACATCGCTGCGGCCTTCAAAAACGTGGTCGCATTGTGCCCAGGCATCCGTAGTATTTCCGAGCCTGAAGGTACGCGGCGGCACAATGAGTTTGCCTTTGGCCTGCGCCTCACGCGGATCGACAATGACGGGAAGTTCGTCGTAAACGACTTTTATGAGTTTGGCGGCTTGCCTGCAATGGTGCTCGGAGTCGCCCACGATGAGCGCAATGGCCATACCGCGGAAATGTACCTCATCCTCGGCAAACAAAGGTTCATCGGGAATGATGCCGCCAATCTGGTTTTCGCCGGGAACGTCCTTGGCGGTCAGGATCGCGACGATGCCTTGGCTTTGGCGGGCGGCCTCGAGGTCGATGCTTACGATCTTGGCATGTGCCACCGTGGCATCGAACGGCAGGGCGTAAAGCGTGCCCTGCAATTCCTGGATGTCGTCGAGGTAAATCGATTGTCCCTTGACATGGTTTTGCGCGTCTATATTGATCATAACAAATCGTGCATTTGGAGGGTTTCGGGGAACAAGGTAATGAAATGCGCAAAGAACAGCTGTCGCGCGAGCAGGCGTTTATAAGCGATGGTACCGCGCGCGTCTGAGATGGGTGCAATTTCGGTCTGCAGGATGCCTTCCGCTTGACGGATATTGTGGGCACTAATCTCCTTACCCGCTAAGAATTCGCAGGTCTGCGACAGGAATTTCGGGATCGGGCCCACACCGCCAATCGCGCCATGCGCTTGGGTAATCGTGTTTCCGTTCGTTGAGAACTGGAACGCCGTATTTACGCTGGCAATGTCGAGGTACTGGCGTTTGCAGACTTTCTCGAAATTGAATTTGTTGTCTTTGGGCAAGTCGAAAGTAATCGCCGAGATGATTTCGTCTGGTTGTTTATCGAGCGTTTTGTAGCCGAGGTAGAAATCCTTGAGTGCAATTTGACGCTCGTTATTTTCCTTATCGGTTAACGTCAAAGTGGCTTTGAGGGCCATGAGGATAATCGTGAAATCCCCGATGGGCGACGCATTGGCAATGTTCCCCGCAATCGTGGCGATGTTCCTAATGGGCGTCGAGGACAACAGTTTGAGGAAATGGTACCAGTTGGGAATCGCCTCGAGCAACACCGGATGCTCCATGAGCTCGGTTACGGTCACCGACGATTGCAGCGTACAGGAATCGCCGTTAAAAGTGATGCCGTTGCGCGCGGGTTTATCGAACAAATAATCCAGGTCTATTTCATGGACCGAATCGTGTTTCTGCACGTAGATGTCGGTACCGCCGCCAATGGGAACGGTTCCGGCCTGGGCGACATATTGGGTTTGGATGGTTTCTAATTGCTTGGGGACTTCGAGGAAATAATCGGGCAAAAAGTCATTTTCAACCAGCCACTGCAAAGGTTGCTCTTGGTCTTTTTGCAACAGCGCTTCGGCCAATTGCCCCGCTGCACGCTCGATGGATTTGTAACCCGTACAGCGGCAGATGTTGCCGTCTATGGCGCTGATGGCGCTGGTCAAATCGGGCGCGGTGGTGTTGAGCGCGTAGCCGCAAAGCGAGCTGATAAAACCCGGCGTACAGAACCCGCATTGCGTACCCGAACAATCCACCATGGCTTGTTGGGCGCGGTTGAGCTTGTTTGGTAAATTGAGTCCCTCGACCGTCACGATGTGTTTGCCGTGGGCGTTGGCCAGCGGCGTGAGGCACGAAGTGGCACTCATGTATTGCGTTTTCCCGTCTTTCAATGAACCGATGAGCACCGTACACGCGCCGCAATCGCCTTCGCGGCAACCGATCTTGGTACCGCGCAGGTTCTCATCGTAGCGGATAAAATCGAGCAAGGTGGTGCTTGCCGCGGCATCGGTTTTCACCAGCCGGTTATTTAAGACGAACGCCACCATTAATATTCTATTTTTTTGTTGCTGGTTTCCCAAAGGCGGAAGGCCTCGAGCGCCTCCTCGCGCATCATTTGCTCGGTGACGAGTTTACGGTTTTCTACAGGGATTTCTATCTCGTCGTAGATGAACTGGTCATCAAAGGCAATCTCGGCCGCATCGGCTTTGGTGTTGGCGTAATACATCTTGTCTGGCCTGGCCCAATAGATCGCGCCCAGGCACATGGGGCAAGGCTCACAGCTCGTGTAAATCTCACAGCCGTCAAGCTGGAAACTACCCAGCTCCTTGCACGCGTTCCTGATGGCCACGACCTCAGCATGCGCCGTTGGGTCATTGGTGGAGGTCACCGAGTTGGCCCCACGCGCGATGATCACGCCGTCCTTAACGACCACGGCACCAAATGGGCCGCCGTTACCCGATTTTACGTTTTCTATAGAGAGGTTGATGGCTTCTTGCATGAAGCTTTGTTGGGAGGTTGTTGCGCACATAATTTTAATTTTAGGGGGTAAATATAGGGAAAAGTTGGGGAATGGAGTAACTACGTTG
>JAKQKT010000148.1 GCA_029560515.1 Pseudomonadota bacterium
GGCCAAAGGCGAAATACTGCTGATATCGAAAAAACGTGTTCCGCCCGAGTTATTCCGTCTGCCCCTACAGCCCACCACCAAGAACGTGGTCGCCCAGAAAATCGGCGAGCTACCCGGCATCGAACAACCCGACAGCAATGAATTGGAAAAGAATCCCGTATACGGCCGTTATCGCTCGCAAGTAACGGCTGCCGATTTGAGCCCGAATGGCCGTGTACTGATGGTTTTGAATTACCACGCCGTGTATTTCTATGTACGCGAGGACGCAAGATTACCCTGGTCCAGCGCCCTGTCGGTAAAACCCTATAGTTTTGCTTTTCCCTGGCTGCCGCAGGCCGAGGCGATTACCTTCAATCGAGAAGGCAGTGCTATTTACATAGGCAGCGAACAACGGCCGGTACCGCTTTTGCGATACCGAATAGTCCCCTAAGTAGATGTTTTGAAAAGAAAACCGGATTAAGTCCGGTTTTTTTTCGACCATGACTTTATTTTTGATATCATTTTGATATCTTAATCACACCGCAGCCTATCTCTATTGGGGAAAATCATGAAAGAACAAAATGTCAGCTCTATTTCAGGCATTCCGATGTTACTCGCTTTGCTTCTTGGACTCGCGGCCTGCGGTATCGGGTTCATGAGCGGAGTCGCCGGTACCAACGGACTCATGATTGGAGCAAGCCTGTTGGTCGGCCTGGTTTTATTCGTGATGCTGTTCGGCCTGTTCATGGTCGAGCCCAATCAGGCCGCCGTGCTCAGCCTGTTCGGCAAGTACGTCGGAACAGCCAAGGACCAGGGCCTGCGCTGGAACAACCCTTTCTATGCCAAGAAGAAAATATCGCTGCGGGTTCGCAATTTTGAATCCAGCAAACTGAAGGTAAACGATCTCGACGGCAGCCCGATTGAAATCGCTTCCGTCGTCGTCTGGCAGGTAGTGGATTCCGCAGAGGCCGTTTATAACGTTGATGACTATGAAAGCTTCGTGCATATCCAGTCCGAATCGGCTTTACGTGCAATGGCAACCAGCTACCCCTATGACCAGCACGAAGATGGAAAAATTTCCCTGCGCAGCCATGCGGCAGAAATTTCCAAGCATCTCAACGAAGAAATCCAGGAACGCCTTTCGCAAGCTGGCGTCAGCGTGATCGACTCGCGCATTTCGCATCTCGCCTACGCGCCGGAAATCGCCCAAGCCATGCTGCAACGCCAACAAGCCAGTGCCATCATCGCCGCCCGCACCCGCATCGTCGAAGGCGCCGTCAGCATGGTGGAAATGGCGCTCAGCGAATTGTCCAAACGCAACGTGGTCGATCTGGATCCCGAACGCCGTGCCGCCATGGTCAGCAATTTGCTGGTGGTTCTGTGCGGCGAACGCGGTACCCAGCCGATCGTCAATGCCGGCTCGATCTACTAAACCATGAGCGAGAATCTGATCGCCGCCATCATGATTTTCGTGACGACATTGCCGGCCCTCGGAATTGGGCTGGCATGCATCACGAGACGATGGATGCCGAAGCAATTCCTGGTATCGCCCAACAGCCTGCAGATGCAATCTATTCTGGGGCTGGGCATGCTGACATTATCGGTTGGCTTGCTTGCGTTCGCTGTGGCGGTGCTCATCTTGCCAAAGGACGCCATCAAGCTGATCACACCGTACTTCGTCGTGATATTGAATATCGATGCCCTGGTGATGGTATTCATGCTCCTGTACAAATCGAAGAAAAGACAGTGAGCGAGAAGAAGGCCTATCCATTGCGCATCAACGCCGAGATTCTGGAGGCGGTGCAGCGCTGGTCCGATGACGAATTGCGATCATTGAATGCACAAATCGAATATGTACTGCGCGACGCACTTCGAAAAAATGGCCGACTCAAGACAGATGAAAAACAGGATCCTGAGGAATAACGGCAATCGCTGCTTTACGGTTTTTTTTCACCCAATAAATCGAGGACGATGAAGATGACATATGACCGCTGGGCATATCAGGTAGTGGAGCTGGGCAACACGTTCATGGGTCCGCCCAAGGCGGAAGTGATCCAGGAGAAACTCAACCAGATGGGACTGGCAGGCTGGGAACTCGTCAGCATTGTCCAGGCTTTCAAAGTCATCCTGTTTTTCAAACGACC
The DNA here is from genome assembly GCA_029560515.1 of Pseudomonadota bacterium. GTDB lineage: Bacteria > Pseudomonadota > Gammaproteobacteria > Xanthomonadales > Xanthomonadaceae > Arenimonas. The sequence continues at coordinate 2,124 of JAKQKT010000148.1, forward strand.
GCTGTGAATGGGTTAAGCTTCGGGCATGAAACGCGAACGGCTTACCTTGATAAACGGCACCGAGATTGAAGCAGTACCGGCGAATCTCGCAAAAGGGCGTGGCAATGAAACACGCCGCCTGCTGGCAACCCATGACTACCTGCTTCGCCGCAAGGCAGATGGACGCTTTATCGCGGTATCGACCGACACCCGTTTCCGCCTATTGCTGAGAGACGGCAAAACACGTCACCAATGCGAATCCTTTCTGGGCAGCAATGATTTTTCGGAATCCCGGAACATCAAGCAGGTGCAAGCCATGCTCGATTTTTTGGGCATCAGCCAACACTATGGCGATGAACACGATCTGGTCTTGATGCCCGAGCCCGCGACACTTTCTTTCGCAGGCTATGACCGCTACCAACGTCCATTATGGATGCACGACGAGGCCGGTCAGGCATGGCGAACAATGCAAAGCGCAGCCTTGCAAGATGGCATCAGGCTTGAAGCCATTTCGGGATACCGCGGGCACGCTTATCAATTTGGTATTTTCAAACGGAAAATGGCCCGTGGCCAAAGTGTTCAGGAAATTCTGAGAGTCAATGCAGCGCCTGGATACTCGGAACATCATAGCGGCCGCGCCATCGATATCGGAACACCGAATGAACCGCCGGCCGAAGAAAGCTTTGAAAATACCTCAGCATTTGCCTGGTTGATGGAGCATGCACCGGATTTCGGATTTCGCCTGAGTTACCCGCGCGATAACCGGCACGATATCAACTACGAGCCCTGGCACTGGTACTTTGCCCGATAGTGATTCGAGCCACGGCAGGATTGCGTAACCTAGGCCGAAAATTCAATCCTGCGAACGTTTCACTTTCGGTTTTTCTTCCGCCGCAAAATCGGCAATCCGCCAACAGTACATTGCCGCCAAGGTCCGATATGGCGCCCATTTCTCGCCACGCAAAATCAACTCTTTCGGTGTTGGCATCGCATCAAGCTTGTCGATTTTCTGGGCCCCTTTTCGCACTCCAAGATCATCGACCGGCAGAACATCAGGCCGTCCCAATCGAAACATCAGCATCATCTCGACCGTCCAACGACCGATGCCGCGCACGGCTACCAGTTTTTCGATAATTTCCTCGTTGGCCAGCGAAGCAAACTTGGCGGCACT
>JAKQKT010000171.1 GCA_029560515.1 Pseudomonadota bacterium
AATTTCGGCATTGGTCGCGATGCCGCCAGTGCGGGCCTGCTGGCCATGCTGGCATTGAAACCCTTCGAAACCCATAGTCAGCGCGATGCAAAAAGCCTGCTCGGTTTTTCACTATTCGCCCCTTTTGCCGCCTTCCTGCAGGACCAGGGACCGATCACGCTGGGATTGAGTGTTGTCGCTGTATTGCTATGTCTCGCCTCATTCGCGGCATTGACGCAAAACCTGTCGCAAATTTCATGGCGTCCTCTACTGAAATCCGCCGTGAGTGCTGGGCTGATCGCCGTACCATTGGCGATGGCAGGATTCTGGCTGTTTCCGCGCTTGTCCACTCCACTTTGGGGCCTGCCCGAAAATGCACTCGGTGGCAAAGGGCTGGGCGACAGGATGGAGCCGGTCGAATGGCTCGACAAACTGACCGACGACAGCATTGCCCTGCGCGTCAAGTTTCTGGACAAAACGCCGGATCGCAACCAAATGTACTGGCGCGGCCCGGTACTGACCCGCTTCGATGGCAGTGCATGGATACGCGATCTGGGCGCAATGGTGCGAGCGCCTCCGTCGCTTGGCAGTGACAGCAATCGCAATAGCGTTCGTTACGAAGTGATGATGGAGCCTTCGAGCCGACGGGACTTGCTGACGCTGGATTTACCGACCCAGGTTCCCGGCTACGCGAAAATCAATGCTGAATTCACCGCGGTCACGCAGGATCCCGTCAACGAGCTGCAACGTTATGAAGCGGTCTCCAGCTTGCAGCCGGTCTTTACCGGACAGCTCGACGATATGGAGCGAATGCTGGCATTGCAATTGCCGGGCGAACTGAATCCGCGTACCCGCCAACTCGCGCAGCAATGGGCGAGCGAAACACCGGATCCGATCGCACTGGCGAATCGTTTTTTGTCCTGGATTCAAAAGGATTTCGAATACACCTTGTCGGCGCCCCTGCTCGGCCGCAATAGTGCGGACGACTTCCTGTTCAATACCCGACAGGGATATTGCCAGCACTTCAGCTCTTCATTTGCCGTTTTCATGCGATCAGCCGGTGTTCCGACCCGAGTGGTGACCGGCTTCGTGGGTGGCGACTACAACAAGGTCGGTGCTTACTGGATGCTTTACGGCAAAGATGCACACGCCTGGGATGAAATTTGGGTGGAAGGTCGCGGATGGATTCGCGTAGACCCAACGGCAGCCGTGGCCCCCGAAAACATCCTCGATACGGTTGATGACCTGGATAGCTCGAAAAATTTTGCCGAATCCTTTTTCAGCTCCACCTTCGAAACCAGTGACTGGTTACGACGCAGCTGGAACGAACTGATCCTGGGTTACAACGCTGCACGACAAAAAGATTTGTTGCGCCCGCTTGGTTTGAATACGAATGATGCGAAGCAGTTGACCTTTGTCTTCATGGCCGGTGCCGCGATTGCCCTTGCGCTGACACTGATGTTGCTACTGCGCCAGCGAAAGGAAGACCTGCACGAAGTTGAACGTGCATGGCGGATATTCATCCGTAAAATGCGCAAGCAGAAGCATGCCAAATTGCAGCACGAGCCTGCCGCCCTATATGCCGAACGAGTCGCGGAAATTTACCGCAGCAAAACGCCGGATCAGGCCGACCGCATTCTCCAGCTTTGTGCGCGCTACACTCAGTGGCGCTACGAAAACAGGGAATTCGATTCAGGTGAAATTAAACAACTTGTTTCGGATTTAAGGCAATTTAAACCCTTCTAAACCACTGGAATTATTTATGCGAACCGCTGCCATCGTTTTATCAGCCTGTTTGCTTAGCGCCTGCGTTACCGACCCCAAGCCTCTACGCGGGGAATTTTCCAATCTAACGCCGGCCCAGGCATCAAAGGAAAATACGGTGAATGCCAAAGTTCGCTGGGGCGGACGCATCGTTGCCGTGAACAACAAATCCGACCGCACCTGTTTCGAGATTGTCGGCTTGTATCTGAATGTCGGCGCTAGACCGCAAAAACTGGACAAAAGCCAAGGCCGCTTTATAGCCTGCCGCAATGGCTTCTACGATCCCGACGTTTTCAAAGCCGGACGTGAAATTACCATTACCGGTGCGATCGACAAATTCGAAAATGGCAAGATTGGCGATTACGATTATCGCTACCCGATCCTCAGCGCCGACGTGGTTTACCTGTGGCCTGAACGTCGCGATGTCGACGTGATCGTCGAACGTCCGTTTTTCGTGTGGTAATTAAAATTCCGTAGGAGCGCCTTTAGGCGCGACCGGTCTACACAGGAATCGGTCGCGCCTAAAGGCGCTCCTACGAGATTCAACCTGGCGGCCAATGCAACGAGCGGCCCGCCAGCAAATGCAGATGGATATGAAATACGGTTTGACCACCGTCGTGGTTGCAATTGATTACCGTGCGATAACCTTTTTCGGCAAAGCCTTCCTGCTTCGCGTAGGAAGCCGCCGCGACCATCAAGCGGCCGACATATTCGGCATCGTCCATACTTAAATCATTCAAGGTCGCTTTGGCGACTTTCGGAATAAACAGTACATGCACCGGCGCCTGCGGGTTGATGTCGCGGAATGCCAGCACGTGTTCGTCTTCGTAAACGATATCGGCAGGAATTTCGCGGCGGATGATTTTATTGAAAATGGTGTCGGTCATGACTGGGTTCCTGGTGAAACATCATTCAAGCATTTCAAGCCTTGAGCCAAACGCATGCGCCAAGGTGCCGCGATCCACGTATTCCAGTTCGCCGCCCAGGGGCACGCCGTGGGCAAGCCGGCTTGGATGCACATCGAATTGCCGTGCGAGTTGCGCGAGATAATGCGATGTCGCTTCGCCTTCCACAGTCGGATTGGTCGCGATAATCAATTCCTTGATTTCGCCATGCGCCATCCGCGTTGCCAGTTTGTCCAGACCCAATTCTTTCGGACCCAAACCATCCAGCGGCGACAACCGGCCCTGCAAAATGAAATAGAAGCCGCGAAAGCCAGTGGCCTGTTCGATCACCAACCTGTCTGCCGGTGTCTCGACCACGCAAAGCAGATGTTTGTCGCGTGATGGACTCATGCAAATCTGGCAAACCGGCGTTTCGGAAAAATCGCGGCATTGTTCGCAATGCCCGATTTTTTCGGCGGCTTCCGCCAATGTTTTCGACAGGCGAACAGCAGCATCGCGATTGCGTTCAAGCAATTGATAGGCCATGCGCTGGGCAGATTTTTGTCCGACGCCCGGTAAACAGCGCAACGCTTCGATCAATTGTTCGAGCAAGGGCGTTGTGCTCATCGGGATGGCTTATTCAAAACAAGCCCGGAATTTTCATGCCTTTGGGAATCGGCATGCCTGCAGTGGCCGCCGACATGCGGCTTTCGGTTTCCGCATTGGCTTTACCAACGGCATCATTGAATGCCACGGCGATCAGGTCTTCGAGCATTTCAGCATCGGCAAGCAGCGAAGGATCGATGCGAACCTTGCGGGTTTCCATTTTGCCGGTCAGGGTAATGCTGACCATGCCGCCGCCGCTGGAACCGGTCACTTCGAGTGCAGCCAGTTCTTCCTGGGCACGCTTCATGTTTTCCTGCATACGCTGGGCCTGTTGCATCATTTGAGCGATATTGCCACGCATAAAAATCTCTCTCTAATCTAAAGGTCGGATGGAATCAGGCACGATTTGCGCGCCCTGTTGGATTAATTGCGATACCACAGGATCCGCCATGAACGCGCTCTGGGCATCGGTTTGTTTTTCATTGCGAAATCTTGCGGTGCGGTCATGCAATGTTTCGGATTGCATATCCGCTTTTTCGAAAATGATTTTCGCCACTTCGCCCAATGCGGGGGACAATTTCTGCGCCAAGCCAGCCACGACGGCATCGCTTCGTAAATGCAGGAATCCGTCCGGCAATGCGAGTTTCAGAATGCCGTTTTCGAACGCGACAAAAATGGAATGTGCCGCCAGTTCGCGTGCTGGGCCTTTGAGCTCGGCGGCTTCGATCACGTCCAGCCATTGTTCGTGATCTTTCAGTTCGCGCTTTGTATGTTGAGGAATCGCCACTGGTAACGTTGGTACTGCTGGAGTATGGGCAATAGGCGCATGAGCAACTTGCATTTCGACTGGCGCCATCACTGGTTTGGGTGCGGCGATAACCGGTGCGGTCTGTGTTGCTGCAGGAACCGGTTTCGCTACCGGCTTTGCCGCAGCGGGAGTTGAAACAGTCTCGCCTTCCGTCATCGGTCGAAACGCCAACATCCGCAGCAAGGTCATTTCAAAACCGGCACGCGGGCTTGGCGCATAGGCCAGATCGCGGCGGCCATTGGTTGCCATCTGGTACCAAAGCTGAACTTGCTCGGCACTTAATCGCGAAGCGAGTGTCGCAAAATCGACTGACGAGGATTCGGTTTCAAAACCCGGCACCAATTGCGTGCATTGCAGCTGATGCAACGCAATCGCAAAATCATCAAGCACATGCGCGAAATCCGGCGAATACACCGACATCTCTTCCACTTTCGCCATCAATGCAGCGGCATCGCCCAGCGACAAGGCATCCAGCAAGCCGCCGACCTGGGCTGTATCCACTGTGCCCAGCATCGCGTTGACGCTATCAGCCGTCAGTTTCCCACCGGTATACGCAATCGCCTGATCGAGCAGCGACAAGCCGTCGCGCAAACTGCCATCGGCGCTGCGCGCCAATAATTTGACGGCAGCGGCTTCGACTTCGATATTTTCAGCCGCAAGGATCTTGCTGATTTGCCCGCCAATCTGGCTTTCTTCAAGACGACGCAAATTGAATTGCAGGCAGCGCGACAAAACGGTGACCGGCAGTTTTTGTGGGTCCGTCGTCGCCAGCAGAAACTTCACGTGGCCCGGCGGTTCTTCCAATGTTTTCAGCAAGGCATTGAACGCACTTTTCGAAAGCATGTGAACTTCGTCGATCAGATAGACTTTCGTGCGACCACGCGCCGGCATGTATTGCGCGTTATCGATCAAATCGCGGACATCGTCGACGCCGGTATTGCTGGCGGCATCGATTTCAAGCAGATCGACGAAACGACCGGCATCGATATCGAGGCAGGCATTGCAAACGCCGCAGGGATCGGAGCTTTCGCCTTTTTCACAGTTCAAACTTTTCGCGAAAATCCGCGCAATCGTGGTTTTGCCGACGCCGCGGGTGCCGGTGAACAGGAAAGCATGATGCACGCGACCGGTATCCAGCGCGTTCGTCAGGGCTTTGACGACGTGTTCCTGGCCCACCAGTTCGGTAAATTTTTTCGGCCGCCATTTGCGGGCCAACACCAGATATGACATTCGCGTTTCCTTCTTGTGCGCCATTGTGCCAAGCGCGGGCGTTTGAGCCAAGGAAAACTCGCAAATACAATCCAAACGGGATTTAAATGAACGATATGAGCCAATTCAGGCATCTATCTGCATTGATCCGGCTTTGATTTGCTTGTCCGGGCTGGCCTGAAAAGGTACAATTCGGGCCCTGCTCTAGTACGGGTCAGCCCCGAAAGTCAGTAAGTTCTGCGGAGAGATGTCCGAGTGGTTTAAGGAGCACGCCTGGAAAGTGTGTGTACGGTTTAAACCCGTACCGAGGGTTCGAATCCCTCTTTCTCCGCCATTTTTTCAAAAGCCATCAGTGTCATCGATGGCTTTTTGTTACCAGATGGTCTGTTTCTATGGTGGCCCCGTTGGCCCCTCGCGACGATAGGTTGAAAACTCCGCCAGGGCCGGAAGGCAGCAACGGTATTGACTGATTCGTGCGCCGAGGCAAGTTGGCGGGGCTGCCACCTTACTAATAAACAGCCAATGTCCCGACTTCCGTCGACCCTACAAGGTCCTACGCAGTTGGGTGTAGCCAATCCGAGCTACCATCCTCGTAGCGTTCTTTCTTCCAGATCGGCACCCGTTGTTTGACTTCGTCAATCACGAAACGGCATGCGGCGAAAGCGGCATCCCGATGCGCCGCCGTCACGCCAACCCAAACCGCACAATCGCCGATGGCCAGATCGCCGGTTCGATGCACGCAAACGACATCCAGAATCTTGAACTGTTCACATGCTTCGGCAAGTATTTTCTCGCCCTCTGTTTTTGCCAGCGCGGCATAGGCCTGATATCCAAGTGCTTGCACTGTGCGCCCATCATGATGATTGCGCACCCAGCCTTCGAAACAGATGAAGGCACCCGCCTGATCGTGTTGCATACCGGCTTTCAGCGAATTGACATCAATCGCCTGCCCGGATATCTGGAATTTTTTCATCCGCCCGACACCGGTGGAATAAACGCGACTTCGCTACCGTCATTGACCTCATGTTGCCAGCTGACAAACACACCATCCACCGCAACGCGGATATGCGCAAGCTGGAATTTGAACTGATATTTCTTCTTCAGATTTTCGTACAAGGCTGTCAATGAAGCCGGCCTTTCCATCGTTTCCGAATCCATGCCGGCCGTTTCCTGAAAACTGGCGAAATAAAGAACCGTGATCGTCATAAAACTTTATTGGCACCGGTTTTCCCGCCCAGTTTCTCGATCAGTTTGGTTGGGCCGACTTCGATGTCGTGGCTCAATGCCTTGCACATATCGTAAATCGTCAAGGCAGCAATGCTTGCCCCCATCAACGCTTCCATTTCAACACCTGTGCGATGCTGGGTTTTCACGGTGCAACTGATGCGCAGGCGCTCCGAATCATGCCAGTCAATGGTGATTTTTATGCCATCGATAGGCAGTGCGTGGCAGAACGGAATCAACTCGTCGGTACGTTTCACCGCCATCGTGCCTGCAATAATAGCGGTATCAATAATCGCGCCTTTCTTGGTCGCCATGTCAGACTTGATAAGCTGCTTGGCGACGGCCTTCGGAAACACGACGTTCGTCACCGCCGTTGCCTGCCGTGCCGTGATCGCCTTGTCAGTCACATCCACCATGGCCGGACGTCCGGCGGGATCGATATGAGTGAGTTTATTCGTGCTTTTTGATTTTCCGGCCATATCATCCCCCGATAAAATACATTTCGATTTTCTTGCCTTGCTTCGCCTGCGCATGCCGAAGTTCGCTATAACGATCTGCACGATTCATCCAGAGGCGGCTTAGCTTTTCATGCAAGGCAACATCGCCATCGGCAAGTTCGCTTCGAATATCATGCCCCTTGCCCGCGAACAAGCAGGTGTAGACATGGCCATCCGCCGACAAACGTGCACGATGGCAATCGCCGCAGAACGGTTCGCTTACCGAACTGACGAAACCAATTTCACCGGTGCCGTCTACGAAGCGATAACGCGAAGCCACTTCGCCGCGGTAATTTGCCGACACCGGCTCCAATGGCCATAGCCCGTGAATCAGCGACTGCAATTCTTTCGATGGGACCACGTCCTGCATGGACCAGTTATTGCAATTGCCCACATCCATGAACTCGATAAAACGCAGCACATGTCTCGTTCCTCGGAATTTCTCCACCAGCGGTAGCACCTGGTTTTCATTTATGCCGCGCTGAATCACCGCGTTGATTTTCAATGAATCAAAGCCGGCTGACTCAGCGGCTTCGATACCGCTCAAGACATCGCGCACCTGCCCTCTGCCACCGGACAATTGCGAAAAAATATCGGCATCCAGCGCATCCAGACTCACCGTCAAGCGATGCAAGCCCGCTTGCTTCAAGGCAAACGCCTGCTTTTCCAGCAATGAGCCATTGGTGGTCAGCGCAATATCTTCCAATCCTGAAATTCGCGATAAACGCTTAACCAGTTCAGGCAGATTCTTGCGGAGCAAGGGTTCGCCACCGGTCAAACGAACCTTGCGTACGCCCAATTTGACGAAGGCTTTTACCGCTTGCTCAATTTGTTCGAAAGAAAGCCGCGCGGCATTTTGCAGAATGGTATCGTCCGGCGTTTTATCGGCAGGCATGCAATAGGGACAACGGAAATTGCAAGCCTCGATCACGGAAACACGCAAGTCGTGCAACGGCCTCGAAAGTTTATCGATAGGCATCGTGATCGGATTTTGAAGCTGGGCATTCATCATTGCACCATGCGTGATTCGGTCGGTGCAGGCAAGGCAAGCACTTCGCCCGGTTTTGCAATCCGGTAGCCGCGAGCCATCAATTTCTCGCCATGGCTTTGGGACTCGTAGTGATACAAGACGCAACGCTGCAATAAATCTTTTGGATATTCACGTTCCAGATCTTCGATGCCACTATGCGAGGGATTCCCCTCCCATGCACAATCATGGGCAATGCATTCATTGGCATCGGCATGTTTTGCAAGCATTTCCGGGATAGGCCGGGTATCGCCACTCCAGATCATGCTGCCATGCAGGCGCAAGGCATAGGCACTTTCCGGAAGATGATGACGCACCGGAAAAACTTCATACCAGTAGCCGCGGTGCCAGAATCCTTTCGACACCGGAACCAACTGAAAACCATCCCACCAGTTCGCGCCGCCTTCGGCAATCACGCCCGGATATTCGGCGAGACGCTGCTGCAAAAAAGGCAATACTGTTACCGGCACATATAAACGAACCTTGCCTCGCTTGGCTTCGTCGAAATAGATTTTGTAAAACAATCTTTCCAGCCCGCCTACGTGATCCATGTGCACGTGGGTGATGAACAGGGCATCGGGCGTATCCTGGTAATGTTCCATGTAAGCCGTCAGCGCTTCCTGGCCGCAATCGATCATCAGCTCGGGCTTGCCGTCGCATTCGATCACCGACGAAGCCGAGCCCAGCTCAATGGCTTGTGCATTGCCAACTCCAAGAAAACGCAAGGCCCAACTCATCGTTCCATCTCCGCGTCATGCGCAGCACGCAAGAGCTGCATGCCGGCCAATATGGTTTCCTCACCTACTTCACCGCGATATTTCAGCAGTGAACGCTGCAGACGCTGCAACACGTCCATGCACCAGGCTCCGGTCACAGTTTGCATCGTGGCTTTATCCCAATCAATCAGCCATATTTTTTGATTCGAGTCGACCAGAATATTTTGCGCATTCAAGTCGGCATGTTTGGCACCGACCTTGTGAAAATCGGCAATCGTTTTTCCGAGTGCTGCCCAGGGAGCGGACTCGGTGTGCCGATGCACGCAATCGAGAAAACTTCTTGCCCCCGGAATGCGTTCAACCAATATGCCGGCGCGGTAGAACAAACCACGCTTCAAATACATTGCAGCGATGGGTTTTGGTACCGGCAATTTTTTTTCGCCCAGCATTTGCATGACATGAAATTCGTGAAAACTTCTGACATTGTTTTCGTCACGCCAGAGATAGCGCGCATCGCTGATTTTTGCCGCCCAGCCACCACGGCGATAATGACGCAATACTGCATCGCCAAAATTCGCTCTCACGAACCAGGCAGCACCGCGCCCACCCTTGCCGCTGACGGCTTTTGCCTGCTCGCCATAATGCGCAGGTTCGAAAAAAGCCGAATCTGCTTGCTGCCACAGGCGTGTGTCGAACACAATCGCACCTTGTTCACCTTGCTGGTGAATCGGCATGCGGCTGTTTGAGCGGGTGTTCGACGAATCCATAACCGGAAGTTTAATGTGTTTGACCCGATCCTGCCCGTAGCACCCGCTTCCATCTGCATTTTGCGCCTGTCCGCTTTGGGCGATGCCATGCATGTGCTGCCATTGCTGAATACCTTGCGCAGCGCCTGGCCCGCAACGCAGATCACCTGGGTACTGGGCAAGGGCGAAGCAAAACTGATGGAAGGCCTGGAGGGTGTCGAACTGGTTGTTTACGACAAGAAAACCGGCCTTGGCGGAATGCGTGAATTGCGCAAGCATTTTTCCGGCAGGCGTTTCGATGTACTGCTGCAAATGCAATTGGCGATACGCGCCAATGTGCTGTCCGCCTTCATCCCGGCAAAAATCAGGGTGGGTTACGATGCCGGCCGCAGCAAGGAATTGCATTCGCTGTTCATCAATCGCCGAATCACTGCGGGAAGCCATCACGTGCTCGATGTGTTCGGCAAATTCTGCGAACCGCTGGGCTTGAAACAAGGTGAAGTTCGATGGCCAGTTCCCATGACGCAGGAAGCTCGCGACTGGGCCGCCGAGCAGTTGCCGGGCGAACAGAAAACCTTGGTTATTTCACCCTGCTCCAGCCACGAATTGCGTAATTGGTCGGCCGAAGCTTATGCGGCGATTGCGAAACATGCACACATGAAAAACTGGCGTGTTGTTATCTGCGGTGGCCGCAGCGAGCTGGAAAGAAACACGGCCGACGCCATCATCAGGCTGGCGAATATTCCTGTTATTGACCTGGTCGGCAAGGACACCTTGAAACAACTGCTGGCCTTGCTGGAACGTGCCGATTTATTGTTGTCGCCGGATTCCGGACCGCTTCATATGGCCAATGCCCTGGGCACCAAAGTGATTGGCCTGTATGCCTGCACCGATGCCGAACGCAGTGGCCCCTATTCGGATCGGCGTTACACCGTCAATCATTACAGGCAAGCTGCGCTGCAATTCATGAAAAGACCGGCTGACGAATTACCCTGGGGCAAACGTATCGAATTTCGCGGCGTGATGGATTTGATCAAGACCGAAGAAGTGATTGAGTGCTTCGATCGTTATTGCATCGACTATGCGAATCAGGGCGTGCGGTAATCCTGGTAGGATTTTTCTTCCACATAGGAGGAACCCAGAGCGACATTGATGTCTTTCTTGATCTTGGCGCGCGTGTCGTTTTCAAAATATACCGCGCGTGCAAGGCGAATGAATTCGGCATCGAAAAGCTGCTGTTTTTCCTGGATACGGATATCGTCCTCAATTACCCAAAGACTCTCGTTAATTTTTTTCAGATCGGCCCGAAGTTCGCTGATATCGGTTTTCGATGCCGGATGTGCGCCCCAGGTTTTGTTGAGGGCATCCAGTTCCTTGCGGACATTCAGCAACTTCGCTTCGTCGCTCATTCGCTCGGACTTGATTTCAAGAATCGCGATTTTATCGAGCAATTCACCGAAGGAAACGGGCACCAGAATTTCGGACATGAGGACATCTCTTAATGACTGTGCCCAGTATATCGCGTGGCTCATGGCCGACACCACGGCTTTAATTCGCGCCGGGCAAACTCTCTAATGGTCCGGGCAATCAGCAACGCAGGCCTCGTCCCTGAGTTGCTTCATGCGGGCATTCCGCTCGGCTTCGGCTTCCTCCATTTTGGCACTGGTTTCATCGTAAACCTTGTCGATTTCGGCTTTTGCCGCCAACGCATCGGCATCGGAGACTCCCGCTGCCCGTGAGCTTTTCAGTAACGAGGCCTCATCCGCTGCCCTTGTTTCTGCTGCTGTCGGTTGTAGTTTTGCCCCGGTTTCGTTGTCGGTTTTCCATGTGCACGCATTCAGCATTATCAGCAGTGCCAAGGGCAAAATAAGTCTGGACAATTTCATGCGACATCCCGCTTTTAATGGATATGCAGGCTGATCGTGAAATCGGGGGCAAAGCGGACAATCAATCCAAAATTACCTGCCAGAGGCGAAGCTTGTCTTCGAAACGAAGGCCTGCATTTGCCGGGCTGGTGGAGGGCAGACGCAAGATCGGGATTGCGGCTTCACGCGGCGCCAATCCCGGCAATACATACTTGCGATAGGCGGTCTCGGCAAAAGCGCCGTTGAAGAAAACACGCCGGATCCGGGAGTTGTTCGCAAGAAAAGTCTGGAAATCGTTGGTATCCATGCTGGAAACCTTGATCGCCGAGTCAAGGCTGCCGGAGCGCTCGCATGCACGCAGCACATCCCATAGGGCAATGCGATGGTCATTGAGCAACTTCAGGCGGAGCTCGTAAGACAGATCGTTCCTGTTACCCGTAAGGTTTGCAAGAATCTGCCAGAAAGCATTTCTGGGATTCGCGTAATACTGTCCGAGCCGCAAGGATTCTTCGCCCGGCATGCTGCCGAAGATCAGAATTTCCGAATCGCTGTCGACCACCGGAGCGAAGCTTTCAACGCGTGTCTTGGCGGGTTCTACTGGATGCATTTACGCCGAAGTATATAGATTGCCAAAAAAAATCTCCTGCGAACGGCTGGACAATGCAGAAGTATTTTTCCACCGATGTTCTTGTCAAACCGCACAAATAAAAAGACCACCCCGGAAAGCAGGTGGTCTTTTTATTTTATTTATGGCGGAGAAGGAGGGATTCGAACCCTCGGTAGGCTATTCACCTACGCCTGATTTCGAGTCAGGTACATTCAACCGCTCTGCCACCTCTCCATAAACTGTCTTGCTGCCGGTTGAAGCAGCAAGGCCGCGAATTATACGCGGCCTTGCGGGATTTAGGCTAGTTGAACCGGCGAAATCAGCTGCCGGCCTTCGGCATGAAGAAGAAATCGCCGCTTTCATGGCCTGCATAACGGATGGGGGCGTATTGCGGATTTTGCGGAATCGGCGAATTGATCGAGTTAAGCGCAAGCGAGGTCGACACCTCGCGGTACAGGCGCTGGGCCTCCATCAGACGATTATTGTCCTGCAGCACATTCAGGAAAGCACGGGCAAAGTAGCTATGATTGCCTGAACCGGTATCGGGTACCGGCTGAACTCCTCCCGAGGTCAACGCGGTACGGGAACGACCGCTTGCCATGGTTTTGACATAGGCATTCCATTTGTCAGGGGAGCTTGCAGCGGCCAGGTTTGGAACCGCGGCACGCGTCATGGAACCGGAATAGCAGGAATCCGCCACGACCATGATGTGCTTGGCCGGCATGGTATTCAGGATATCGCTGATTGCGGCGTTCGATATCCAGGATTTCGCATTATTGGCAGCGCCATCGGTAGGAACCCAGTAACCGGTCGCGCCGTTGCCGCTCAACTCACCATGGCCTGCGTAGTAAACCAGCAGATTGTCTTCCGGCTTCATCTTGTCGCGCATCGAACTCAGCGCCGTCAGCATCTCAAGACGCGATGCATTCAGGACCAGGGTTGTCTGGTAACCGTAACGCTTCTGCAGGACATTGGAAACCGCAGTTGCATCGCTCACGGCGCTCTTCAAACTCGGGTATTGGGCATCCCGATAGGTGTTGTTGCCGATGATCACGGCGAAATAGCGGCCCAGCTTCACGTCGCGAGGCAGGCTTCCCACACCACCCGAACCCGAAGCAGCCGTTGCGCCAGTATTGCTGCCACTTGCCTGCGGCAACATGGTGAATTGCAATTCGCCGCGCACACCGGATTGTTCAAGTGCGACCACTTTCACGGCAGTACCAGCCTGGGCAACATCCACCTCTGCATTGAAAGTGCCGTTCGCGGCGACGGCCGTTTGAACGCCATTCACCGTGACTTGTTTGATGGTTTTCGGCGAGGTGACACGACCGACGATGCTGCGTTTGCCGGGCCCGCGAACAATCGCGGTATTGCGACCACGGGTGGCCACTAGGCTTGGCTCGAGGATATTGAAGTTGGCGCCACCGGCAAACAGCGTGTTGTCAGCGGCCCCGCCAGCACGGCGCTCAAGAGTAGCAATCTGCTGACGCTGCGCATTGATCTGCTGTTCCTGCCCAAGCATCTGGTTTTCCAGCAACTTGGTCAATTCATCGTCTTTCTGTTGTTTGGCTTGCTGCAATTGCGACTGGGT
>JAKQKT010000371.1 GCA_029560515.1 Pseudomonadota bacterium
CGCATCGGCGAGTGGCGGCAGCATTTGCCGTGGCAACGTACCAGTTACGTGTCGCAAAGCGATAGCAAGATTTATTACTCGACCGAGTGGGCTGTTGTCGAAATCGATAAAACCGACAGAACGCCGCGTTTCATTACCAAAGTGGAAGGCCTGAGCGACGTAGGCATTAACCTGCTTCGCTACAGCAAAGCCACCGATGCCCTGCTGATCGCTTACACCAACAGTAACCTCGATATTTACCATCCTTCCGACGGTACGGTGACCAACCTGCCTTTCGTTTTCAAAAACCTCAATATTGTAGGCGATAAAAAGGTGTACAGCGTCTTTTTTGAAGGCAAATTCGCTTACCTCGCCTGCGGTTTCGGCGTCCTGAAACTCAACATGGAACGCGCCGAAGCAGCCTTTACCACCTTCACCGGCGTCGTGGTAAAGTCGTTTGCCGTTTACAACAATTACCTGTACGCAGGAACGGAAGAAGGTTTGTTCCGGCTGCCGGCAAGCGATGTAAATCCCGAGGATTTCAGCCGCTGGCAAATGCTCGGCGCTGCGCAGGGTTTCCCCAGCGGGGTATCCTATAATGCGTTGGCGGTATGGCAAAACAGCCTGTATATGGGCATCGATGCCTCCCTGAAACGCTACGACGGAAATACCCTGGAAAACATCACCACCAATCCCGAAAACCGCCCGCTGATTTACTTGAGCAATGAAAGCCAGGGGCTGATTGCCGGCTGGAAAAGCGACTTCAACGGCAAAGTGGAATACCTGGAACCCAACGGTCAGCGTTACGAAATCCAGGGGCCCTGCGAGGCTACCTCGCCGCTGTACGCCATCGAGGATGGCAGCAAAACATTCTGGTTTGCCGACGACAACGAACAGTTTCGCTACTACGACCTCAATCAGAACAAATGCGACCGGTTTACCTTCAATTCCCCGCTTTACCAGCATTCGGCCGAAATCGCGATCGAACGCGGCAAGGTATACGTGTCAACGCCCGGCGCGCTGCAAGATCTCTCGCCCTTGTTCCGCGACTGGGGCATTTATATTTTTGAAGACGGGCGCTGGAAACGTTTTTCCGTACAATCCAACCCGGAACTGGGCGACAGTTGCGGCGTAACGCACTGGCGCGTAGCACCACATCCTACGGAGGACAAGTTTTTTGTGGGCAGTTTTACCGGCGGATTGATTTCCGCTACCAAGCCGGGCTCCCCGACGCAATGCTACACCCAGTATAACTCCATTTTGCAAAATGCAGGCGCTTCGGGCCAGAACCGGACCGCTATCGGCGGTATGGATTTTGATGCCGACGGCAACCTGTGGATGAGCAACTACGATGCCGTAGCGCCGATTGCCGTGATGAAACCGGACGGCACGCTGCGCAATTTTTCGGGCGCGCCGGCAAATAACCTCCTGAATGTTGTGGTCGACCAAAACGGCTACAAATGGTTCGTGACGGCCTTCAATGCCGGCGTGCTGGTATACGATAGCGGTGCAGACCTCGACAGTCCGGCCGATGACCGCTACCGCCTCATCACCACTTCCAACAGCGAATTGCCCACCAACACCGTGTACAGCATCGCGGTCGATCTCGACGGCGACGTATGGATCGG
>JAKQKT010000187.1 GCA_029560515.1 Pseudomonadota bacterium
AACCGATTCGGAGCCAGAGTTCAGCGCCAGGAATTTCACATACGGGCAGTTGTTGCCGCGCGTGTGACCAATTTCCTTGCGAAGTGCGCGTGCTATACGCAGGTGCGACAGGCTTGGAGACATGATATTGGCCATCACTTGAGGCTTGCTCATGGTGTCGATCACGTTGGCAGGCGCGTGACCGAAGCCAAGCATGCCGTAGCCACCGGAATCGTGCAGTACGCGGCCTTTCAGCGTGATCACCCAAGGACCACGCGCAGCCAGCGCAACATAGGGGTTTACGGCATCTTCGGAATAAAAATTCACGAAGCCGCCCTGGGTTGCATTGATTTGCGCCTGTTCGTCGGCATCGATCAGTTCGGCGAATTCGTCCTGCAGTTCGGCAAAAAGCCCGGCTGCGGCTTTCGCGGCTTCTATCATCTCCGGATACTGCGAGCTCAAACGAAGCAGGGTGGCGTCATCCAGGCCGTTGGTGCGAACTGCACCGGCGCGGGCGCGTAATGGTTTGAGAATATCGAGAATGTTCATGGGCTACTCCTGCTGCGACGAAAGGATCTGCGGGAAAAAGAAAAAATGCGCAGGGGCTTCCCGCGCACGTGTTTCCAAGCAAATCAATGAATTAAGTCGGCATTTTAGCATGCCAAAATGGCCGATATAACCCCCTGAAAACCGCATGGAATGGCCCTTGCGCCTGAAAGCCTGCCAGCTACGGGTCGCCTGACGGGCCACCCGCAGGCGGGCTCCTTCGGGATTCATTGGCTACAATACGCGACCCCAACGAGACCCCAGATGAAAAAAACGGATTTCCACTTCGATCTACCCCCGGAGCTTATTGCCCAGGCGCCCTTGCCCGAGCGCTCGGCCAGCCGGCTGTTGGTCGTACACGGCGGAGGCGATTTCATTGATAAAAACGTGCGTGATTTGCCCGAATTTCTGCAATCGGGCGATTTATTGATATTCAACGATACCCGGGTTATTCCGGCCCGTTTGTACGGCCAGAAGGAATCCGGCGGTCGCGTTGAAATATTGCTGGAGCGGATTACCAGCGCGCACGAAGTACGGGCGCAGGTGGGTGCCAGCAAGTCGCCCAAACCCGATTCGAAAATCACGCTGGATGAAGGCACCGAAATCACCGTGCTCGGGCGTGAAGGTGAATTTTACCGTCTGCGTTTCGAAACTGCCGAACCACTGGAGAAAGTATTGCTGCGGGCAGGCCGCATGCCGTTGCCGCCTTATATCCAGCGCGATGCCGACATCACCGACGATGTGCGCTATCAAACCGTGTTCGCAAAACAACCGGGTGCCGTCGCCGCGCCAACCGCAGGATTGCATTTCGATGAAGAATTATTGGCAAGCCTGAAAAAAATGGGTGTGGAATTCGGCCATATCACCTTGCATGTCGGTGCGGGTACTTTCCAGCCCATGCGAAGCGAAACGATTCAAGAGCACACCATGCACCGCGAATGGCTGAATGTAGGTGCCGAGTTGTGCGGCCAGATTGCAAAAACAAAAGCGCGTGGCGGCCGCATCATTGCGGTCGGCACCACGGTAGTGCGCGCGCTGGAAACTGCGTATCGAGATGGTGAGGTAAGACCCTATGCGGATGACACCCAGATTTTCATTTTTCCCGGTGTCAAAGTGAAATCGGTCGATGCGATGGTGACCAATTTCCATTTGCCGGAAAGTACCCTGATGATGCTGGTGTCGGCCTTTGCCGGTCGTGAACGCATTTTATCGGCTTATCAGCATGCGATCGAAAAACGCTACCGGTTTTTTTCGTACGGCGATGCGATGCTGTTGTATCCGCAGAAACAATAAACACAAAAGAGTAAAAATAAAAAATGAGCCGCATGCGTTTCGAAAAATTTGCTTCCAGTGGAAAAGCACGACGTGGTCGCCTGCATTTTCCGCGCGGAACCGTTGAAACGCCGGCCTTCATGCCGGTGGGAACTTACGGCACGGTGAAAGCCATGCTGCCGGAATCGCTCAAAGAAATCGGTGCCGAAATCATTCTTGGCAATACTTTTCATCTGTATCTGCGACCCGGTCTGGAAGTTATCGCGGCACACGAAGGTCTGCACGGCTTTTGTAAATGGGATAAACCGATACTGACGGATTCGGGCGGCTTCCAGGTTTTTTCGCTGGCAAAACGCCGCAAGATTACCGAGCAGGGCGTAACGTTTGCATCGCCTACCGATGGCGCCAAGGTATTTCTTGGCCCGGAAGAAAGCATGCATATCCAGAAAGTGCTGAACTCCGACATCGTGATGATTTTCGATGAATGCACGCC
>JAKQKT010000209.1 GCA_029560515.1 Pseudomonadota bacterium
AGGCGATCGGAAGTATCGTAATCGGTCGAAACGGTTTCCGGATTGCAATTGACCATGATGGTTTCGTAACCGTCTTCACGCAATGCCAAAGAAGCATGCACGCAGCAGTAATCGAATTCGATACCCTGGCCAATACGGTTCGGGCCGCCGCCCAATACGATGATTTTTTTCTTGTCGGTCGGGGCGGCTTCGCATTCGTCTTCATAAGTCGAATACATATAAGCCGTACTGGTCGAAAATTCAGCAGCGCAACTATCCACGCGCTTGTAAACCGGACGCAAACCCAAGGCACGGCGCAGCGTGCGAATCGCAGTCTCGTCAGTGCCGGTCAATTGCGAAATACGGGCATCGGAAAAACCGGCACGTTTGAGTTCGCGCATGCGTTTTTTGTCGAGACTCGGCAGACCGGCTTTGGCGGTGACTTTTTCCATCGCGACCAGATCTTCAATCTGGTCAAGAAACCACGGGTCGATAAAGCTCAGATTGAAAACATCGTCCACGCTCATGCCGGCGCGGAAGGCTTCGGCGACCTGGAACAAGCGTTCCGGACCCGGCTCTTTCAAGTCACGGCGGATTTTGACCAGGCCTTCTTCACCCTGCTCGGCATCATCGGTGGGGTCAAGCCCGACCTTGCCGATTTCCAGGCCACGCAAAGCTTTCTGCAAGGATTCCTGGAACGTGCGTCCCATTGCCATCACTTCGCCGACCGATTTCATTTGCGTGGTCAGACGCGCATCGGCGCTCGGGAATTTTTCAAAGGCAAAGCGTGGGATTTTGGTGACGACGTAATCAATACTCGGTTCGAACGAGGCCGGCGTTGCACCACCGGTAATATCGTTGCGCAATTCATCGAGCGTATAACCGACCGACAATTTCGCCGCGATTTTCGCGATCGGAAAACCAGTTGCTTTCGACGCAAGCGCGGAAGAACGCGACACGCGCGGATTCATTTCGATCACGACAACGCGACCATCTTGAGCATTGATACCGAATTGGACGTTGGAACCGCCGGTGTCGACACCGATTTTACGCAGTACGGCAATCGAAGCATCGCGCAGGCGTTGATATTCCTTGTCGGTCAGCGTTTGTGCCGGCGCGACGGTAATCGAGTCGCCGGTATGCACGCCCATCGGATCGAGATTTTCAATGGAGCAAACAATTATGCAGTTGTCCGCTTTGTCACGAACCACTTCCATTTCAAATTCTTTCCAGCCAAGCACCGATTCTTCAACCAGCACTTCACTCGTCGGTGAAAGATCGAGGCCGCGCTTGACGATTTCGATCAATTCTTCGCGGTTATAGGCAATGCCGCCGCCGCTGCCGCCGAGGGTAAAGCTTGGGCGAATGATGGTCGGATAACCGACTTTGGTTTGGATTTCGATCGCCTGTTCCAGTGTGCGGGCAACTTCGGCCTTCGGGCATTCCAGACCGATTTCTTTCATTGCAACACGGAATAATTCACGGTCCTCCGCCATGCGAATGGCTTCGCGCGAGGCGCCAATCAATTCGACGCCGTATTTTTCCAGCGTGCCGGCATCGGCCATGTCGAGTGCGCAATTCAATGCAGTTTGACCACCCATGGTCGGCAGCAAGGCATCGGGTCTTTCTTTCGCGATGATGCGCTCGACGGTATCGGGATTGATCGGCTCGATATAGACCGCATCGGCCATTTCCGGATCGGTCATGATTGTCGCGGGATTCGAGTTCACCAGGATGATGCGATAGCCCTCGTCGCGCAGCGCTTTACACGCTTGCGCGCCGGAGTAATCGAACTCGCAAGCCTGACCAATCAC
>JAKQKT010000214.1 GCA_029560515.1 Pseudomonadota bacterium
GCATGGTTTTCCTGCCGCAAAATGCCGACACCGCTGCACTCACCCGGGACTGTCTTCAGCGTGAATTAAAGCGTTGCGGTATCGATACACTTGGCTGGCGCGTGGTACCCACTGAAAATTCCGTTTGCGGCGAACAGGCACTCGCGGCGATGCCGCGTATCGAACAACTATTTGTCGCGGCTGAAAAGCCATTGCCCGAAAACGAATTCGAGCGCGCCCTGTTTCTGGCGCGCCGTCGTGCCGAAAAGGATTTTCCCGATACGGCGTACGTCGTCAGCCTTTCCAATCACACGATTGGTTACAAGGCGATGGTATTGCCTGAAAACATGCCGGCGTTTTTCCCTGATTTGGCGCGCCAAGATTTGGCGTCGCGAGTCGTTTTGTTTCACCAACGATTTTCGACCAATACCGCACCGGCCTGGGAACGCGCGCAGCCATTTCGTTTTCTCGCCCACAATGGCGAGATCAATACGATTGAAGGTAACCGGCTTTGGTCGGTCGCACGCGGTGCGACCTGGAAGTCGCCGCTGATCGATTTTTCCGAATTGAAGCCCTTGGTGAGTTTGCATGGTTCGGATTCGCAAAGCCTCGACAATATGCTCGAAGCCTTGCTCGCAGGCGGCATGGATTTACTGCAGGCCATGCGGATTCTGGTGCCGCCTGCCACATCCTCACTCGAACATCGCGATCCGGATTTGTCGGCGTTTTACGAATACCACAATCTATCGATCGATCCCTGGGATGGCCCGGCCGGTATTGTCCTGTGCGATAGCGATTACGCCGCTTGCACACTCGATAGAAACGGGCTGAGACCGGCGCGCTGGTTTCTCACGCATGACCGACATCTGACGATTGCCTCTGAAACCGGCGTCTGGGATTGTCCGGATGAAAATATCGTCGCGAAGGGCAAACTGGGGCCCGGCGAAATGATGGCGGTGAATCTGAAAACCGGGCATCTGCTCGACAGCGCCACGATTGATCGCATCAATTCCGCGCGCGCGCCTTACAA
>JAKQKT010000216.1 GCA_029560515.1 Pseudomonadota bacterium
TTGGCGCATGACCATGCTGACTCCGGAATATCAATTGCAAGCACCCTTCTTTCTGGGCGGCGAAGACGTGTGGGTCGCCTACCCGACCGATGGCATGCCGCAGGATAAAAAACTGATGACCCTGCGCGGCAATAACCGTTACTTCTCGCGTGCGGTCGTGCATCACGAATTGATTCCGGGCCATCATCTGCAATTTTTCTATAACCAGCGCTATCAGACACAACGGCAATTGTTCAGTACACCGTTCTGGACCGAAGGCTGGTCGCTGTATTGGGAAATGCAATTGTATGATCGCGGCTTTGCCAAAACGCCGGAAGAAAAAATCGGCATGCTGTTCTGGCGCAGCCATCGCGCCGCCCGAATTTTGTTCTCGCTTTCATTCCATATGGGCAAGATGACGCCGCAGCAATCGATCGACTTGCTTGTGGATCGCGTCGGCCATGAACGTGAAAACGCAGCGGCGGAGGTTCGCCGCAGTTTCGCGGGCGATTACAGCCCGCTCTACCAAACCGCCTACATGCTGGGCGGCCTGCAATTCCGTGCCTTGCACAAGGAATTGGTCGA
The DNA here is from genome assembly GCA_029560515.1 of Pseudomonadota bacterium. Classification (GTDB taxonomy): domain Bacteria; phylum Pseudomonadota; class Gammaproteobacteria; order Xanthomonadales; family Xanthomonadaceae; genus Arenimonas. The sequence goes on from JAKQKT010000216.1 coordinate 565, forward strand.
AAGCGGAAAAATGACCGATCGCGAATTCCACGACGCTATCCTGATGGGTGGCGAAATGCCTGTATCGGTCGTGCGTTCGCGCCTGAAGAAACAGGCACCGGACAAAGATCTGCCTGCCGAATGGAAATTTTACGATTTCTCGAAATAATCGTAGGGGCGCTGCTTGCCGCGCCCTGACGCCTCGCCAATCCTCGAGCGCAACACAAAAGCATGCGCCTGGACGTTGATCTGCATTACAAAGGACTGCCCTTAAATGGACCTGATTACCAGCAATCTGATCATCATTGCATTGACGTGCGTGGTCTCATACACCGCATTCAATAATGCCCAATTGATGGACGACTGGATCCTGCGCCCGTTCAAGGCGCAGCGCGACAAGCAGTATTACCGCTATATCACCTACGGTTTCCTACATGCCGATTTCATGCACTTGCTCTTCAACATGATGACCTTGTATGTCTTCGGCAGAGTGATGGAAGGCTTCTATGTATCGGCACTGGGGCCTTTCGGATTTGCATTGTTTTATCTTGGCGGCCTGGTTTTTTCGGTATTGCCGAGTGCGCTCAAAAATCAGAGGGACCCCCGCTACGCGACACTAGGCGCATCGGGTGCCGTGTCCGCAGTCTTGTTTGCATTCATCCTGTTTGACCCCTGGACGACATTACTGATTTTCTTTGTTCCATGCCCCGCCATTGTCTACGCCGTGCTCTATGTTGCGTATTCCATTTGGCTCGATAAAAAAGGCGGCGACAATGTTAACCACAGCGCCCATTTATGGGGTGCAGCCTATGGTGTGCTAGCCACGTTATTGATCGAACCCGGCGTATTAAGCCACTTCATGAATCAATTGATGAATCCGTTCTCATAGGGGCGCATGCATCAATCTACATAAACGGTTTTGATATTCATGAATTCATGAATACCGTGCTCTGCCAATTCGCGACCGAAGCCTGAGGACTTGGTGCCGCCGAACGGCAAGCGAACATCGCTGCGAACCTGCGCATTCACGAAGGTCGCTCCGGCCTTGATTCGGCGGGCGATGTTCTCACCGCGTTTTTTATCCTGCGTCCAGACGCTGGCGCCCAGGCCGAACAAGGTGTCGTTCGCAACCCGCACCGCATCGTCGTCGTCTTTCACGCGAATTATGCTGGCGACCGGGCCGAATAATTCTTCGCTGTAGGCCGGCATGCCGGGCTTCACGTTATCGAGAATCGAGGCTGGATAATGCGACGCGCCTTGTCCCGGTTCACAACCAACCAGGGGTTTGGCACCGGCCTTGATACTGGCTTGCACCTGGCTCTGCAGTTCATCGCGCAAATCCGCCCGCACCATGGGTGCGAGTGTCGTCGCGGCATTGTTCGGATCGCCGATTCTCAGCTTGCCTGCCGCTTCGACGAATCGCTGTACGAAAGCATCCGCAATTTTCTCGGTAACGATGAAACGCTTGGCCGCAATGCAGGTTTGTCCGGCATTGCTGAAACGCGATGCCACCGCAATCGGAATTGTCTTGTCGAGATCAGCATCATCCAGCACCACGAAAGGATCGCTACCGCCGAGTTCGAGCACGCATTTTTTCAGGAATTTTCCGGCGGTCGCGGCAACCGAGCGTCCGGCACGTTCGCTACCGGTCAAGGTAATCGCATGCACACGCGGATCGCCA
>JAKQKT010000232.1 GCA_029560515.1 Pseudomonadota bacterium
GTATGGCTCGCACTGGTTTGCACCGAACAAACTCAAAAGCGTTGCCTTGACCGATACCTTGCGCGGCGTCTATTTGCCCTACTGGACTTTCGATTCGCATGTGAGCGCTGAATGGACGGCCGAAGCCGGGCATTATTACTATACGACCGAAACCTATCGCGACAGCCAAGGTCGCACCCAAACGAAACAGGTGCGTCACACGCGCTGGGAAAATGCCAGCGGCAGCCTGCAGCATTTCTTCGATGATGAATTGATTCCCGGTACCGCCGGCGTACACGAAAATTTATTGCGGCAGGTCGAACCGTTTCCGACCCTGACCGATTTGAAACCCTATTCGCCGGAATTCGTGCGTGGCTGGACGGTCGAGCGCTACCAGATTGATCTGCACAAAGCGGCGGATCTAAATCAACAGGACATGCAGGAAAAAACCACTGCCTTATGTGCCTCGGCAATACCCGGCGATACCTATCGCAACTTGAACGTGGATGCCAATTATCAGGGCCGCACTTTCAAGCACGTACTGGTGCCGGTCTGGCTGGTGACGTATACCTATGGCAGCAAGAATTTCCAGGTGCTTGCGAACGGCTATACCGGCACGCTGGCCGGCGAATACCCGAAGAGCTGGATCAAGATATTCTTTGCCGTGCTGCTGGTTTTATTCGTGATCATGATATTGATGGTGGCCGGCTCGAATAACTGATTTCGAGGGTGTGCCATGAGCCGCCCTATCAAAATCAAATTTCGACGCGATTTATCCTGCTGCGCCAAAGCAAATGGCCAATCGCATAAGTGACGTAATACCCGCCGAGCATTCCCAGAATCGCGATCGTCATCGGGCTGCTGCCGAAACTGTTTGCGTTGGCGATGGTGGATACTTGCACGACACGGTAGATCAGGCGCCCTACCAGCAATAATGAAAGCGCAATACCCAGATGGGCATTGGGCGTATAAAAAAGTCCTTCTTCCGTCTTTTCAAACTTCGTGAGCTTGAGTCCGTAAATGCCGAGCATCACGCCTGCGACAATGCCTCCCAGCAAGGCAGCCAATGCGGCAGGATGTGTCATGGAAGCAATGGCAACAAGACAGAGCAGGATCGGAAAGGCGATCACCGGAATCCAGGGCCGTACCGACGTCGAACGCTGGCGACCCACCATGCGACGAATGCGCGAATACATGCGCCAGCCGATCAGCGGCGACATCACGAGAATCGCGACAAGTTGCGGATTCATTGTCATGGAGATTTTTCGGGAGTTCCGGAGTTCAACATGGCATCAGGTTTCGGTCATCACCAGATAAACCGCAATTCCGCCAAATAACAGAGTCGCCACCAGCAGGAAAATGCCGAAACCATAGAGTCCGCGTTGCCAGCCTTTCAAGGAATTCCATTTATCCGATAATTCGGAAAAAGGCACGCCGCTGATGGCCTGTATCAAACCCGCCATCGAAAAACCGCCCGGGATCATCATGAAAATCAGGCTGAATATACCGCCCGGCGCTCGATTGTCGCCGCCGCCCTGGTATTGCAGGGAAAGCCAATACAGCAATCCCGCGAATATGGCGCCTGCACCCAGAAATTGAAGAAAACCGCGAAGCCTGATTGACATAGTTTGTTACCTCTTTCCCCTGATGGTGTGAATATAAAACGTCTGCAGATCCTACGGGAGCATGGCCCGCAGTACGAGTACGGTATCGGTGTGCTGAATGAACGACATAACCTTGTCACCGGAAAATTTCCATACATGCACCATGGGGGCCTTGAAGCTCTTGCCGGTCGCCTTGTAGGTGCCACTGTATTCGCCCAATGCAATCACGGTGTCGCCACTTCCGACCAGTTCGTTGCAGGTGGCGGTGTAAGCATCCCATTCGGTACCGATTTTCATGAATACATTTTGCAGTACGGCGTCCGGGCCGATGTAGGTTCCACCATAGGGAAAGCCTTCCGCCTCGGTCCACGTCGCATTCGGAGCCAGTATTGAAAGTACGACAGGAATATCGCCACGGGCAAATGCGGCATAGACATTCCTGATCGCATCGAGATGTTCGCTCATTGCGTTCCCCCTGTTAATTCCCGTGTCCATTCAACTGTGTGCCCGTTCTACCACGACCGCCGTGCCGTAGCATAAAACCTCGGTAAGGCCCGGCATCAGTTCGGTGGCATCATAGCGCACGCCGATAATCGCGTTTGCGCGTTTTTGCCGCGCATGCTTCAGCATGTCGCGGTAGGTGTCCTGTCTTGCCTGTTCGCAGAGCGAGGTATACACCGTGATGTCGCCGCCAAACAGCGACTGGATGCCGCCCAGGAAATTGCCGACGACGGAGCGTGATCTGACGATGATGCCTCTGACGATGCCGAGACTTTCCACCACGCGATAACCGGGCAGTTCGAACGTGGTGGTCACCATGGCATCGGTAAGCAGAGCATCATTGCCCTGGTTCGATGGGGCCGACTGGCGGGAATTGTAGGGATCTGTCACCGGTGTTCTCCTATGAAAAATAATTATGTAAACCGGCCAGCCCTGACTGTCAGTGGCCATATCACGCTGTGGGTTTCTTCTGGCTTGCCCCAGGCCTGCCGCATGTCATCTTCGATAACGGCAACGGCATCGATACCGGTCGCCTTCAGATAACGCTGGCTCGCCGACCAGCTGCGCAGATAGGCAAGATATTGCGATAGCGTCCAGTCACAGCGCAATTCGAAGTGCGGGCTTTCGATTTCCGTAAACGGAAACACGATATCGCGATAAGCCGATTCGACGTGTTTTCGTTCCGGCGGCCAGTGGTCGTCCAATGTGCCGCGATACAGTTTTTCGAATACGACATCCACGTCTTGATTGACGGAAGATTTTTCGTAAGTCCAGGCAAACAGCACACCATCGGGTTTCAATACACGTTTGGCTTCGGCGAAAAACCGCGCGAAGTCGAACCAGTGCAGAGCCTGTGCTACGCAGACGCAATCGGCCGAATTATCGGCCAAGCTGCAGTGTTCGGCGGGTTCAACGGCATAAGTAATGCTGCCATGTGGCTCGGCACTGGCAATCTGGCTGGCACTCGGATCGCTGGCAAACACCCGGTCAAAATAATCGGTCAGAGCCAGGCTTGCCTGACCATTGCCGCAACCGGCATCCCAGGCCAGCGAATGCGATTTGCATTGCGAGGCAATCCATTCAAACAGGGATTCCGGATAATGCGGCCGCGCTGCTGCATACGTCGTTGCGTGGCCGGAAAAATGGTCCTTGAAAGTATTCATGCGAAGTCACCGCCATCAATTCGTATTCGGGAAATTTCTCAGGAAAAATTGGGGACGTAAAGCGGAAACTCTCCGCTGATTCCCTTCAGTTCGGTTTTGGCAAAACACTGTGCCGGGATATTGCCGGTCTGCACCAGTTTTTCGCTCATCAGCAGCGGCAGTTTGTAGGTGCTGCATTGGCTCTCGATGCGTGAGGCAATATTGATCTCGTTGCCAATGGCGGTGAAATCCATGCGCCGCAGGCTGCCGATATTGCCATATTGAAATCGCCCGATATGCAAACCGACACCGTGCTCGAAATTCAGCGGACTGTCCTTGAGTGCCTTGTTCGCCGCCATCGCTGCCGCCACCGCATTCTGGCAAACCTGTTCGCTGTTGATGGCTTCGTTGATCGGGAAAATCGCCAGAATGGCATCGCCGATGAATTTCAGGATTTCACCATCATGGGCATAGATCACATTGACCACGATGTCGTAGTAGGCATTGAGTTTTTCCGCCAGCTCGACGGCGCCGGTGTTCTGCGAATGCGTCGAGTATTTCCGGATATCGGAAAACCAGATGGCGCCTTCCATGTCGATCATGCTGCCGGGCCGGATGTTTCCCTGCTTGATTTCATCGCCTGGCGAGTAGCCGACATAGCAACTCAGCACGGTATCGAGTACCAGGTCCTTGACCGCGCTTTCAATCAGCAGGCTCAGTGCGGTCAGCGAGATCTTGATGAAGGTCAGTTCTTCGGGAGTGAAGCCGCCGACTTCATCGGATACCAGGCTGATATAAGCTTCTTTTCCGCTGAGGCGGGTAGCGATGTAATGCGTGGCACCGACTTTTGCCAGGTCATCCAGCACGGCATATTCGTGCACCGTTCCCGGCGTGATGACATAGGAAAGAAATTCTTCGCCTTCCACCAGTCGCCAGAACGGGCTTTTCATGAAAGGTATCGATGTCTTTGCACCCGTCGTCAAATGCGCTTCGTCGATGGTGCAGTTATCGAGATAATGCACTTTGCGATAGAACATCGTGGGTGATGGCACCGGGTCCGGCGTAATGACGCTGTTATGCCAGACAAAACGGATGGCTTCGATTTGCGGATGCAGTGTCATCAGCGCAACGTTCGCCCGGCAGAGGCGAATATCCTGCGCGGCAAGGAATTGGCAGTATTGGTGGATTATCGCGGTGATATTGCTGCCGGCAGACGACATCGTGGCCTTTTGCCAGATCAATGTTTCCTGATAAAAGTTTTGCGTCGCCAGTGGGCCGGATGCGGACACAGCAGATCTACTCCCCGAAGTATTGCGCAAGAATACGCTCCCACGGCGCAAATTGGATGCAATGAAGCTAAACTATGCAGCCTGTCACCAAATCCCCCCGAGCCAAAATGTATTTGCTTCCCGGTAACGCCCAGCTGGTTCTTGAAGATAGAAACAATTACTTGTACGCCGAAGTCACTGGCCCGGACGACAGCTTCGAGATCAGCATGGCTTACTGGACTGCCATCGCCGAGCAATGCCATTTGCGTGGCACCAAACGCCTGCTTGTACTCGAAAGACTCGGTCAATACGAAGGCGAGCGCAATATGACCCTGATGATCGACAGCATTATTGCGCTGGGTTTCGAACATATTCGCGTGGCCTATGTTGATGCATTCGTCGAAGACCTCGCAATTGCCGAGCAAGGCGAAATCCTCGCGATGGAGCGCGGTATTGCCGGTCGCGTTTTCGGCAGCGTGCAGGAAGCCGAACGCTGGCTTCGACTCGGCTGATTCGGTGGCTAGATTCCCAGCCTGTCACGCAGGTTGTACCACCAGGCACCCATCGCGGTGAACGGAACACGGAACGCGCGCCCGCCCGGAAACGGATAATGCGGTAATTGTTCAAACGCGGAAAAACGTTCGGCCTGACCCCGGATCGCTTCCGAAAGTACGCGGCCGATCAAATGGGTATAGGTAATACCGTGGCCTGAACAACCCTGCGAATAATAGATATTGTCGGATAGCCGACCTACTTGCGGCAGGCGTGACAAGGTCAGCGAAAAATTTCCGGTCCAGCCGAAATCGATTTTTACGCCGCGTAACTGCGGAAACGTTTTTTCCAGATTGGGCCGGATGATGGATTCGACATGTTTCGGATCACGCGCGCCGTAAATCACGCCGCCGCCGAAGAGCAGGCGTTTATCACCGGTCAGGCGGTAATAATCGAGCAGGAAATTATTGTCTTCCACGCAAAAATCCGAAGGGATGATGTCCTTCCATTTTTCGCCAAGCGGTTCGGTAGCCACCACCTGCGTGCCGCAGGGCATGGTTTTCTGCGATAGTTTCGGTTCCAGATCGCCGATATAGGCATTGCAGGCCAGGATTACGAAATCGGCTTTCACCGAGCCCTGGCCGGTATGAACGACAGCCTTGCCGCCTCGTTCAATTTTGCTGACGCGCGAATTTTCGAAGATCCTTCCGCCGAGACTTTCCAGTGCCGTCGCTTCGCCGAGTGCGAGGTTCATCGAATGGAAATGGCCGCCGCTTTTATCCACCAGAATGGCTTCGTAACAATCGCTGTTGATGAAACGATGCACTTCGCTTTTGTCATGCAGGCTCAGTTGGTCGTTGCCGTAGGCTTCCCAGAGTTTCTTGTGCGCTTCGAGCTCGTGGATTTTTTTCTTCGTCTTTGCCGCGTAAATGCCGCCGTTTTTCAGGTCGCATTGGATATTGTATTTTTCAATCCGCTCGCGAATGATTCGCGCGCCTTCGAATGCCATGCTGCCGAGTGCACGTGCGGTGTCCTTACCATGGCGCGCTTCGATCACGTCCATGTCGCGGGAATAACTGTGCACGATTTGTCCACCATTCCGGCCGGAAGCACCCCAGGCGATTTTGGCGGCTTCGAGCACGACGACCTTGAAGCCCGCTTCGGCCAGATGCAAGCCTGCCGACAGACCGGTATAGCCGGCGCCAACGATGCAAATATCGGCCTCGATATTTTCCTGCAGCGCCGGACGTTCCGGTTGTGGATTTGCCGTGGCGGCATAGTAGGAAGGAGCGTGCTGGGTTTGTCTCATGTACGTCGCCCGAAGTTGGTTCTGGAATCATGAAAAAATACGTTATTCGGTTTTCATCGAGCAACGCGTAAGGCTTAAATTTTTTCTACGATGCCTAACCACACATCCGGCGTCAATGGCGCAAGGCCATGTTTTTCACGAGCCCGATCACATTGCGGGCTGATCTCGCCATTTTCATAACTGGCTTTCAGATCATGGCAGGGCGATGGTCTCTGCGAATAAATCGAGCAATACACTTGTTCGCCAATTTTTCCCTTCAGGGCAACGCAGCGAATATCGGGGCCATCGGTTCCAAGCATCGCAAGTATATTTGGCCGTGTCGTGGCTACCATTTCGGCAGGCACACCGAGTGGATTTTCCGGCTGCGCCTCGGTCCAGTAAAAGGCGACGCGAAACGCCGCACAACAGGCACCACAATCGAGACAGGGATGTTTCATATGGCATCATAGCAGCCCACAAAAAACGGCGTGTCCAAAAACACGCCGTTTTTATGAACCGGAGGGTTCATTGCTTATTTGATTTGGCTTATTTGATTTCGAAATCGACCGATTGTGCTACCGCGCCGTTCAGTGAAACCTCAACCTTGTATTTGCCGACAGGCCATGGTTTGTCATTCGAAAATTTGAAGTTAGTGGTAGCGTCGCCTTCGGGCGAGATCTTCGTGTTTTCCTCATGCACGGTCTGGCCGTCCTCGAAGGTCCATTTTACGGCAAGGGCAACATCTTTCGCTGCATTCTTCGTGTCAACGGCGGCATAAATCACATCCTTGGTGCCGAAGACGGTCGAAGCGGCAGTCACTTTCTGATCGGCACCAACTGCAGTACCCAGATTGACTGCCGCAACGCTGACGACTGCCGGCATGACTTCAGCCGGTGCAACGGTAGGTGCCGGAGCCGGCTCGACGACTGCCGGAGCGGGTGCAACTTCAACGGGCTCTTCCTTTTTGCAGGCGCTTAGCGCCAATGCCAAACCGGCAGCGATAAAAAGCTTGTTTGTTACGGACATCGGTATTCTCCAGAAGTAGATAAAGGGATTAATCGTCGAGTTTGGGCAGTTTCAATTCCTGACCGGGGTAGATGTGGTCGGGATCTTTCAGAATGTCTTTGTTTGCTTCGAAAATGGCATGGTACTTGCTGGATTTGCCGTAATGGTCCTTGGCAATTTTCGAAAGCGTGTCGCCCTTCTGCACGACGTAAATCGTGTGCTCCGGTTCGGTGATGGGTGCGGTACTTTGCACGCCGCCGGAGACACCGGAAAAATCTGCCTTTTCAACTATCGGGGCCGTGCTTTGCACGCCGCCACTCACACCGGAAAAATCCGCTTTCGGCTTGTCGCCACTCATGGTGTTCTCCTCGGAACAACGCCCGTATCAACACGCAACCGTGCGATTCGTAGGGCGGATGCACACCATAGCGCCGACCCTTACCGGCTGCAACTGCGTTGCGGTCTTATTTGACTTCGAAACTGACCGTTCTCTGAACCAGGCCATTCAGTGAAATATCGAGCGTGTAGGCACCGCTTGGCCAAGGCTGTGCATTGCCGATACTGAAAGTGCTCACGGTCGCTTTCTCGGGTACCAAGGCCTGTTCGGTTTCAGCGACGAGCTTGCCATCCGGTGCGGTCCAACGCGCCTTTATCGTAAGGCCCTGGTGTTTGCCGGTACTTAGTACGCTAGCATAAATTTTGTCACGGGCAGCAAAGACCAGTTTCGGTTTTGTTACCAGATTATCGGCATCGACAGCCGTGCCGAGATTGACTTCAAGTAATTTGAATTCACCCAGATCCAGTTTCGCAGGTTCCGGCTCGCTGGCGAACATGCCGCCAAACATACCTTCCTTTTTTTCCTTCGCAGGCTCGGCTTTTGCCACCGTTTTATCACCGGTGCTCGCTGGCATGCTCTCCGTCGATTCTTGTTTGCAGGCGCTCAGACCGATCACGAATAAAGCAGCCAGGCTGAAGAAATGGATGGGGCGCATGGGTTTTCCTTACTGTCTTGCGGTGCGTGGATTGCCGGGATTGGGCAGGCCGGGGCTGGCACGAAAGGGATTGATGTCCAGTCCGCCGCGCCGAGTGTAGCGAGCATACACCGACAGGCGTTGCGGTGAACATTCGCGCAGGATGTCGACGAAGATGCGTTCGACGCATTGTTCGTGGAATTCATTGTGTTCGCGATACGAGATCAGATAGCGCAGTAAACCATCCCGATCCAGACGTGGGCCGCGATAGGCGATCTGCACGCTCGCCCAATCCGGTTGTCCCGTAACGGGGCAATTGGATTTGAGAAGATGCGACACCAGGACTTCATCGGTGACGATACCCGGATCGGCGCTCAGGTAGTTGGCATTCGGCGGGCCGTAATTTTCGATATCGATTGGAAGATCATCGATCAGCGTGCCTTCAAGCACTTCAATTTCGGCACTGGCAACGGCATTCACGGTCACCAGCATCACACTGACGTTCGCCCCTGCGGCCTGGGACAAATCGCGAGCGATTTGCTGGCGCAGGATTTCCGAATCAGCGAATCGCGTTTGCATATAACTATTGAGATACAGCTTGAAACTTTTCGACTCGATGATATTCGGCGAGGTGACCGGAATCCGGAATTCGATCAGGGCGACCTTGGGTTTTCCGCGCGCATCGAGCCAGCTGAATTCGTAGGCATTCCAGATGTCCACGCCGGAAAACGGCAGCACTTCGCCAATGCCGATTTCATGGCGTTTTTCGGCGCGCGGAATCGGATACAAGACACTGGCATCATACTGGCCGCCATAAGAGACGGCCTTGCCCAGGCTGGAGTTTTCGATTGAATTCATGGCGCTTGATTCATGTAATCCAATGCCACCTGCAGCAGGCTGCGGGTGCCGACTTTCAATGCCGATTCATCGAGAAAAAATTCCGGCGAATGGTTGCTCGGTGCATTCACCGCATCCTGCCCGACCGGCGTGGCGCCGACGAAAAAGAAAAAGCCCGGTACCTCGTTGGCGTAATAGGAAAAATCCTCGGCGCCCATCACCAGCGACATGTTGACGACGTTTTCCGCACCCGCAGCTTTGACAAGACTCGGCACGCTTTGAGTGGTCAAGTCTGGATTGTTCACGGTGGCCGGATTGCCGACGGTATCTGGCACTTCGCTGACCACGGTGGCACCATGTGCTTCTGCGACATTGGCCGCAATGTTTTTCAGTTCGCTGAATACTTTTTGCCGCATGCCTTCATCGAAGGTACGAATGGTGCCGATCAATTCCACTTCATCGGGAATGATGTTGTAGCGGATGCCGCCCTTGATCGCGCCGAAACTCACGACGACCGGGAGCTTGGAAATATCCATGCGACGACTGACGATCGTTTGCGTGGTGCTAACGATATCGGCGGCGGCGACAATCGGGTCAATGCCGCCCCAAGGCCGCGAGCCATGAGTTTGACGGCCTTTCACCACGATGCGGAAACGGTCCGATGCCGCCATCGCGGGGCCGCTTCGATAACCGACTTGTCCGGCATTCAAGGCACTCCACACATGCAGGCCGAAAATCGCCTGTGGTTTGTAGTCCTTGAACAATCCTTCGGCCAGCATCGCGGATGCGCCACCGGTTTCACCATCGGGCGGACCTTCTTCGGCCGGCTGGAAAATGAACATCACCTCGCCATTCAAATCCTTTTTCATGTCGACCATCGCTTCGGCGACGCCCATCAGCATCGCGGTATGCGAATCATGGCCGCAAGCATGCATCACGCCGGTTTTTTCGCCACGGAATTCGGTGGTCTGTTTGGACGCGAACGGCAATGCATTTCGTTCGGTGACCGGTAGCGCGTCCATGTCGGCGCGAATAGCTATGCGTGGGCCGGGTTTGCCGCCTTTCAATATGGCCACAACGCCGGTGTGGCCGATGCCGGTTTTTACGTCGAGGCCGAGTTTTTTCAAATGCGCGGCCACCAGTTTCGAGGTGCGGAATTCGCGGTTGCCGAGTTCTGGAAACTGATGGATATCGCGGCGCCAGGCCAGCACTTTGGCATCGATTTCAGCGGGATAAAGATCGGCCGCGACAGCATTTGCAGCGGTCAGTGACGTTAACGCGCCGGCAAGGGCGAGGAATAGGGAATGGTTGCGCATAGTGCCTCCAAAATTTCTGAGTTGATTTACGTGTGTGGCACTGAAAGGAACGGTCACCGGTTTGCAGGAGCGCGCCAGGCAGAGAACATTAAGGCCAGCGACATCAGGCATGCAAGCAGTGGCCAGGCCAGATAGCGAAATTCCGCGCTGCCGGAAACCAGGGCCAAGGGTAATGCATAAGCCAGCGATGAAACCGCGACAGTAATCGCAAGACGGCCGGTTGCCGACGTATTCCACAAAAAAATTCCGCCAGCCAGCAAGAGGGCAATGCCGAGATAGATCCAGGCGGCGAAGACCGGCGTGTCGATCCAGGACTGAAGCAGGCCGATTACGCGTTGACGATAAGGCGATGGGCTGGAAAGCACCGGCGGATTGTCGCCGTAATGCACGATCTCGGGCATCAATACCTGGCCATCTGGCAGGCCTTGTTGATCCCATCCGTACAGTAGTTCCGCCAGACGCAGCCGATGCCGGAAATAGGCATGGCCATGTTCAAACGGCAGCGACCAGGCCAATGCGGCGAGTGCTTTTTTCTGTTCCGGCGAATACGGAACATCAAAGCCATGCTTCAGTTTTCCCGATTCGTAAATCGTCGTATTCGTGTAGTCGGAAAAATGCCGCTGCAAATCCTGCAGATTCAGGGACGGGTCTTTCAATTCGTCGGGAATAAGTAGTTTGTTTTCGCTCAATGACACCGCGGATGCATCCCAAAGCGTGACAACGGACCAGACACTGTCGTTTTCCCTTACGCGTGAATCAAGATTGGGCAGTTTCGAAAACGTGAAAACGAGCATCGCCAGAAACACGGTGATGGCCCATGGCCAGATGCGTGAATGCCCGATGGCGACAGGATGATATTCCCGATGCGCGATCCAGAACAGAAAAGGCAGCGCACCCGTGATGGCGTTATGCCTGAAGGCGCAGGCGAGACAGAGTGCGAACACGGCAAGCACGCGGAATTTTCTGGCCGGAGTTCTCAGGTCCATCACCAGAAAGGCGACGACCCAGGCAAAGGCCTGCATGGTCCAGAGGTCCTTCCAGATATGCAGGGACAAGCCGAAAAGCGGCGGCCAGAAGCCAAGCAACAGTATCAATAAACATTTCTGCCATGTCGGGCGATCAAGCGCATTGGCAAAGGCCGCCAATGCCGTCCAGATCAGGGTAATCTGCAGCACGAACATGCCGCCCGGGCCGCTCCATACTTGGTCACAGAGGCGCCAGATCATCGACATCAGCGGCGGTTGTACCGAATCGTACATGCCATGCCGTGCCTGCCACCATTGAAAGGCGGAATCCCAGCTCATGTAGCCCGGATAAAACAGCCCCAGCGTCAACCCGATGCCGAACAGGGCCGCAAACCAGGGAACGAAGCGCTGCGCCGGTTTCATGGCCGGTGTTCCAGCGCCAGGTATTCCATGCTCTGCATTTCGATAAGACGCGAGCTGGTGCGTTCGAATTCGCGTTCGAGTTTGGTCCCCTGATACAGGGCAAATGGATCCGCTTGTGCCGATAGCAGAAGATTGACGTGACGATCGTAGAACTCGTCGATCAAATGCACGAAGCGACGGGCGGGGTCTTCGTTGTGCGAAGAAAACCGCGGTACATTCGATATCAATACGGTATGAAAATCACGGGCAATTTCGATGTAGTCGCTGACCGCGCGCGGGCCTTCGCACAATTCGGAGAATTCAAACCAGGCGATACCCTCGCTCAAGGCCTTTGTCTGGATGTGCCGATCATTGATCAGCAGGGAATCATCATGGCTGGCGTGGTGCAACGAGAGACGGCGGAAATGTTCGCGCAGGCCCTTGTCTGCAGTTTCATCGCATGGCGTCAAATAGGTGGCGGCGTGTGCCAGATGGCGCAAACGATAGTCGCGCGCACTTTCAAGTTTCATTACCTGGCAATGCTTTTCCAGCAGGGCGATCGCGGGTAGAAAATTGCTGCGTTGCAGGCCGTCGCGGTATAGCTCCTGCGGCGGAATGTTCGAGGTGGTGACCAGGCAAACGCCGCGTGCAAAGAGTTGCTCGAGCAGGCGCCCGAGAATCATGGCATCGCCGATATCGCTGACGAAAAATTCGTCGAGAATCAACAGGCGGGTATTTTTCGCCAGGTCTTTCGCTATCACGCTCAAGGTGTCTTCGGTATTCGTCAGCGTGCGAAGCCGGCCATGGATGTCCTGCATGAAACGGTGGAAATGCCAGCGTGTTTTATTCTGTTCCGGTAATGACTCGAACAACAGATCGGTCAGGAAGGTTTTGCCGCGGCCCACGCCACCCCATAAATACAAACCTTGCACCGGCGTGTTGTCGCGGAATGCGGCGCCGATTTTGTCCAGCAGTGAATTCGATTTGCCGATCAGGGCTTCGTGAATGCGATCAAGCGATTTCAGCACCAATTCCTGTGCGCGATCACGCCGCCAGTGACCTTGGGTCAGACCGTGTTCGTAGAGCTCGGTTGGGGTGCTGCCGACAGATGCATTCATCGTTAAACGGCGACTAGCTCGGGCAGATTCTTTCGCACGCCGTTCTTGATGGCGCCGCGCAGGTCAATCAGGCGGCGGTGGAAGAAATGGCCGGTTTCCGGCATGCGCACAATTTGTGGCTGAGGTTTCTGCGCTTCCGCCCAGGCAATGACGCCGCCGGCATTTACGATTTCATCTTCCTCGCCCTGAATCAGCAACCATGGGCAGGCAGGTGGCAGTACGCCGGAAAAATCCCGAAGGCCGACCGGCGGCGCTATCGAAATCATCTGCTGGACCGGTAGCTGTCGGGCACCCAGAAGTGCCACCCAACTGCCAAAGGAAAAACCTGCCAGCCATAATGCCGATGCCGGATTGGCCTGGTGCGCCCATTCGGCGACGGCAATCAAATCGAGTACTTCGCCGCGGCCATTGTCAAAACTGCCTTCGGATTGGCCGACGCCGCGAAAATTGAAGCGCACCGTGGCGATGCCAAGTTCATTTAATGCACGAGCGCACATGGTGACTACTTTGTTGTGCAAGGTACCGCCATCGGGCGGATTGGGGTGGCAGATGATGGCCAGCCCCTGCCTTGTTATGGCGGTCTCGGGCAAATCGATCGCCAGCTCCAGTTGGCCGGCTGGGCCGGGCAACAGACAATTACCGCTGGTTTCGGGAAACAGGGGCAGAGTTTTATTCATGCGGCATGATAAGCGAGAGCCTCTCGATTTGTCCGGGTTCGGGCCTGGAATCCCATTATTCGGGAGCCGCTGGCTGTAACGAAATTATTTCCGGCACAAAAAACAACGCCGCCCTGAGGCGGCGTGTCGCGAATCGAATTCGGTGATTACTTCAGGTTGCCGATCATCCAGTCAACCGTGGCGATCACCTGGGCATCGGTCAGCGAAGGGTTGCCGCCACGCGCCGGCATCACGCCGACATTGTTGTAGCCTTCAATCGCATGCTTGTGCAAGGTGTCCTTGCCTTGGGCCATACGGGCAGTCCAGGCCGCTTTTTCAAGTTTTGGCGCGCCACCTGCGCCGCTGGTGTGGCAGCCGGTGCATAGATTGCCGAAAATCACCGAACCATCCAGCGTGCCTTCATAGGCGACCTGACCTTTTGCTGCCTCGGCGGCTGCCTGTTTCGCCGCTTCCTGTGCCGCTGCACCGGTTGCGCCGGCATAGACCGCGCCATGGGGTTGAATCGCCAGTGCAATCTGGGCCGCTTTGGCTTCGCTGACTTCGACCGGCTTTCTGCCGTTGAAATACACGCCGAGCAGAATCAGGCCGACGGTAACCGCGACCAGGAATGCGATGACTTGGGAGAAATGTTTGAGAAATACTAAATCGTGGTTGCGCACGTTTCTACCTTAAGGGCGTTGCCCGATGGTTTTAATGTTCGCCATTATATCGGGGGCAGGTGCTGCACGAAAGCGCCCAAGCTCAAAAAAACCGTTTTGGGCTAAGCTTGAGCCTTCATGTTGACCGCCAATACCAACATCAACACAGACACCGACAGGTTTGCGGCAAGCCTTCCAGCCTATGTCTGGCCGCTTCTCAGCCTGCTCTATGCCGGCGTGTGGCTGCTTTTTTTGCAGCCTTCACAAATTCTCTGGTTCCTGCCGGCGGGTTTAAGGCTTGCCGTACTTTGGGTCTTGCCCGCGAAACGCTGGGGCTGGTTATTGCTGGCGGAAGCGATGGTGGCTTCCTATCTGGACTGGCATACCGGCGATTCACTGCTCGATCCGAATTTTCTTGCGCTGAGTTTTGCACCGCTGCTTGTTTATGCGCTGGCGATGTATCTGGTGCGTGGTCCGCAGTCGGGGCCTTTCTTGAATACGCCGCGCAATATGCTGATCTTGCTTGCCTGCGGTGCCCTGTCGGCCGTGCTGGTGTCGCCCATCCTGAGTTTTTTTTACAGAAACAGCCCCTTTCCTGAAATCAGTTTCGACCCGGGAACCTGGGGCAGTATTTTTGCGTTTGTCTATGGCGACTTGATCGGACAATTAATCCTGGCGCCGACATTGATCCTGATTTTCACTGCGGCCCGTTCAAGCCTGCGCAAGCCGACGCTCTGGATTTCGGTACTCGTTGCGGGAATCGCGACCAGTCTGGTACTGGTGCTTTTGCATTATCGCCACGAGTTGGCGCCCTTTCTGTTGCTGCTGGTTTTCACGCCCATGTTCATGGTGGCGTTTTTGAAGAACTGGAATGGTGCAGCATTGTCGGTTGCCTTGACCGGCCTGATGCTCGAAGTCTATCTGCACTTCAATCCACTGCCGCTCGAATTGATTGTGCTGCAACTGGCGTTTTCGCTGATTTCCGCCGGTAGTCTGGTGCTAGGTGCCGCGATGTCGGCTTTGCGGGACAGTCATTTCGACCTGCAGCGCCAGCATCGGGAAATGGCACAGATCAACGCACGTCTGTTGCAGGCGGGAGAAGAGTTGCGCCATGTCAGCCAGCGTCTGGTGCGACTGGAAGAGCAAGGCCAGCGTGAATTGGCCGATGAACTCGATGTCGAGCTTGGCCAGTCGCTGCACATGCTCGGCACGCATCTCGGCATGGCCATGCGTTCGGCCGCCGGGCAGGACACCATGAAAATGCTTTTCAGCATTCGCGACAAGACCCGCGAGATGGAAGACAGTCTGCGAAGGGTGCTGAGACAGCTTCGACCGAAGGCGCTGGACAACAAGGGCTTGAAGGAAGCGATCAACAACGGCCCGCTGCACGAGGTGCTCGATGATGCCGGCATCCTGCTGGAAACCCGGTTTTCCGGGCCTCTGGCGAGTCTGCAGGAGGACGAAAAAACCGCGATTTACCGCATCTGCCAGACCATTACCCGGCAAGCCATCCTGGTAAGCGGATTAAAAAAAATGTCGATCTCGGTACAAGTACACGGTGAACAGGCGGAGGGTCATGAAGTCTGTCTCGAGATTGAAATGAGTCCGATCCAGGCCGAGCGGCGAGCCCGTCATACCTCGCCATTGAAGGCCGTGCAGGATCGCGTGCTCGCGCTGGATGGTGAATACCGGGTCTCGACGAGCGATGATCATCTTTTGCATCACATCGTTTTTCGGCAAAAAGAATTGCCGGAAGAATAGTCGGCGATATCGACAATATCCGTCCACTCATATTGGCTTGGCAGCATCGTCATCTCACCTTTTGCGATTTGAATTAGGCATCATGCGGTCATGACATCCTCCGGTCCCGATTTTCGTCTTTATCACGGCAACGATTTGTCCTTGCTGGCCGGGCTCTTATCCGAAACCCTGCAAAAGGATTTCGATGCGGACGATATTCTGGTGCCGGAAACCATCCTGATTCCGCAACCCGCGATGAAGCGCTGGTTACAGCGGGTGCTGGCCGAGCAATACGGCATTGCCGCGAATCTGCGTTTTTTGACGCCCGGTGAATTCGTGCGGGAAGCCCTCAATGCCAACCAGATGGAATCCGCCACCAGCATTTTTTCGGCCGACATCCTGCGCTGGCGTCTTTTTTCCGTGTTGTCCGATCGATCACGATGGCAGCACCCGGCGATGCAGACGATCGCTCCGTATCTGCGCGGTGCACAGTCGGAAATGAAAGCCTGGTCGCTGGCTGGTGAATGCGCTGCCGCTTTCGAAAAATACCAGGCATGGCGACGCGATTGGTGTCTCGCATGGGATCGTGGCGATGCGCCGCTCGATTGGCAGGCGCATCTTTGGCGTGAAGTGACGCAGGGCAAAAAGCATCGCGGCCAGGCGATTGCCGATTATCTCGCGGCATTCGAATCACGAGAATCAGGGCTGCCGCTCGGGCTGCCGAAGCGCCTGTTTGTCTTTGCCTGCCTGAATGTATCGCCGGATGTGTTGCGCGTGATTGCAACCGCTGCCAAAACCGGACCACTGCATTTTTATCTGCCCTCGCCTTCGAAAAAATACTGGGGTGATGTTTCGAGTTTGCGCGAGCGCCTGAAAAATCCTCAGGCCGATATCTTCGAGCATGAAGACAATCCCTTGCTGCAGGCCTGGGGACGTGCAGGACGGGATTTCATCGCCACGCTTTTTTCCAACAACACGGTCGAATTACGCGGCGACGTTGACGTTTACGTGCGAGGCGATAAAAGCACCTTGCTGACGCAGGTAAAAAACGATTTGCTCGAACGCCAGGTACCGACCGTGCTTGCCGGCCATTTCGATCCCGCCGATACCAGCCTGCAAATCCACAGCTGCCATACCCGCTTGCGGGAAGTGCAGGTATTGCATGATCAATTGCACCGTCTTTTCCTGAAAGACGAAACGCTTCAGGCTCGCGATATCGCGATCATGGCACCAGACATCGATGCCTATGCGCCGTTTATCGAAGCGGTGTTCGGCGCGGCAAAAAATACACCGAGATTCATTCCCTATCGAATCAGTGATCGCAAGCTGCAGGAAAGCTCGCCGCTGACGGATTTGTTTCTCGGCTTGCTTGGCCTGCCGAAGCTGGAACTAACCAGCAATGAAGTACTGGATTTTCTTTACGCACCGGCCTTGGCGGAATATCTTGGCATCGATGATGATTGCCGGCGCTGGTGGCCTTACTGGATCGAAGAGGCAGGCGCGCGCTGGGGTTTGAATGCCGCACATCGCCAGCAACAAGGCGTGCCGGCCGAGCATCTGACGACTTGGGCCTTTGCACTGGATCGTCTATTGCTCGGCTATGCCAGCGGCAGTGACGAGACACTCAAGGACGTCGTGCCGGTACCGGAAGTGGAAGGTCAGGTACTCAATACGCTGGACAAATTGATTCGCGGACTGCGCTTGCTGGCACGCTACAACGACTTCTTCCGGCATCCACATACCGCAAGCCAGTGGGCAGGCGGCTGCAGCGAATTGCTCGGCGTGCTGGATAGTGCTGCATCGTTCGACAGCAATGACAGCATCGCGATCGAGCGTTGCCGGGAAGTGATCGCCGATCTGCTCGAACAATGCCGGGAAGCGGAATTCGAAGCCGTGATTTCTCCGGAGGTCATTCGCGATTATTTTCAGAACGCATTGACTGAAAGCGATGCCAGCCAGAATTTTTTAAGCGGTGGTGCCACGGTATGCCGCATGGTGCCGATGCGGCAGATTCCGTTCAAGGTGATTTGCCTGCTCGGCATGAATGAAGGCGAGATGCCGCGCATTGAACCGCCAGGGTTCATCCAGCGACTGTCCGAAGAAATCAAATCACCGATAACCCGCCGTTATGGCGATCGCTCGTTGCGGGATGATGATCGTTTCCTGTTCCTGCAATTATTGACTGCCGCCGAAACCACGTTCTACCTGAGCTATTGCGGCAAACACCCGCGAGACGATACCGCCCAGGCACCTTCCAGCCTGGTCAGTGAATTGCTTGATTGCCTCGCCGCCATGCATCCGGAGCAAAAGGATTTCCGCAAGGAATTCATCCTGCAGCATCCCTTGCAGGTTTTTTCAGGCGATGAAAAAAACGATGTGCGACGGCTACGCTTTGATCCGGTCTGGCAGGCACTTGAACAGGGCGAGGAAGCAGAAATACGACCTCTGCAGATGCCACTCGTTTCGGACACGCGGGAACAGGTGGTGCAGTGGCAGGATTTCAAAAACGGCTTCAGGCATCCGGCAAAATATTTTCTGCAACAACGCGGTATTCGATTGTCGGCCCAGGAAGACAGGCTTGACGAACACGAGCCATTTGGCGAACTCTCCGGACTGGCACGCTACACCTTGAGGCACGCGATTTTCAATGCACTCGTCGTGCGCGAAAACGTACCGGATCACATTTGGCTATTGTCACACTTGCGCAACGCCGGCTTGCTGCCCCCGGGCTTTGCCGCCGAACCGGTGCTTTTCAAGACCTTGTCGGAAGTCAAACAGCAGGCCATGCATTTCAGGGCCTGGCGCTCGGGTCCGGGCGAGGTAATGCCGTTTGAGTTGAAGCTGGGACGTTTTGTATTGCAAGGCAATCTGGATGGCATTCATGCCGGTGGTGCAGCGCGCATCGTGCTCGGCGAAATGCGGGGTTCGCACCATTGTGCCCACGGCCTCGATGCCTTGTTATTGTCGGCACTCGATACGGACATTCCGCTGATGGAATTTGTCGAGCTCAAGAAAGGCAGGCCCTTGCAGCGTATTCGAACAACACATGAAAGCAAGGCTGCCCGACAGTATCTTGGCGAGTTGCTTGAATTATTTGTGTTGAATCAGGAACAGGCATTGCCATTCCACCCCGACGCCGGTTTTGCCTATATCCGAAACCTGCATGGACAGCGCGATGTGTTCAACGAAAAGGCATGGGAAAAAGCTGCCGAAGCCATGCCCGAACAGGATCTGTGGTGGATGACGGCAATGCGCGGACAGGATCCTTTTCAGGATGCCTTGGACGCACCTGAGGCTTTCCCGAACAGCATTCGCTTTCGTGACATCAGCCTGAAAGTCTTTGATGCTTGTGCGCCGGAATTTAAAGGCGCGGGAGCCGACAGCGATGACTAGGCCACTTGCACTCGACCTGCCACTGCAAGGTCGGCAATGGATCGAGGCCAGTGCCGGTACAGGCAAGACCTTTACCTTGTCCCTGCTCGTGTTGCGATTATTGCTGGAACGTGAAATTGCCTTGCCGAATATTCTTGCGGTCACTTTTACCAAGGCAGCGACCCAGGAACTGAAAATCAAGATTCGGGCGCAGATCAAACTGGCGCAGGATTTGCTGCAGACTGGCTTGCCGGAAGATATTGCCAATCTGGATGCCGGAAAGCAGGCGACTTCCGTGTTGCTGAAATCCCTGTTGCAGGAAAAACCGCAAAAACACCTGTTGAATATGCTCGAGCTCGCCGTACAGGACTGTGATCGCGCCAGTATTTTCACCATTCACGGTTTCTGTGCCAGGGTATTGAACGAACATGCCTTGAGTGCAGGGCAGGTTTTGCAAACGCCCAGCTTGTTGACCAGCACGGCGGCGCTCAATACGAAAATCGCGTTCGATTTGTGGCGTGAGTTCAGTCTGGACCGGGACCTGATGCGCTCGCTGATCAAGCTCTGGCCAAGTCCGGAACTGTTGGCAAGGCAATGTGATGCCTTGCTGCAGGCCGAAAACCTGTTGCCCGCCTTGCCGCAACAGCTGCCGAATGAATTCGACATGCGGGACAATAACCAGGCTTTGCGCACGGCATTCGAGTTACACATGGATTCCGCCAAGGCCCTGATGGCAGAGGCGCAGCAGGCGGGAATTCTGCATGGTTCCCATATGAGCCCGGATATTGTCGATACCTCGTTCGGGAAGCTTGAATATTGGTATTCACTGAATAACCAGCAAGTCTATGAAGATCCGGATTTCTCGCGCTTGTCGGCCAGCTATATTGCATCCAAGGTAAAGAAAGATCACAAGAAACAGACGCCGGTTTCGCCCTTGTTTGATGCGATCGAATACTGGTATCAGGGTTTTTCGCAGGTGCAGGCTTTTGAACAGGCGCGTGATATCCATTGCCTGCATCTGGTGCGTGATCGCCTGCGGAAAAGACGTGAAGCCCAGTTGCAGAAATTGCAGCAATACAGCTATGACGATCTGATCACGCAGCTTGCCGATGCTCTCGATGGCCCATCAGGCGAAGCTCTGCTCGAGGATCTCCGAAAACAATATCCGGTAGCTTTGGTGGACGAGTTTCAGGATACCGATAGCCAGCAATGGAAAATATTTTCGGCGCTGTATCCACTCGCGTTGCCCGCCCATGCCCTATATTTGATCGGTGATCCGAAGCAGGCGATTTACGGCTTTCGCGGCGGCGATGTGCATGCGTATCTTGCCGCCAAGCGTGAATCGCAATCGCAATGGAATTTACCGGAAAATTTCCGTTCGCGGCCCGGACTGCTGGCTGCGATCGCCGGCCTGTTTGATCGGGGCGGCGAGAATGCGTTTCGTGAATCGGATATTCGTTTTTATCCGGTACGGGCTGGCGGCGCAGTGAAGGAGGAGGATTTTCTCTGGAACGATGCACCGGCACCCGCGATGCAGCTTGCCCTGCTGCCGGAGTATATCGATCAGGAAAAACAAGAGCCCGCAGCGCTGCCTGCCGGCAAAGGACGTGAACTCGCAACGCGGGCCTGCGTGGAGAAAATCCATCTACTGCTTTCGGCAGGCAGGCGTGGAAATGCCGTATTGCGTGATCGTGAAACCGGCGAGATGCGCCATGTATTGCCCGGCGATATTGCAGTTCTGGTCAATCAAAACAGGGAAGCGAGCCAGATGCGGGCGGCATTGGCGGCCTGCGGCATTGCCAGCGTGGTCGGCAGTCAGGAAAGTCTTTTCGCGAGCTTCGAGGCAAAGGAAATTTTTCTGGTGCTGGATGCCTTGATCCAGCAAGGTGATCAGGCGCGTTGGCGAGGTGCCTTGTCGACCTTGCTTATCGGTCATGACGTGGACCGTATTCGGCAACTGGAATCGGATGATGTGCTGGCGACCATCAGTGCCGACATGGCCGTCGAATATCGCCAGCTATGGTGGCAACAGGGCGTGTTGAGTCTGGTTACACGACTTTGTGCGCTGGCCGCGCCGAGAATCCTGTCATTGCCCGATGGCGAGCGGCGGCTCAGTAATTATCTGCAACTTGCCGAAACCCTGCAGCAGGCGAGTGCCCGAAGTTTGGGCCCAGAGCAAAGCCTGCATTACCTGGTCAATGTCATGCAGGAATCCAGTGTCGATGAAGAAAACACATTGCGTCTGGATTCCGACAGGAAGCGCGTGAAAATCATGACTTTGCACAAAAGCAAAGGCCTCGAATTTCCTCTGGTATTCATGCCGTTCGCCAATTTCGGCAAGACAATGAAATCCGGTGCCGGCCTGGGCCTGCTGAATTATCACGAACAGCATCTGCGTATCACGCATGCATTGGTCTATGGCGAAAAAGATAAAAAACAGGTCGATGCCATCAAGGCAAAGGCAGCCGAAGAACAGTTGGCCGAACAGGTGCGGCTGTTATATGTGGGACTTACCCGCGCGCAATACTTTTGCTGGGTATGTTGTGGCCATGTCTATCAGGCGGATAAAAGCGGTTTTTCATCCCTGTTGTTCAGAAACGCGAAAGACGAGATTAAAACACCGTCGCACGCGGAATTCCTGGCGCAATTAAACAGGATATGCCTCGATAATCCTGTAATCGAGATTGATGAATTGAAGATGCAAAAAAACGATCTGCCTTCATTCGACGAAACAAATCATCCCGATTCCATAACCATCACAAAACCCTCCGCACAGATACAACTGGACTGGCGCGTACTGAGCTTTTCACAGATGACGCATGGCAGCCATCAGGGGCCCGGCGTCACGGCCGCGGCCGATGAAGTGGAGCCTGCCAATGTTGAGCTTTCTGCGGCGGATGAGGTATTTGATCGGCGCTTTTCCGGTATTGCCTTTGGTAATGCCCTGCATCAGGTATTGGAAAACACCCGGGTCGACGCGTGGGCAAGTCATGTTCATGCGGAGACGGCGCCGGAATCGGAGTTGCCTGTATTGCATCTGGCCCTGCTGCGCCATGGCTATTTGCCGGATGAACTGGAAGCAGGCGTCGCACAATTGGCACCGCTGGTTTTCAACACTTTGCGGACGCCGTTGCCGGAAGGCTTGCGTTTATGCGATCTGCCGCAAAAGGCGCGACTGAATGAAATGGAATTCCATTTTTCCCTTCGCGATTGCGATAGCCGGCAATTGCTGGAGGTATTGAAAGAGCATGGTGTTTTGCAACAGCGGGAAGACTTCCCTTTGCTGCGCCGCCTGAGTGGCCTGATGACCGGCAAGATTGATTTGACGTATCGGCATGATGGCCGTTTTTATATCTGCGATTACAAATCCAACCGTCTGCCCGCCTACGACATCGAACATTGCCTGCAAGCGATGCGTAACAGCGAATATGATTTTCAGGCATTGATCTATACCGTGGCACTGCATCGCTGGTGCAAGTTCCGGCTGCGCTCGGATTACGAGTATGAAAAACATATTGGCGGCATTCGCTATTTGTTCTGCCGTGGACTGAATGCCGAGCGACAGGATGGCGCGGGAATCGTGGCGCTGCGTTTTGATCGCGCGCTGATCGAGCGACTCGAGCTCCTGTTGCACCCTCTCGCGGAGCAGGCAGCATGAGTCAGGCCCTGTTGTTTTCCTTGCTGAAATCGCGCCATATTCGCGATGTCGATCATGCGCTGGCAATGAGTTTGCAGCGTCTTGATCCGGAGACTCAGGAGCTGGTTGCCGTTGCCGTTGCCTTGGCATCGAAAGCCCACAGCCTCGGGCATAGTTGCCTGCCATTGGACCGCCTCGATGATCTGCTCATTGAAGCCAGCGCCGGCCCGGCGCCACAAATACCGGAAGCACAGGCATTTTTGGCGGTCCTGAAAACATCGGCCTGGGTGGTGAAAGGTGAATCGCTGCAAAATTGCGTTCTGGTGCTCGACCAAGACACGATCGCCTTGAAGCGATATCGGGATTATGAAAATCGTCTGGCCTTGAATCTCGTTCAACGCCTTGCCGCCGGAACCAAATCGATATCGGCCGACATGGAGAACTTCAGGGGGGAATTATTTCCGGAATCGATCGAATCGGCACAGGCCGTCGCCGCGAAGCGAGCCTGCGAAACCGGCTTCTTTCTCTTGACCGGTGGGCCCGGTACCGGCAAAACCACGACCATTGGCCGCTTGCTGCAACTGCTGCAATATCAGGCGAATGAAAATGCGTCAGTACTTCGAATTGGTCTCGCCGCACCGACCGGAAAGGCGGCAACGCGCTTGAGTGAATCACTGCGTACGGTAATGGGTTCCGGGCAATTGTCCGTGCCTGTTCCGGTGGAGCAGATGGAGGCCAAAACCCTGCATCGTCTGCTTGGCAGCAAACCCAATTCCGTGCAGTTCCGGCATGATGCCGGGCATCCATTGCCGCTGGATGTGCTGATCGTTGACGAAGCTTCCATGATCGATTTACCGCTGGTGTGCAAATTACTGGAAGCCTTGCCCCTGCATGCGCGGCTGATTCTGGTGGGCGATCCCGACCAGTTGCCATCGGTGGAAACCGGCAATGTGTTGCGTGCCTGCTGTGATGCGATTGCACTACGCTCCGATAGTGAGCGGCATCGCGTACATCTGGAACGCGTGTATCGGCAGGACGCCGATTCCGATATCGCCGTGGCGGCGCAGACGGTTTTGTCTGGCGATAGCGGACGCTTTATCCAGGGATTGCAGCAAGGGCACTTTCGCGGAGTGCATTGGCAGGCAGGCAGCGGGCGCGCACTGGAAAAAATAATCGCGGACGAAGCGGTATCGCATTATCAAAAAATACGGCGAGCGAATTCGCTCGAACAGGCGCTGAAATTGAGCAGCGAATTTCGGGTATTGTGTGCCGCCCGCGAATCCGGCGCCGGCAGTATCGCGATCAATCGTTATATCGCCAATCGCCTGAAGAAAAAAAGTGATGCCGATTTTTATCAGGGGCGTTTATGCCTGGTCACGGAAAACACCGCGCGGGAAAAATTGTTCAATGGGGATGTCGGGCTATGCTGGCCTGACGAACAAGGCATTCTGCGTATCTGGGTCGAAACTGCCGCAGGCTTGAAAGCCTGGCATCCGGCCAATTTTCCGGCCCATGAAGATGCATATGCGATTACCGTGCACAAATCGCAGGGTTCGGAATTCGAACGGGTATTGCTGGTCTTGCCTGATGCCAGCCACCGGGTGCTTTCGCGCGAACTGCTCTATACCGGAATCACGCGCGCAAAAAAACGGATTGAAATTTGTGCGGATCAGACCAGCATGATGACGGCCATTTCGCGACAAAACCGGCGCTGGAGCCTGCTCTCGCACCGTTTGTCGCAAAATGGCCACTAGCCATTTTTACCCGGTGTGCCTACCATTCCCTCAGGGCGACTCCCGTTGAATCCTGTTTTGTTGCGATACTGCATTGCGAGGGCGAATGATTCTTTTCCACTCTGCTTTAATGCGCGCGGTTTTGTTGCCCGCGCCTCATCTTGCTTAGAACAGTGAATTTACAGAAGCGCCTATGAAAGATCTTCGAAACCTGCTGATTGATTGCCGCATCGAACTGCGAAAGTACATCAAGGATTTTCACAAAACCGAAATGTGCGACAAGCTGGATGCGGCCATCGCCAGTGCAGGTAGACCACAGGCCGAGACGGTGGTGGCGGAACCGGCCATCGGTGCGAACAAGACACTGACTACGAACCAGGTTGGCCTGGCCTGGCAGCGCGCCGCACGCGACCTGAAATTTTCGCACCCGGATCTTTATGAAAAGCTCGGCAATGACGTGATGCGCCTGCTGGATACCAAGACCCTGGTGGATCCCGGAACGGAGCTGGAGAATCTCGGCGCCGAAGTCGAAAAAATGAAACAGGCACAGGAAACATTGAAAAAGCAGCAAGATGCCATTGCTGCCGAACGCGATGCCTTGCTGGGTGCATTGGCAACCGCCGTACCGGAGCTCGATGATTCGGCCGATCGTTTTGCGACCGCACTGGCAAGAATTGAATGGCTGCAAACCGCGATCGCTAGCAAGCAGGTGGTTTCCGGCAAAAATGCCGGCAGCCAGGCGCCGTCGGAAGGTCCTGTTCCCAGCGATGAGGCCCTGGTCGCGATCATTGCCGGTACACGAAATTTCAGCAAAGACCAGCTGGATTGGGCTCTTGGCGAAGCCATGGTGTTATGCGGGTTTCAATTTACACCGCACGAATTGATCGAGCAGGGACATCCGCATATCGCGCAAATCATCCAGGATGCGCGCAGCAAATAAGGAATCACGATGATCAAGTTACGAGTGTTGGTGGCGGTATTGCTTCTGTCGTGCCTGTCGGGCTGCGGCTTGTTGCGCCCGGATGAAACTGCCATGAAAACCGCTATCGGCGATTATGTGCTGCAACAGGAAGAATATCCGCGCGAATTTGTGCTGGCCGAGAATTTCGTTTTTAGCAATCTGGTGAAAGTCGTCGATAGCGATCCGGTGCAGTACAAGGTGGATGCGGAATTCGACTTCACCTACAAGGCGGATGGTGACGTGATTGTTGCGGCACTGGATGAAAAGCGCAGGAAAGAAAGGGAAAAGGAAAAACGCAGGACCAATAATCCCTTCGAGGAAATCAAGGGTGCCGTGAGCGGAGCGTTCGAGAACCTGCGATACGAAAATCGTTTCAAGAATGTCCGTCTCGGCGATCAGGACCACTACAGCGGGAACTTCACCTTGTCGCGCAATGCCGACAATAGCTGGCGCGTGAGTGACGCAAGTTACCAATAGCTTCCCGCTCTAATTTTGCAGGAATCGCTGCAAGCACGTGGCAGTTGATTCCAGCACTGGCAGGATAAAACACGCATCGTTCCCGATGCGGATCCGTTTAGTCCGACCTTGTCATCGCAAAAGCCGTCGCGCTTTTGTGTAAAAATACGATCAACTACACAAAACGAAAGACATCATGGCCGGATCCAGTTTGCTTGCCCTCATCGACGATATCGCGACACTGCTAGACGACGTGTCGGTGATGACCAAGGTCGCCACCCAGAAAACCGCCGGCGTACTGGGTGATGATCTTGCATTGAATGCACAGCAAGTGGCCGGCGTTGCCGCCGACCGGGAGCTGCCCGTGGTCTGGGCAGTGGCGAAAGGTTCCGCGATTAACAAGGCGATTCTGGTGCCGGTCGCACTGGCATTGAGCTTCTACCTTGAAGCTGCCGTGGTTCCCCTGATGATGATCGGCGGTGCGTTTCTGTGTTTCGAAGGCGTCGAGAAAATCGCGCACAAATTCCTGCATACCGATGCCGAAGACAAGCAGCATCACAAGGACATGCTCAAAGCGCTGACGACCGATAGCGATCTGGTCGCATTCGAAAAAGACAAGATCAAGGGCGCCATTCGCACCGATTTTATTTTATCGGCGGAAATCATCGTGATCACCCTGGGCGCTGTGAAAGAGGCGACATTCACGCATCAGGTAGCCGTACTGACTTTGATTTCGGTCATCATGACGATTGGCGTGTATGGCCTGGTTGCCGGAATCGTGAAGCTCGACGATGGCGGCGTGTATCTTGTCGAGCAGAAAGGGGCCAATGCCTGGGCGCGTTTCAAGCAACAGCTGGGCCGGCTCATTCTCTGGTTCGCGCCTTACCTGATGAAAACACTGTCGGTTGCCGGCACGGTGGCCATGTTTCTGGTCGGTGGTGGCATCCTGACGCACAACGTTCCCGCCCTGCATCATTTCATTGCCGGGCTGACGCCGAAAACCGAACCCCTGGGCACGGTGACGAGCTGGTCGGCCGATGCGGCAATCGGAATTGTGGTGGGTATTATCGTTTTAGCCATGGTGCAAGTTGCCAGGAAATTATTCCTGCGCAAACGCTGAATTGGTCAACACTTCTTGCAAGACAGGGCAATATTCACGGAGTCTTGATTGTTTCCGCTGCGGAAGCCGGGGCTTTGGCCGGAACAGCAGCGGGTAAAGCGACAGGCTTCAGGTGTTGGGCCAGAAATCCGGCAATGTTCTCCCATGACACCTTTATGCTGTAGATATTGGTGAAGCCATGCCCTTCGTTTTTCAGGGTCAACATGACCGGCGGATTACCTGCCATCGTCAGCATTCTTTGCAATCGAGTAGCATGTTCGTAATCGACGCGAACGTCGTCGGTTCCATGGATCAGCATCAGGGGAGTTTTCAGTTTTTTGTAGGCATACAGGGGCTGTTCGCTTTTCATCTTGTCGAGACTGGTCAGGGGATTGCCGAAATAATCTTCCATCCATTTTCGGGTCGATTCCAGGCGGACACTGTCGCTTGCGGTGAAACTCAAAATGCGGTCTGAAATTCCGGAAAAGGAAATTGCGCATTTGTAACGGTCTGGCCAGCGCATCGCCGAAACAAGAGCGGAGTAGCCACCATAGCTCATGCCGATGATGCACATGTTCGATTTGTCCAGCGGATAATTTGCGAGCGCATTGTTCAAGGAGGCATCGATGTCATTCTCGATTGCCGTGCCGAAGCTTCCTTTTCCGGCTTCACGGAATGCTTTTCCGTAACCCGACGAGCCACGGAAATTGACCTGCAAGACGGCATAGCCTTGCGACACGAGGAATTGGACATCACTGTCAAAATGCCTTGCATCCCGGATTCCGATGGGTCCGCCGTGCGGCATCACCACAAGCGGAAACGGAGCATTTTGCTTTTTCACGGGCAGGGTGAGATACGACTCGATCACCAAGCCGTCTTTCGCGGTGGTCTTGAGAACCAGACTGTCGCTGAACTGGAATTTTTCCAGCCACGGCGCCTCATCGTCAATTTTCTCGACCTGCTTTTTCCGGGTATCAAACAGATACACGGCGCCGGGATTCGAGCTGCTGTTGACATAAATCAGCACAGAGGAGTTGGTCTGGTCGCGGTCAATGCTGGAAATATTGCTATTGGAAAATACCTTGGCAAGCTGGCGATTGAGTATTTCCGAGTTCTGGTCGAAATACTCGTTCCGGGCCTGACCATTGAGGTAATAGGCGACGCCAATCGGTTGTCGCTCGGCATCGAAAATTACGTAGCTGATATCGATGCCATCTTTGGAAAAGACGGTTTCGACATTGGCGCCGGTTGCCAAATCCATTTTGACAAGTTCGCGCTGCGGTCGATTTTCATCGGTAATCGCAAATAGTTTCTTGCCATCGGAACTCAGGGCCACGGGGTAGAAGAATTCGTCGTTGATATCGGGTAGCTCGCGAACTTTCAAATATTGCGCTCCCGAGCGCATATAAAGACTTCTTTTGCCGTTTTCGAATACGGTAGCTGCTGCAATATTGCCTGCGGCATCGGTGATCCAGTCGCGGTCATTTTTCAGGTTGATATTCACGCGGTTACGGGTCGTGAAGTTTCCTAGTTTCTCGAGGCTTGCAGTATTGGCTTTGCTCAACTTGTAGATATAGACGGCATTGTCTTTCAGTGTTGCCCAGGTCGCATAAAGAAAATAGTCGGGATTGGCAAGCATTGGATCCAAAACGTTTCCGCTCCTTGCGATAACCGTGGTTTCAAAAACCAGCTTTCCACTATTGCTGTCCTTCACCTGCACATAGCGTGCAAGGCCAGAAACGGACAATACGAACGCATTGTTGCTTACCCATGTCAGGTCATAAAAATCCTCAAACTCGCTGTACTGCGTGATAGTCCCCGATTTCAAATCGATGACATTCAACTCCTGTTTCTTTTCGCCGAGATTGATGATTTCGGTGACATAACTGGCATCCGGACTTAGCTGGATTGAGATTATTCTTCCCGTTTTCCACAATAACTCGGGCGACAAGTCCATTGCCGGAACAGGAGGAAGTTCTCGGGACCGGCTCTCTCTTGGTTCTTTGTATCCAGCGCTTTCCGATCGATAAAACGAAGGGAATGGATCCGGATAATCGCCGGTATATTCAAACGGATAACTTTTTTCGATGTCGGGATAGGTTTTTGCCAGCCAATCCATGAATTCTAGACTGTGGTTTACCTTGCTGATGCTGGCGCGTTTGGAACTGGTGAGCTCGAAGACGAGATTGCCCGGATAGTTGACTACCCCGGCACTGACTTTGAAACGGTACTTCCCGTCTTTCTTTACCTGAAAATACCCGCCGTACAGTTGCAAATCCGTCCATGAATAATTTCCTTCCTGGGCAACAAGAAGGCGTATGGTCTTTGCTGCGGGAGGCCGGGTGATGAAGTAACTGCCGGAGCCGCCCTCACGCACAACACCGGCGCTATCTATCGGAACATTGCTGTCGAATACCAATAGCAGCATCCCTTCACCCGGTGACAGCGTCAACGGGTGCCCCGGCTTTACTTCGCGTACCCCGGCCATGGCACTGGTCGCTACAAGCAACAAAGCAAGTATCAGAAACAGTTTGGCAATTTTGTTCATGTTGTCAGGCAGCGCCGTTTATTCAGCTGGCAAAAATGAACGTGTTTTCCAGTGAAGTCAAATATCAATGTCAATCGGACATGGTCAATCCGGTATGTCGCAACCCGCCTGATAAATCAAACCAGGCGTGTATGAAACTTCGCCGTCGTCTTGCTGCGCATTTCTTCGAGCGTCACACCCGGAGCCAATTCGATCAATTCAAATTCGCTGTGGCGATCGGGGCGCGAAAACACGCCGAGGTCGGTGATCAGCACATCCACCACATTCTGGCCGGTCAGTGGCAGTTCGCAGGCCGGCTTGAATTTTGCGGCGCCGTCCTTGTTGTTGTGTTCCATCACGACGACCACGCGTTTTACACCGGCGACAAGATCCATCGCGCCACCCATGCCCTTGACCATTTTTCCGGGGATCATCCAGTTGGCGATATCGCCCTCTTCGGAAATCTGCATCGCGCCGAGGATGCAGAGGTCGACGTGTCCGCCACGGATCATGGCGAATGAATCTGCGGAGGAGAAAAAGCTTGCACCGCGGCGAGCGGAAACGGTCTGTTTTCCGGCGTTGATGAGATCGGGATCGAGATCCTGTTCGGTGGGGAAAGGTCCGAGGCCGAGGAGACCGTTTTCCGACTGGAGCCAGACGTCCATGCCCGCCGGGACATAGTTCGCGACCAGGGTCGGGATTCCGATGCCGAGATTGACGAT
>JAKQKT010000236.1 GCA_029560515.1 Pseudomonadota bacterium
CAGTTGAGCCCGGCCGATTATCCTATAGAGTTCAAACTGCTGGATTATAAGCCCGAGCACTGGAGTGTACTGAAAACGGCGCTGGTTATCGAAAGTATGGCCGAAAACCTGGCTTCCGGCGAAGGCGATCTGGCTTCTACCAATGCGCTGGCGCAGTTCGGGCAACAGACGTTCGATTTCCTGTATCCCGAATGGAACCCGAAACAACAGCCTATCATTCCCGACACAGGTCAGTGGGCGCCGGCCAAAGTGCTTACGCAACCGCCTCCCAGGAATAAAAAATTGAGTTCCTCTTCCTCCTGGAAGGATCAATACAGCGGCCCGCTGGCGGCCTCCGAATTGCCCGAAATCGACGGCTACCTGAAAGGCAGCAACAACTGGGCCGTAGCGGGTTCCAAAACAAAATCGGGCCATCCCATGCTGGCCAACGACCCGCACCTCAACCTCACGCTGCCTTCTATCTGGTTTCAGGTGCAGATTCATACACCCGAACAAAACTGCTACGGCGTGTCGCTGCCCGGCGTTCCCGGCGTCGTGATCGGCTTCAATGAAAATACGGCCTGGGGCATGACGAACGTCGGCTGGGACGTGTCCGACTGGTATCAAATCAAATGGGCCGACGCATCACACAGCAAATACATGCTCGACGGCCGGCAAAGCGAGGTGCGCAAACAAATCGAAGTGATCCCGGTGCGCGGCAAGGAAACGGTGTACGATACCGTGGCTTACACCGTCTGGGGCCCCATGACCTACGACAACGACCCGAAACACCCCTTATACGACTGTGCTTTGCGCTGGATCTCGCACGACGTGCCGGAACCCGACGAAATGGCACTGTTCCTGAAACTAAATTCGGGTAAAAATTTCCAGGATTACCAGGCTGCCCTGCGTGGATTCGACTGCCCGGCGCAGAACTTCGTATTCGCTACCCGCAGCGGCGACATCGCCATTCAGGTGCAGGGACGTTTCCCGGTGCGCACCAAAGAACAGGGCCGGTTTATTCTCGATGGCAGCAACTCGGCCAATGCCTGGCAGACGTTTATTCCGCAAGACATGATTCCGCGAATGAAAAACCCGGCGCGCGGCTTCGTATTTTCCGC
>JAKQKT010000241.1 GCA_029560515.1 Pseudomonadota bacterium
CATTCAAACTGACATCTGAAAACGGAATCGGAACTTTATCCGTGAGAAGCTCCAGAAGCTCAGGTGTTTTTTGATCAGCTACTGATATTGCATTCCGCCCCTCTCGGTCCCGATAGTTCCGGCAGGCGCCGGCATCAAGTAGTGCACGACACGCATCTAGATGCCCACGTGTGGCAGCAACCATCAACGCTGAGCGGCCAATATTGTCTATTGCATTTGGGTCCTCGCCACGGCGAAGGTGAAGGTTAATCGCTTCGATATCACCGCTCATCAGCGCCATACGAAACAGAGTACCCATAGGCTTGCTTTTGCGAGGCGAATCAGCTGCCATAGTCATCCTAACAAACCCAGAATTCAGGTAAGCGGCCTGACCTGGCTTCCAGTCGGAAAAATATAGCTTTGCTTCCAATTACCTGTCGGATCCCCATCACAAATATTTTGCCTGCATTTTTCCCCAACCAATTAGACCGTTGATAAACTCGGGCTCGAAGTAAGTACACAGTTTTTTGATTCTAGACTTTCACACGCATTGAGACTATGAAAATCACTATGGCAAATGAATATGAGCTGGTGTCATGACCACCCTCTCACTTTTAATAACGTAATTGGAATATTTTGTTGGTAAGCCTTAGTAGTGATGGTGTCATTTTCAAACGGCCGATTAAATTTCCTAAATTTTTTTGGGCACCCACTGGGCACCAACCGGGCACAGAACAGATTTTTGGGCAAAAAAAATGCTCGCGAAGATGTCCATATCTCTGCAAGCATTTGATTTTATTAGCAATTTTTTGGTGGTTGTGGGTGGACTCGAACCACCGACCCCGGCATTATGAGTGCCGTGCTCTAACCGGCTGAGCTACACAACCATTGACCGCTGCTGTGGTTAGACCAGCAGGGCCGCGAATTTTACTTCGCATCGGCTGCCGTGTCCATCTCGATTGTTTTGCTTGTCCTGCGGCCATGGCTTGTGGCAGGCTTGCGGGTAGTGAATTTGGAGTCCGCGTCGTGATCGATCCGGACGGTTTTCGCCCTAATGTGGGCATCGTGCTCATGCGCACGGATGGCAGGTTGTTCTGGGCCCGCAGGGTGAACCGGGATGGCTGGCAATTTCCGCAAGGCGGCATGAACACTGATGAAACCCCGCTAGAAGCGATGTACCGAGAACTACATGAAGAAGTTGGCCTGTTGCCTGAGCACGTTGAAGTGCTGGGGGCGACACCCGGCTGGCTTCGCTACCGACTCCCCAAACGCTGCGTGCGTTATGGCACGAAACCGGTATGCGTGGGGCAGAAGCAGGTCTGGTTTTTATTGCGTTTTAACGGCGACGAAGCCGATGTTCGCCTGAATTTGACCGAGAAACCCGAATTTGACAGTTGGCGCTGGGTGGACTTCTGGTACCCGGTTGAGCATGTGGTCAACTTCAAGCGTGAGGTTTATGTGCGGGCTTTGCATCATTTAAGCGATCATGCCCGCACGATTGCCGGAGATGAGGCTGTTCCGACCAATGCCGGGGAGCTGGCCCAGCAGATATTGGCCGCCGCCAACGGGCCCAAATTCGGCAAGCGCTAGCCATTTAGTTTGATTTGTTGACAATCATTCTCATTGGGCGTTAAATACGAATCATTCTTATTCGTAGCCGGGCCAGAATCTGCCATGTATGTCTGTGTATGCTTTGGTATCACTGATAAAGCCATCCAGCGCGCTGCCGCCGAGGGTGTTCGTGATGTGGCAGAACTGACGATGCGTACCGGCCTGGGCAGTAATTGCGGAAGTTGCCGCGACATGGCCACCGCCATTTTGAATGATGCCCACGCGCCTGCCCTGCTACCCTTGCCGATCTTGCAAGCGGCCTGAAAGCGCGCCATCGTGAATGGGCGTTTCCCATTCCAACATCTTTATACTAGTTGCCATTACAGTGGCCGCATATTCTCGGGAGCAATGCCATGAAAGGCGACAGCAAAGTCATCGAACATCTGAACAAAGCGCTTTACAACGAACTGATCGCGATCAACCAGTATTTTCTGCATGCAAAAATGCTGAAGAACTGGGGCTTCAAGGAACTCGGTGAACACGAGCACCATGAATCGATCGACGAAATGAAACATGCTGATCGCTTGATCGAACGCATCCTGTTTCTGGACGGCCTGCCGAACCTGCAATCGCTCGGAAAACTTTTCATCGGCGAAACACCAAAAGAAATTTTCGAATGCGATTTGAAACTCGAGCTGATTGCGATTCCCGACTTGAAAGCGGCAGTCGCCTACTCTGAAACTGTTGCCGATTATGTTTCGCGCGATTTATTTGCTTCCATTTTGAGTTCGGAAGAAGAACATGTGGATTGGCTGGAAACCCAGCTCGGCTTGATGGAACGACTGGGCGAGCAAAATTATCTGCAGGCCCAATTGAAAAGTTAAGCACTCATACTCGACACCATAAAAAACCGGCAGTTGCCGGTTTTTTATTGGCTGCGCATTTGCAATGCATTACTGCAGCATTGCCTGCAAGGCATTCTGCGCTTTTTTGTATTCCGCTTCGAGCATCACGACCGCAACGGTGGGTCGATTGAGTGCATTGCCGCGGGCGCCGATTTCAATTCGCTTTGCAATCGCGGACAAGGCAAGCGCACCAAGATTGGCGCTGGAGGATTTCAACGTATGTGCCGGTGCAATCATGCCGTGAATATTATTGTCGGCGGCCGCTTGTTCGAGTTGCTGGATTTGTTTGGGTGCATCTTCCAGAAATAATTTGATCAGGCCAAGATAATCATTGCCCATCACGGCTTCGAGTTCTTCTAGTACTTCCGGCGCCAACACTGGCAAGCTCTGGGCAGGTGATTCAATGGCGACCGGTGCAACGGCTGGCCTTGTACTGGCCGGTGTTGCGGCATTGCCCGCTACATTGGCCGGCGTGACAGGACGCGGCGGCAGAACGCGCGGTGGCGGCATCTGTTGCGATGGCACTGCAGGTGCGGTGACAGGTCGTGGTGGTGGCGTTACCGGCGGCGCCATTGCAGGAGCTGGCGTTACTCTCGGAGCAGGAACCGTTGCAGCGACTGGCTGCACGGCAGGAACGACAGCAGGGCGAGGCGGTGGCGGCGTTTGTACCGGCGTAGCTTGTTGTGCGGGCACTGCAGCTCGTGGTGCAGAAGCCACATCGCCAACGATAGCGCTCTGTTCCTGCTTCACTTTTAACCAGCGCGCGAGACTCGATTCAAGCAGGCGGCGATCCACCGGTTTGGTGATGTAATCATCCATTCCGGCATCGAGACATTTCTGGCGGTCGCCCGCCATCGCATTGGCCGTCATTGCAATGATCGGCAAACGTGGCAAGCCGGCATTGAGTTCATGCTGTCGCCATTCGCGTGTTGCGGTGTAGCCATCCTTGACCGGCATCTGGCAATCCATCAACACCAGATCAAGATGCCCCGACATCATTCGTTCCAGGGCTTTTTCACCGTTGTCGGCCGTTTCACAATTCAAGCCGAGCAAACCGATCAATCGCTGCGCCACCATCAAGTTGACCGGGTTGTCTTCGACCAGAAGCAGATGGCCGCGCAATTTTTTGATTGGCTGTGCAGCAGCGGCCGAAGAACCCGTTGCCGGCATCTGCGAAAGCGATTGTGCAGCAGTTGATGCGGCATTGTAGGACTCTTCGATGGTCTCGACTTTTTCGCCTGGCACCGACAAAAAATTACTGATGGCGGTACGCATTTCATTTGCCTGCATGACACGCGGCAAACTCAGCATCAAGGGGCCATCATTGAGCTCGTCCGGCAATGGTTCGTTGCCAAGCAGATACACGACACGCAAACTTTCGAGATCCGGCGCGCGTCGCAGGTTGCGATGCAAGGCAATCGCCGTACTGCGCACGCTGTTCATGTCGACCAGCAATAAATCGAAAGTCCAGGTATTGCCGCGCGTCAATGCCGTGCGTAATTTCGACAGGGCATCCTGTGTGGTGTCGGCCTCGGTTATCTGGCAACCCCAGTTCGACGTTGCCTGCTGGATGCGTTGACGAAATACGCCATCATTGCTCAGCAGCAGTACACGCGAGCCGTTCAAATCGAGTTTTTGCGCGCGCATGTCGCCAGGCGCTTTCAGCAAAGGCAGCTCAACCCAGAAAGTGGAACCGCGACCAGGCTCGGATTCGACTCCGATCGTGCCGCCCATCAAATCGACAATGCGTTTGCAAATCACCAGTCCAAGTCCGGTCCCGCCGTACAAGCGGGTGGTCGAAGCATCTGCCTGACTGAAGGGCCGGAATAATTGCTGCACGCCCTGCGGGCTGATGCCAATGCCGGTGTCGCGAACTTCAATCCGCAACTCGTGCTGCGTGCGCGTTTCGCCTTTGCGGGCAATATGTAGAGTTACGGAGCCGCGCTCGGTAAATTTAAGTGCATTGCTGACAAGGTTGGTGAGTACCTGCCGTAATCGAACGGGGTCACCGCGAACCGGCAGTCGCACATTGCTGTCGAGCTGCAGGTTCAATCGCAAGCCTTTGCTCTCGGCAGGCTTGTCCATCAGCATGATGATGGAGTCGCACACTTCGCGCAGGTTGAAGCTGGTGGTCTCCAACTGAAGCTTGTTGGCTTCGAGTTTCGAGTAATCGAGAATGTCGTCGACGATGCGCAGCATCTGGCGTGCCGATGTATAGGCGGTACGCAAAATATCGTGATGATCCGGCGCCAATTTTACCGACATCATGATGTCGAGCATCGGAATAATGCCGTTCAACGGCGTGCGGATTTCATGACTCATGGTCGCAAGAAATTCGCCCTTTGCCATCATGGCGGATTCGGCCGCCTGTTTCGCGATGGTCAATTCTTTTTCCAGCTCACGATGCACGGCGAGCTCTTCATTGAGTGCATTCACTTCGCGTTTTTGTTCATGCGTTTGTTCGGAAGCTGCCGTCAAGGCTTCATTCCGTTTTGCGAAGGCATACCAAAGCCCGGCAATACCGGCGACCGCCAGCAACGCGGCAATCAAGGCTACGCTTTGCCAAACCTGCTGGTTGCTCCAGTGGGCAAAGGCGGAAGCAATGGCGGCACCGGCGGCACCTGAAATGGCAATCCATCGAACGACGAGTGCGTCGCCTGACTTAAACTTCTGTCCCATTTAAAGCACCGCCTGTTGGAAATCAAAATCAAGACCACTATCGGCTTCCTGCACCAGATTGCCCTGAATGAAATCAATCCCGCTCATCCACAAGGTGGCCGCCG
The DNA here is from genome assembly GCA_029560515.1 of Pseudomonadota bacterium. Classification (GTDB taxonomy): domain Bacteria; phylum Pseudomonadota; class Gammaproteobacteria; order Xanthomonadales; family Xanthomonadaceae; genus Arenimonas. The sequence continues at coordinate 5,219 of JAKQKT010000241.1, forward strand.
CCTGCGGATCTTCAACACCAGTGCCAATAACTTCAAGACCGCGACGATGCGCGCGGTCAATCAATGTTTTCAGTTCGTCGCGTGTGCTTTGGGTCTGAATGCCGGTGGAGTACTTGCGCGCGAGCTTCACAAAACCCAAAGGCAATTGCTCCAGCAGGCGTTCGGTTTCCGAATTCAACTCGAACTGACTGAGACAGAACTGTACGCCGAGCGATACCAGGCTGTCGCAAAATTGCCGGACGGTGGCCACATGGATCGAGGCATCTTCCATCCTGAGTTCAACCACCAGACAGGCACCGGGAACATCATTGTCCTGCAGTTCGGATTTCAGCCACTCCGCCTGCGTACTGTCTGCGAGGGTGAGCGGTGACTGCGTGACGAACAGGCGCATCGGCCTCTGCTCGGCCCGGCGATCACGAATAAGCGCAAGCGCCTGGATCAATACCCAGCGATCAATATCGACGATCAGGTCGTTGCGTTCGGCCATCGGAATGACTTCCGCCGCCGGCAACAACTGGCCACTGGTATCGCGCAAACGCAACAGGGTTTGATATTGCGAATCATCGCTACCGGCCACGGCAACCACCGGCTGGTAAAGCAATTCCAGCGAATGTTGTTCGATGGCTTCGCGTACCTGTTTCAGCAAGGCCGCTTCACGGGATGCGTCTTCCGCTTTTGGCGGTTCGTACTGGCACACACCGTTATCGCTGCCGCGTGCATCGCGTGTCACTTTCTCGATGGCATTCAACATCGCGCCGCTATCATGGAACGGATGCCGGAATGCACATACGCCGGCCGACGCCCGCAATTTCAATGGTTGCGACTGCACATGGAATTCTTCCTGCACAAGGCTGTTGCGACATTGCTGAGCGAGTGCCACAAGACTCGCCTCATCAGGTTGCGAGGCATAGACGAGATAACTCCCATCGCCGAAACGGCCAATGGGGCAGTCCACGGCATCTTTCGACAGCACCCGCACGACTTCTTGTTGCAATTGCTCGAAAGCGGCAATGCCGAAACGTTCACGCAGACTCGAAAGCCCTTCCATTTCGAGCAGGAAAACACCGCCTTTTTTATTGGTGCCCTGCTGCAAGTGATGATTAATCAACGCGAGCAATGCCAAGCGATCATATAACCCGGTCTGGACATCCTTGACGCTGCGTTTTTGCTGTCGGTTTTCCATCGCACGATGTCTTCGCACGCGGTTCTGCACTGCTGAAATAAGATGCCGTGGCCGGATGGGCTTGCTGAGAAAATCATCGCCGCCGGCATCGATGGCATCAAACTGCCTGTCCTCGTCGCTTTCGCCCGACAGGAACACGATGGGCGTGTGCATGAAGGCTTCCTGCTCGCGAATCAGGCTGGTCAATTCGATGCCGTTGGCGCCGGGCATATTCAAATCCATCAGCAACAGGTCGGGCTGGAATTGCTCAAGTGCCGGCATGACCTCAAGGGCGTCCAGCACGACCAGTGTTTCCATGCCGGTATTTCGCAAAATACCTTCGGCGAACAGGGCCTGCGAGCGATCGTCTTCCACGATCAAAATGCGGTAAGGACTTTCTGCACCTGGATCAAGCAAGCTGTGCAGGCGCTTGATGACTTCCTCGACGCTTTTTGCACCGACGATCAAGGCATCCACGCCCGCACGGCGCGCCGACAAACGTTGAGCAATGTCATCGGCCTCGGCAAGCGCAACGAGTTTCAGTTTGCGACTCTGTTTTTGCCGCAATGCCTGAATACTTTGTCCCAGTGTTTCGAGTTGCGGTCCAAACTCGGCATCAACGATGGCCAAATCGGCCGGCAATGCACTCAGCAATTCCTTGAGCTCGTCGATGTCTTCTACCAGTTCAAGATCAAGCCCCTGTTTCTCGAAACGCTGGTCGAGCGCCATCGACAAAGTGCCATACGCGGTCAAATGATAAATCCGGAAATCGGAAGTCACCGGCAGCTGCAGATTTTCCAGTGTGTTATTTGCACTGATTTCATGCGGCCTGGTTTCCGGTGGTTTGATGACCGGCAACGGCGTGACATTTGACTTGATGACGGGCTTGGCTATCTGAGGCAGTTGCGACGAGGTATCGGGCACCGTAATGGTGACGGCTTCGAATTTCGCCGATGACATCGGTTCCGGTGGTTCGATGAAATCGTTTTCAGAAAAAATGTCCCGATGGATGGTGTCGCCGTGGTGTTTTGTTCTATCCGACCACGGATCGCTTGCTTCGGTAGCAACCGGTTTTGCGGCAGGCGAGTTTTTGATGGTATCGATCAAGGCTTGCACGGCAACGATCGGGGGAGCATCGCCACCCCAGCGCCGCCAATAGGCCATAGGGGGGATTTCGGCACGCGCGGTGTTGTCGCCAATTCGTTCACGACCGGCAAACATGTCTTGCACATCGTCAGGCATGGTCGGCAATGCGATCTGCAAGGCATCCATCAGATTACGCAAGCGTTCGCCAACGGTCGGGTCGGGTAATTCCTGCTGTTCGATGGTGATGTCGAGCAAGCCCGCCATCGTCTGCAATGAGTCTGCCGGCTCGATTAAATTCTGTTCTGCACAGGCATGTGCGAGCGCATGTGCGTCGTCCTGCAATAATGCCAAACCGTTGATGTCCCAACCGTCCTGCAAAAAACGCTGCAAACGCCGACCCATCACTTCCACGCGCTTTGGAATAATGCGCAGCAGTGCGGAGTTTGGTTCGGCGAGTACTGGTGTTTCCTGCTGGTTCATTACCGCCCCCTGTGAACAGGGATTATGCCCCGCTTTTGCGTGCGCTGTCACAGTGCGCTGCGCCTTAAAGCAATCGCGCGTGTTACAAGTTATAAAACTTGATGGAACTATTGTGAAACGGCAGCACGCACGCCACTTATTTTTCTAAGGATGAATCGGACAAGCCAGGCGACGATAAGTGCCATCACCGACAACACGCCGAGAACAAGGCCCAAGGTCAGCAAAGGATGGGCGAATACGAGAGCCACTCCACCGGTAACGACCGCGTCTTCGGTCAATGATGCACCGATATTGGTGACCGGTTCGGGCGATGCATTGATCGCCACGCGGGTAGACGCTTTCACGCCATGAGTTAGCAAGGCCATCGCGCCACCGGCAATCAAGGCATTGGTAGCGAGCTGACCATCGCCCGACAAGGTGGCAGCTGCCAGGAATGCTCCGACGGGCACCCGCAACAAGGTCTGCAACAGATCCCATCCGGAATCAACGCCCGGTATTTTATCGGCGAAAAATTCAACAATGGTCAATGCCCCGGCCGTGCCCAGAACCCATGGGGACATCGTGACTTGCAGGGCTGCCGGCAATTCTACCCAGCCGCTCAAACCGGCAAGACCGACCCCGAGTACCGTCAGATAGGCTCGAACACCGGAAAGGCAGGCAAGCGCCAGACCCAGAGCATATAAATGAGCTTCGGACATGCTGACAAACTCCGTTCAATACCTGACTTGGCTGGATTATAGCCACAAGAAAACTGCATGCGTGCTGAGCATTTGCCGGCTGCGCGGTCTTTTTCTTTATAGAAAGGTTGCTGAACGGTATCCTATCGGAATGAGTACGCCCAACCCCAGTCCGCAGCGCTTCATGATCGTGCCGAAAAAGACGGCTTGGCGCGGCTGGCTGATTGTCATTGCCGTTGTCTGGCTGCTGAGTCTGCTGGGCACCTGGTATCTCGCAAGTTCGCAAGCGGCGCCGGGCCTGGCGAGTGCCGACCGCACGCTCGGCAATCAAAGCCGGCAACTGGAAGAAAACGAGGCCCTGCTCAAACAGGTGCAACAACAGTTGGCGACCTTGAGGCGCTCCGAACAGATCAGCCGGAATGCCAACACTGAACTGCAATCAACGCTGTCGGACCGGGATGAAGAAATCGAAGGCCTTCGGGCCGACGTCGCATTTTACGAACGCCTGGTCGGCGCTACCGCGCAAAGGCGCGGACTGAATGTGCATGACATCCAGTTTGAGCCGGAAGTTGGCGGCACTTGGCATTTCAAGGCAACCGTTACCCAGAACCTGAACCGCGGCGCGATCAGCCAGGGCAATATGAAATTTTCAGTCGAAGGCATCAGCCTGGGCCGCCTGAAAACCGTGCCCTGGGAAAATCTGGTGCAAAGGTCTGACATGGGCGGCAAGCCCTATTCATTCCGCTATTTTCAAGAGCTGGATGGCAGCGTGTTGTTGCCGTCCGGATTCACGCCACAACGCGTCAAAGTCAGCCTGCGGGGCAATAACGGTCAGGTTGACCAGGTGTTTCCATGGAACGCAAAAAAAGTTCAGGAGAATAAGTGAATGTTAGGCATGGATAAAAAAAGTTCGCGCAACGGTACCAATACGGTCGAGACCCTGATCGGACCCCGTGTGGTGATTCGCGGAGATCTGCAGTTTTCCGGCGGCCTGTATGTCGAAGGTAAAATTATCGGCAAGATTACGGCCGAAGAAGGCAGCGCAGCGGTCCTGACGGTTTCCGAACAGGGCATGATCGAGGGTGAAGTGCATGCCCCGGTCGTCGTGATCGCAGGCAGCCTGCATGGCGATATCCATGCTGGCGAACGCGTCGAACTTTCACCGACGGCAAAAGTGCAGGGCAATGTCCATTACAAGATCGTGGAAATGGCCGGCGGTGCGACCCTGACCGGACGCCTTATCCATGCGGATGCACCGATGTCCGAGCAAACGGGCCAATAACAAGTTTTCACGCTTGTTTTCGACGATAAAGCGCATACTTCATAGCTATGAACATCCAAACCTACCAAACCATGGATGCGCCTTTGCTGTTCAGCGAAGCCGCTGCCAAGAAAGTCGCCAGCCTGATTAGCGAAGAAGGCAATCCCGAATTGAAACTGCGGGTTTACATCAGCGGTGGCGGCTGTTCCGGTTTTCAATATGGTTTTGAATTCGATGAAAGCCAGTCCGAAGACGATCTGGCTTTGCAACGCGATGGTGTCACCCTGCTGGTCGATCCGCTCAGCCTGCAATACCTGATGGGGGCAGAAGTCGACTATCGTGAAAGCCTGCAAGGCTCGCAGTTTGTCATTCGCAATCCGAATGCCAAAACCACCTGTGGCTGCGGCAGCAGTTTCTCCGTTTAATCCATGGCTCAAGCACCCAGGCAGTTTGCGTTTCAGCATCCCGGACTGGATCGCAACGAGCACTTGAGAGAAGACGCGCAGGCACTCGACCTTGCCTGGCCGCAATCGAAAATCATTATTATCGATCTGCAAGGCAATGCCCGCTTTCAAACCGATGCGGCGGAAATGGTCTTTTCAAACGGCAGCGAAATCTTTGCGGAGCGGCCTGATTCCACGAGTTTTCTGGGGCAGGCAGGCGAGCAATCCTGGTTTGCCGTTCGTGCCGAGTTCATCGCCAAACTTCCGCCCCATGCGGTTGATTTAAGAACGGCAGCCGCCACTTGGCCGCATCTGGAAGCCTCCATTTTTGCGCAGGCGCGCGCCCTGCTTTATTGGCAGGAACGCAATCGTTTTTGCGGCGCGTGCGGCAATGCCCTGAGCCTGGTTCGTGGCGGCTTCATGGCGAAATGCGAAACCTGTGCCTGCGAACATTATCCACGCACCGACTCAGCGGTGATCATGGCCGTCACCGACGGCGAACGGATTCTGCTCGGTCGCCAGGCAAGCTGGCCTGAAAATCGGTGGTCGGTACTTGCCGGATTTCTGGAACCCGGCGAATCGCTCGAACAGACCGTGATCCGCGAAGTTCTCGAAGAAGCCGGCGTTCATGTTGATCGCGCCGAATATGCGGCATCGCAACCCTGGCCGTTTCCGGCGTCCCTGATGCTCGGCTTTCATGCTTATGCCGCTCCGCAGGAAGCGAAGGCAGGCGATGAACTGGAACAGGCACAATGGTTCGGTGCTGAAGAGCTGCGTGATGGTATTGCCAGCGGCAAGCTCGGTATTTCTCCGCGGCTGTCCATTTCGCGCTGGCTGATTGAAGATTGGTGCGCGCGGATGGGTGTTAGTATTTGACGCTACAATGGAATATCAAACAGCGGTAGTTGGCAAACAATGGCCCTAACCTTAATTGCTGTCGTACTCGCCCTCGTCATGGGTCATATCGTCCCCGGCCTGATGGCCCTGCGTCGTTATGGCTGGTTTGTTTCCTGGCTGAGTATGTTGGGAAGACTTTTTCGCGGCGACACACTCTGGCAAGGTCGGTGGGGTGCTCTGATTGCGATCGGCATACCGGTCATCATCGTCGGTGTTGTCCAGTATTTTTTATCCGGCCTCTGGTATGGATTGCCCGGCTTTATCTTCGCCCTGCTTGTGCTGGTGTACACATGGGGTCCGCGTGACCTCGATCTGGATGTCGACAAGGTAATCGATGCCACCGATATCGAGGCACGACGCCAGGCAGCGACGGCCCTCTTTCCTGAAGGCGGCGATCCGGAATTGGAAGGCCCGAGTCTTGTCGAAGCGGTTTTTCGTTGCGCTCTATGGCGTTGGTTCGGCGTGTTGTTCTGGTTCTTGCTTCTGGGGGCCGCCGGTGCGCTCCTGTATCGCCTGACGAGTTTGAGTGCGCAGGGCGAAGCCCGCAAAACCATTCCCGAAATGCAAAGTCAGGCCGCTATTTTCTTTACCGCTTTGCTCAACTGGCCGGTCGCACACCTGATGACATTTGGTATGGCGTTGGCAGCGAATTTCGATACCGTTTTATCGGCATGGCGCGAGTGGTACAAACAGGGCGGCGCAAGACTCGATACCGGCTTTCTGGGTGCCGCTGCACGCGCGAGCGTTGATTGCGAACTGGCCGAAGAAGATGCCTATGCCGTGGACGGTCCGGCACAAGCACCGGCATTGCTCGAATTGCGCGACGCCATGAGCCTTGTGTGGCGGATCCTTTTATTGTGGCTCGCGGTGTTGTCCTTGTTCGTATTGGCAGGCTTCGTGAATTAATCGAGCCTGGTAATCGAACTTGGCTCATCCAGGAGCCAATAAACTAAATGGATACCAAGGCAGATTTCGCAACACGGCGAACCCGATCAGAAGCCAGGCCCAGGGCCGCGCATCGCTGAAAAATTTAGTGGCGCGCAAAAGCACGGGTGGTAACTTCAACCACTTTGCCGCAAACAGCAATGCCACTATCGGCAAAGCCAGAACAAACACCGGATTCATCGAAAGGGCTTTTCCGGGATCACCGTGCAGCAAGGCATGCAAGGCCCTAGTTGCACCACAGCCCGGGCAATACAAACCGGTCAGCCAATGGAAGGGGCAAGGCGGCAAAGGATTGCCGGCCTGATTGGGATCAAACTGTAATAACAGCAGAGCGACCAGAAAGAACGCAATGACAAGACCGGGTATTACCACTTTCGGCGTTGCCATTGCGTTCATCGGCAATTAGTAACGACCCGGATCCGCCATGCCACCCATCAGGATCAGCAGGAAATACAGAACGAAAATTACGCCGGCACCACCGAAGGAAATCCAGCTCCACATCTTTGCGTTCTTGGACGAAGCCAGCGCACCATCGTAATCACCCGCCGCCAGTTTTCCGTCGACCTGGGCTGCATAGACGATGGCAACGATACCCGCAGGCAAGCAGCAGCAAAGCGTGGCCAGAATGGCCCAGACCAGATAGTTCGGCACACTGCCAGCACGATAGCTTTCGCGTGGTGCCCGGCCCGACGATGGGTAGTTGGCCGCATACGGATTATCCGGAGGCGTCGGCGGTGGCGTGTAATTGGTTTCGGGAATCGTATACGTCGGCTCGGAAGCCGTGTACACCGCGCGTTGCGACGTTGTCGTCGGCAATGGAGGTGCTGGTGGTGTTGCTACGGCCGGTTCCTGGCTCTCGACGAACGGATGACCGCAAAAATCGCATTCTTGCGCGTCATCGGCACATTCGGCGCTGCAATTTGGACACTTCATGTTGCTTCCCCTTTGGCATTTTTCCCTAAAACCCGTTCTTATTATGCCCGATTGCCGCGCAGTGTTTTCACTTTGGCTTCCAGTATTTCGGCAGTGGCTTCTGTGGCGGAAACGGGCTGGCCAGCCTCGACTTCGATATCGGCCCGGATACGACGTGGAACCCGCAAGCGGCCCAACTTGGAATCGCGTTTGCTGAACATGCTGGTCCACATGCCTTTCAGCGCAATCGGCACGACCGGTACCGCGCGGCGCGCCAGAATTTTTTCGACCCCGGATTTAAATTCAGCTATTTCACCATCGGTCGTCAACTTGCCTTCCGGAAAAATGCCGACGATTTCGCCATCCGCCAATGCCCGATCGACTTCATCGAATGCTTTCTGCATCAAATCCGGATCTTCCTTCGCGCCGGCAATCGGAATCGCGCGTGCGGTCTTGAAGAACCAGCTCGCGACCGGAATCTGGAAAATCTTGTAATACATCACGAAGCGGGTCGGTCTCGGAATCGCACCGCCGAGAATCAGGGCATCCATATAACTGACATGGTTGCAGACGATCAATACCGCGCCTTCATCCGGCACGTTTTCTTCAATGCCCTTGACCTCGACGCGATACATCAATTTGGTCAGCACCCAAGCCACGAAGCGCATTAGGAATTCCGGCACCAGGCTGAAAATATAGAGCGCCGCGAATGCATTCAGCACCGCCACCGCCAGCAACAATTCCGGAATCGTCCAATGCAACACGTTCAAGACGACATAGGACAGACCGGCCGCAACCACCATGAACAAGGCATTCAAGATATTGTTGGCGGCGATCACGCGCGACACCTTGTCCTTGTCGGTACGGCTTTGCACCAACGCAAACAGCGGCACGATATACAGCCCGCTGAAAATTGCCATCATGAACAGATCGAACATCACGCGCTTTACACCCGGCTGTGCAACCACCTGCATCAACGCCAATTTCTGCTCGCCGATAATTTGCGGATGGGCAAAAAACAAATCAGCGCCGAACAGCGTCATGCCGATGGCACCCAAGGGCACCAGCCCGATCTCGACGGTGCGATGCGACAGTTTTTCGCACAATAAAGAACCCACCGCGATGCCGATCGAGAACAGGCTCAGCAAAAGCGTGAACGTGCCATCGTTACTGCCCAGCACGTATTTCGAATACTGCGGCAATTGAGTGAAGAATACCGAGCCGTAAAACCAGAACCAGGAAATGCCGAGACAGGATAAAAACACGCTGCGGTTTTTAGTGACGAAGCTCAACGTGTTCAATGTTTCCGAAACCGGATTCCAGTTGATGGCATCGGTCGTGCCGGGAGCCACCGGCATTTTTCGCGAAGTCAGCAGCCCGACAACGGCAATCAAAATCGTGGCGCCTGCTACCCAGTAAGCACCGGTCACCGGGATATTGATCAGGTTGGTGCCGAGAATCGTACCCAGCAGAATCGCGACGAAAGTCCCCATTTCCACCAGGCCATTGCCGCCAGTCAATTCTTCAGGCCTCAGCACCTGAGGCAGCAGGCTGTATTTCAATGGGCCGAACAAAGTGCTGTGCAAACCCATGCCGAACACGCACACCATCAACAGCGGAACATTCTTGTAGATGAAGCCGACCGAGGCAATCAGCATGATGGCGATTTCCATCCACTTCACCGCCTGCGCGAGTTTCGCCTTGTCGAAGCGCTCGCTGAGTTGCCCCGAGGTCGCCGAGAACAGAAAGAACGGCAGGATGAACAAACCGGCAGAGAGCTGGATAAAAACTGATTCCTGTTCCTGGCTCAGCGACACCAGGACAAAGGTCACCATCGCCACCAGGGCATTCTTGAATACATTATCGTTAAAGGCACCCAGCGCCTGCGTCCAGAAAAACGGTGCGAAGCGACGCTGTTTCAACAATTCAAATTGGTTATGTGCCATGGCAACCTCGGAGATTTGCCCAAGGTTAGGGTCTGTGCGGTCACACGGCAAGCTTTTAAGCCTGGGTAGCCGATTTTTGTACCAGAAGGTGCGCCTGTGGCACACCGTGTCATGTATCGCCTATTTTTTCTCGCGATCAATAGCACGCCAGCCGATATCGCTGCGATGAAATTCGCCATTCCAGGTGATATGCGACGCCGCTTCGTAAGCGCGCTTTTGCGCATCGGCAACGCTATCGCCCAAGGCGGTGGCGCAAAGCACCCGGCCGCCAGCAGTAACGATATTGCCTTCTTGCAGTTTGGTGCCGGCATGAAACACCTTGCTGCCGTTCGGCAACGATGTATCGAGGCCGGAAATCTCGTCGCCGGTCTTCGGGGTTTCCGGATAATTTTCCGCCGCCATCACGATGCCCAGCGAGCATTGCGAGCTCCATTCGGCACTGATTTTATCCAGACCTTGATCGAAACTGGCTTCGATCAAATCGACCAAATCGGAATTCAATCGCATCATCACCGGCTGCGTTTCCGGATCGCCGAAACGTACGTTGAATTCGATTACTTTCACGCCGCCGTTATCTTCGATCATCAAGCCGGCGTAAAGAAATCCGGTAAACGGAATGCCGTCGGCAATCATGCCCTGCACGGTCGGATTAATCACTTCACGCATCACGCGCGCATGCACTTCCGGCGTTACAACCGGTGCCGGCGAATAGGCGCCCATGCCGCCAGTGTTCGGTCCGGTATCGCCGTCGTGCACGCGCTTGTGATCCTGGCTGGTCGCCATCGGCAATGCTGTCTTACCATCCACCATGCAGATAAAGCTGGCTTCTTCGCCCTGCAGGAATTCCTCGATCACCACGCGCGAACCGGCATCACCGAGTTTGTTGCCGCTCAACATATCGACGATGGCTGCTTCGGCTTCGCCGAAACTCATCGCAACAACCACCCCTTTGCCAGCCGCTAAACCATCGGCCTTGATCACGATCGGCGCACCGACATCATGCAGGTGGTCCAGCGCCAATTCGACGTCTTCGTACACGGAATAGTACGCGGTCGGAATTTTATGGCGCGCCAGAAAATCCTTCGCATAGGCTTTGCTGCCTTCCAGTTGCGCGGCTTTTTTCGTCGGGCCGAAAATTTTCAGACCATGTTCGCGGAATAAATCCACCACGCCGATGACCAAGGGCGCTTCCGGCCCGACGACGGTGAAGGCCACCTCCTCCAGCTTCGCGAACTCGAGCAGAGCTTCGATATTCGTCGCGGCAATTCCGACGTTGCGGCACTTTGCTTCGGTTGCCGTACCGGCATTACCGGGCGCCACCAGTACTTCGGTGACGCGCTGTGATTGCGCCAATTTCCAGGCCAAGGCATGTTCGCGGCCGCCGGAACCAATCAACAGGATTTTCATTATTTCCTACCTTGGAAAGAGATCAACGTACCACCGCATAATCGCGTGCATCTTCACGCCATTTCGGTGTCGCAAGAATTTTTGGAAGCGCCTGATCAACCGAATCCACCAAAGACCACATCGTTTCGTGTTCCGGATTCATGAATTTCTCGTCGATCACCTGCTGCATGAAAGTCTGCAGCGGGGCATAAAAATTTTTCGTGTTCAATAAAATAATGGGATTGAAATAAATGCCGAGCCGCTTCAGCGTAATGGCCTCGAACAATTCTTCCAGCGTGCCGCAACCGCCCGGCAACGCAATCACCGCGTCGGAACCGGTCAGCAATTTATGCTTGCGTTCACGCATGTCTTCGACCAGATCAAGATGCGTCAGGCCAGTGTGGCCCCACTCGAGATCGGCCATGAATTTCGGCAGGATGCCGATCACCTGACCTTGGTGTTTCAAGGCGCCGTTTGCCAGCGCACCCATCAGGCCTTGCGAACCGCCACCGTACACGATGCTGTGGCCGGCTTTCGCCAACGCTTCGCCGAGTTTGAAGGCGGCATCGTGAAATTCCGGTGCGACTTGATTGGAAGAAGCGGCGTAAACGCAGATGCGGAGAGATTGGGTCATTTTAATTCCGTTCTTACAGTCACCGGGGACCGGCAACGACTATCGCGACTTCCGTCGCTCCTACCAAAATAAATTATTCGACTGTGACCGATTTCGCCAGATTTCTCGGCTTGTCGACATCGGTGCCACGCGACAAGGCCGTGTGATACGCCAGCAGCTGCACTGGAATCGCATGCACGACCGGACTGAGGATTCCGACATGGCGCGGCGTGCGGATCACGTGCACATTTTCAGATTCGCTGAAATGGCTGTCGGCATCCGCGAACACGTACATCTCGCCGCCGCGCGCCCGCACTTCCTGGATATTGGATTTCACTTTTTCTAGCAGCGAATCATTCGGCGCAATCACGACGACTGGCATGTCTTTATCGACCAGTGCGAGCGGGCCATGTTTCAACTCGCCTGCTGGATAGGCTTCGGCATGGATGTAGGAAATTTCCTTCAGCTTCAATGCGCCTTCCAATGCAATCGGATAATGCAAGCCGCGACCTAAAAACAGCGCATGTTGTTTCGGCGAGAATCTTTCCGCCCACAGGGTAATTTGCGGTTCCAGGTTCAAGGCATGTTGCACGCTACCCGGCAGATGCCGCAATTCTTCCATCAATTTTTGTTCGGCTTCGTGATCCAGGCGGCCATTCAGTTTCGCCAGCGTGCCGACCAATGCGAACAATGCAATCAACTGGGTGGTGAAGGCTTTCGTTGAAGCCACGCCAATCTCGGCACCGGCGCGAGTGTAGAACACCATCGCGCTGGAACGCGGGATCGCGCTTTCCTGCACATTGCAGATGGACAGTGTTTTCGACTGGCCAAGACTCTTCGCGTATTTCAACGCTTCCATGGTGTCGAGCGTTTCACCAGACTGTGAAATGGTCACGATCAATTGTTTCGGATTCGCGACCGCGGCGCGGTATCGGTATTCACTGGCAACTTCCACACTGCAGGGAATATTCGCCATCGCTTCCATCCAGTAGCGCGCCGTCAAACCGGCGTAGTAACTGGTGCCGCAGGCGAGAATTTGCACCGATGTGACATCGGCCAGCAACTCGGCTGCGTTTTCACCGAACAAGCGCGGCGAAAAACCTTCGGCCATGATCGGCTCGATCGTGTCGGCAAGCGCACGCGGCTGCTCGTGGATTTCCTTCTGCATGAAATGGCTATAAGGGCCAAGTTCCATCGATGCCAGCGAGACATCCGACATATGGATCTTGCGTTCGATTTCTTTGCCGTCGGTATCGAATACCGTTACACCGTCGAGACGCACTTCGGCGACGTCGCCTTCTTCGAGAAAAATAATCTTGCGCGTGGCCGAGATAACGGCAGACGCATCGGAAGCGATGAAATTTTCGCCGTCACCCAAACCCACCAATAGCGGACAACCCATGCGTGCGGCAATCAGGCGTTCCGGATCGAGCTTGCTGACCACCGCAATCGCATACGCACCTTGCAGGTCTTTCACCGCACGCTGGGTGGCATGCAATAAATCGCCTTCGGTTTTCAGATAGTGATGAATCAGGTGGCCGATCACTTCGGTATCGGTTTGCGATTCGAACACGTAACCGAGTTCACGCAAACGATCGCGTTGCTGTTCATGGTTTTCGATAATGCCGTTATGCACCAGCGCCAATTCGCCGGAACTGATATGCGGATGTGCATTGCCTTCGGTCACGCCGCCATGGGTTGCCCAACGCGTGTGGCCGATGCCGACGTGGCCGTGCAGGTTTTCTTCCTTCGCGGCGCTCTCCATTTCTGCAACGCGGCCGGTTCGTCTTACCCGGCGCAGTTGGTCGGACAACACGGCCAAACCGGCGGAGTCATACCCGCGATATTCCAATCGCTTCAAGCCATCGACCAGAAAGGGAACCACATCGCGTTTAGCTACTGCACCGACAATTCCGCACATAGATTGGCCTCTTGGTTGAAGCGATATTTTAGCGTGAATGTGAAAACGGGGTCAGGTTCATTTTGGTCTGCGGTCTCATCTTTGATTGGTCGCCCGCATGCGTCCTCCCGCGCCTATCTGTCGCAAGAGGCAGCTTGCGGGCGACCGTGATCTGGCAATCGGACGCCGCGGACACTCCGGACACCGTGTTTTCCAGAATTTAAATCAATTAATTCAATCACTTGGCGATGGCACGGAGCTTGCTGTAAGACATCATCTCCATGAAAAGTGCACACCCATGATTCGTGACACCTCCGCACAGGACCAAGTGATGTCCAGCCCGACGGGCTCAACGCGTAAACGCAGCTTGTTGATCGCGACCGGCGTTGTCGCCTTGCTGGTACTGCTTTGGTGGCTATCGGCATTTTTCTCCAGCGACCGCTCGGTCAGTGCCGAACGCATACGCATTGCCGAGGTTACCCGGGGCACCCTTGTGCGCGATGCAGCCGTCAACGGTCGCATCGTCGCCGCCGTCAGCCCAACCTTGTATGCCCCGGCCATGAGCACGGTGACACTGAAAATTCGCGCCGGCGACAGCGTAAAAAAGGGCGACGTACTAGCCGTGCTGGATTCGCCGGAACTGAGCAATCAACTGGCCCGCGAACAATCCAGCCTGGACCAGCTCGAAGCCGAAGTGGCGCGCCAAAGAATTCTTGCGCAAAAACAAAACCTGATCGCGCGCCGCGATTCGGATGAAGCCGACGTCAACCGCATCAGTGCCGAACGCATTTTGCAGCGCACCGAAAAAGGCTACAAAGCCGGCGCGATTGCCGAGGTGGATTATTTGCGTGCGAAAGATGCACTGAAAACGGCCGAAATTCGCAGCAAGCAAGCAACCCAGGCATCGAGTCTCGACATTCAGGATGCCGGCCTGGAATTGCAGACCAAGCAAAGCCAGCTGACACGTCAACGTTTGCAGGTGGCCGATATCCAGCGCCGCGTTAATGAATTGAAAGTCGTCGCGCCGGTCGATGGCGTGATCGGCACACTATCGGTCACTGATCGCGCCGTCGTTGCCGCCAATACCGCCTTGATGACCGTCGTCGATTTGTCACAACTCGAAGTCGAACTCGAAGTGCCGGAAACCTATGCCGACGACATCGGCCTTGGCATGAGCACCGAAATTACGCTGGGTACGGTTTTGGCCAAAGGGAAACTCTCGGCGATTTCACCGGAAGTCGTCCGCAACCAGGTTTTGGTGCGCGTACGTTTCGAAGGCGAACAGCCCAAAGGCCTGCGCCAGAACCAGCGTCTGAATGCGCGCATCCTGATCGAAGAAAAACCGAATGTGGTACTCGTTGCGCGCGGACCCTTCGTTGAACAGGGTGGCGGTCGATATGTCTACGTCGCCAAAGACGGCATCGCCATCAAGACCCCGGTTGAAATGGGCGCCATCAGCATCAACTCGGTCGAAATTCTTTCCGGCCTGAAGGTCGGAGACAAAGTGGTGATTTCCGGCACCGATAATTTCCAGAACGCCGAAAGTGTACAAATCAATTGATTTATTGATCTAACAAAAAAGGAACCGTCATGATCAAGATGCAGCAACTGAGCAAAGTCTACCGTACCCATTTGATCGAAACGCATGCACTTCGCGGATTCGACATAACCGTGAAAGAAGGCGAATTTGTCGCCGTCACCGGTCCATCGGGTTCGGGCAAGACGACGTTCCTCAATATCGCCGGCTTGCTGGAAGAATTTACCGGTGGCGAGTTCTGGCTGGATGGCGTATCGGTCAAGGGACTGGATGACAATGCGCGTTCGAAATTACGCAACGAAAAGCTCGGCTTTATCTTCCAGGGCTTCAATCTGATTCCCGATCTTAACCTGTTCGACAACGTCGACGTGCCGCTGCGCTACCGCGGCTTCAATGCCGCTGAACGCAAACGCCGCATAGAAGAAGCCTTGGGTCGCGTCGGTCTTTCATCACGACTAAAACATTATCCAGCAGAATTGTCCGGTGGCCAGCAACAACGCGTCGCCATCGCCCGCGCACTGGCCGGCTCGCCTAAGGTGCTTCTCGCCGACGAACCGACCGGCAACCTGGATTCGCAAATGGCACGCGGCGTGATGGAACTGCTGGAAGACATCAATGCGCAGGGCACGACTATCTTGATGGTGACGCATGACCCGGAATTGGCGGCACGAGCACAACGCAACGTGCACATCATGGACGGCACCGTGACCGATCTTACGCAAGAAACCCAGCATGCCATCCGGCACGTCGCCGAGACGGCATAAGGAGAAGAGCCATGTGGAATTACTATTTCGTACTCGGCTGGCGCAGTCTCAAACGCAATCCGATTCTCACCACCCTGATGATTCTGATCCTGGCGATCGGCATTGGCGCCAGCATGACCAGCTTGACGATGCTGCTGGTACTGTCAGGCGATCCGATGCCGCACAAGAGCGAACGACTGTTTGTTCCGAAATTTCATATCCAGGACATGCGTGGTTACAAGGCAGGTGATGATCCGGATTTCCAGCTGACCTATATTGATGCCAAAAACCTGCTGCGCGACAAGAAAGGCAAGGCGCAAACGGTGCTGTATGGCATTTCGCCAACAATTGACAGCGGCCGAAAGGATTTGCCGCCGTTTTTTGAAAGAGGCATGGCAACGACCGGCGATATTTTCTCGATGTTCGACATGCCATTCCGTTTCGGTACTGGCTGGAGCGCCGACGCCGACGATGCGGCCGCCAATGTCGCGGTGATTGGTCCAGAACTATCTGAAAAACTTTTCAAAAAAGACAACCCGGTCGGAAAAACCATTCGGGTGGATGACCGTGATTACACGATTGCCGGCGTACTTGATACCTGGAAACCCACGCCAAAGTTTTACCGTCTTTACGGGACCGAAGCGACTAGCCGCCCTGAACAACTCTGGCTTCCGTTCACCAATGCGGTCAGTCGCGAATATCGCAACAATGGCTGGAATAACTGTTCCGGCGATGGTGCCGGTCCTGGCTACGAAGGCTGGCTGAAATCCGAGTGCACCTGGCTTCAATACTGGGTTGAACTCGAAAGCGCCAGCGATGCACCGCGCTACAAGGATTATCTGAATGCCTACGTCGCGGAACAGAAGAAACTGGGGCGCATGCCACGCCCGGAAAAACTTCAACTTCTGAATTTGCGTGAATGGCTGGAGGATGCCGGTGTAGTCGGCCGCGATACCAAACTATCGACCTGGATGGCATTCGGTTTCCTGATGGTGTGCATCGTGAATCTGGTTGCCCTGATGCTGGCGAAATTTACCGCAAGATCCGGTGATATCGGTGTACGACGCGCGCTCGGGGCATCTCGCAAGGAAATATTCCATCAATACCTGATTGAAGCTGCCGTCATTGGTTTGGTCGGTGCAGTGCTTGGCCTGGGATTGAGCTGGTACGGCGTACATATTCTGAGCAGTCGACTGGCGGCAGCGGATGATTTTTATCAAATCGATTTCAAGATGCTGATGATCACTTTGACGATATCCATCTGTGCCGCCTTGCTTGCCGGTCTCCTGCCAACCTGGCGTGCCTGCCAGGTGCGTCCGGCCATCCAGCTGAAAAGCCAATAAACACTCATCACAAGGAATATGTCCATGGAAATCAGACCCATTTTTTCCGCGATGATGCGAAGCAAGACCGGCGTCATTCTCATCGCACTTCAAATCGCACTGACACTCGCCATTCTGGCCAACGCCCTCTATGTGGTGAAAGACCGCACCAGCGAAGCCAATCGCGTCAGTGGTGTGGATGACGCCAATGTCTTCATGATTGCGGTTCTGGACAAAGACACCAACGGCATCATCGCGCGACAGCAACGGGATGAAGACACCTTGCGTTCCATCCCCGGCGTTGCCAGCGTTGCATTGACGAGTCAAATGCCCTTATCGCAGTCAGGATCGAGTACCGGCGTCCAGGTAGACCCCAAGGCGCAGGATTCGCAGGTCAATGCCGCCTTCTACGTCGGCAGCGAAACCTTTGTGAAGACACTCGGCTTGAAAATTGTCGAAGGCAGGGATTTCAACGCAAACGACATGCTGGTCATTGACCAGAGCAAAGCCGACAAACCCAAGGTAACTGGCGCTTTGATTTCCAAAGACCTTGCAAAAACACTGTATCCAAACGAGGCTTCCGCGCTCGGCAAGGTTTTCTACCAAGGCGTTGGCGAGCCTCCAATAGAAATTATCGGTGTAGTTGAAACACTGGTATCGCCATGGGGTCGTGCGAGCTGGAACAATAACTCCAATGGCGGGGATTCCTTTATCCTCCCGGCAAGATTCATCCAACCCTACAATATGTATGCCGTTCGCACGGAACCGGGCCAACGCGATCGCGTGATGAAAGAAGCCGAAAAAACATTACTTGCCCTGATGCCTGGCCGTTTGGTCGTAGAAAATAAAAGCATGGACCAGATGCGTGAGGAACGTTACCGCGGCGAGCACACGATGGCCAATGGATTATTGATCGTGATCGGTCTGTTGTTGGTAATGACGGCCAGCGGCATTGTCGGTCTGGCCTCGCTCTGGGTGAACCAGCGTCGGAAACAGATCGGCGTGCGACGCGCACTGGGTGCACGTCGTGCCGACATTCTTCGCTACTTCGTTACCGAGAATGTGATGATTTGCATGTTCGGTATCGTTATCGGAAGCGGGCTGGCGATCGCGCTCAACCGCGCCATGATGAGTGAACTGGAGTTGCAGCGACTGCCGCTGGTGTATTTGGCGATGGGCGCTGTCGCGCTTTTGACACTTGGGGTTTTGGCGGTCCTCGGCCCGGCCTGGCGCGCGGCACAAATCGCACCAGCTATCGCCACGCGCAGTGCATGAGTAAACTAAACCCATGCCTACCGTCCTGATTATTGATGACAATACTTCGGTCATCACTGCACTCGAAGTCCTGTTTTCATTGCACGATATCAACACCCTGCGCGCGACCAGTCCGGCGCAGGGTTTGGCAGTGCTGCAAGACAATGCCGTCGACCTGGTGCTGCAGGACATGAATTTCACCGAAGACAATACGTCCGGCGAAGAAGGCATTGCATTGTTCAAGCAGATTCGGCAACGGCACCCGGACTTGCCTGTCATCCTGCTGACTGCCTGGACCCATCTCGATGCCGCGGTCAGCCTGATCAAGAACGGCGCCGCCGATTACCTGGCCAAGCCCTGGGATGACAAAAAATTATTGGCGACGTCGCTGAACCTGATCGAGTTGGGCCAGACCCAACGCGAACTCGGTCGTCGCGTTCTGCGCGAGCGAAAACAGAAACGCGAACTGGAAAAGAATTTCGATCTCTGCGGCTTCATATGGAATGATGCTGCGACCGAACGCGTGCTCTCGCTCGCCTGCCAGATCGCGAAGGCCGACGTTCCGGTGTTGATCACGGGTCCGAACGGTGCCGGCAAGGAACGCATCGCGGAGATCATCCAGAAAAATTCCTCGGTGAAAGACGGTCCGTTCGTGACGCTCAATTGCGGCGCATTGCCGAGCGAACTAATCGAGGCGGAACTATTCGGCGCCGACGCCGGCGCTTATACCGGCGCGACCAAGGCACGCGAAGGCAAGTTCGAAGCCGCCGACGGTGGCACTTTGTTTCTGGATGAAATCGGCAATTTGCCACCCGCCGGGCAAATGAAATTATTGCGCGTGCTGGAAACCGGCAAATTCGAACGACTGGGTTCCAACAGGGAACGCAGCGTGAAAGTCCGCGTGATCAGCGCGACCAATAGTGATATTCCGGCGATGATCCGCAATGGCCAGTTTCGCGAAGATTTGTTGTATCGATTGAATTTGATTGAACTGAAACTGCCACCCCTGAGCGAACGTACCGACGACATCATTCCGCTGGCGCAGCATTTCCTGGGCTCGAGCAAACGTCTGTCATCCAGCGCCGAGCTGGCATTGTCGCAACACCCTTGGCCAGGCAATGTGCGTGAATTGAAGAACGTGATGCAACGCGTGCAGCTCCTGGTCAATCACGAGGAAATTTCGGCAGCGGATTTGGGTCTGCCGGTAAAAATTCCTTCTGCAACGAACAATGTCGATACGGAACTGGATCGCGCGACCATCGAGCAGGCTATCGAAAAAAATGCCGGCGTCATTGCTCAGGCGGCAGCAGAACTGGGCCTGAGCAGGCAGGCCCTGTATCGCCG
>JAKQKT010000272.1 GCA_029560515.1 Pseudomonadota bacterium
TGGGCCTTGCCGGTTTTGCTGCCGGCCGACTCGATCACATCAGGATAGATCGTGCCCTGGGCCAACCATTTCACGTTATGCAACTTGGCCGATTCCTCGTCGAAAATATCAATGAAGAGCTTGCCGATGATTTTACGTTTGGCTTCGGGCTCGTTCACGCCCTTTAATGCCGCGAAATAACGCTCGGCGGCATTGACGCGAATGACTTTCACGCCCATGTTCTGCGCCATCATGGTCATGACCTGGTCGCCTTCTTCAAGACGCAGCAAGCCGGTATCCACGAATACACAGGTCAGCCGATCGCCAAGCGCTTTATGCAACAGTGCAGCCACGACGGAAGAA
Source organism: Pseudomonadota bacterium (assembly GCA_029560515.1). Taxonomy (GTDB): domain Bacteria; phylum Pseudomonadota; class Gammaproteobacteria; order Xanthomonadales; family Xanthomonadaceae; genus Arenimonas. The sequence continues at coordinate 343 of JAKQKT010000272.1, forward strand.
TCCACGCCGCCCGACAAACCGAGCAACACATGGTCGTCGCCTACTTGCGCATGCACGCGGGCGATTTGGTCTTCGATGATATTTGCGGCGGTCCACAAGGTTTCGCAACCGCAGATATCGACCGCGAACCGGCGCAACATCGCTTCGCCGGATTTGGTGTGCGTCACTTCCGGATGAAATTGCACGCCATACCATTTTTTGGTTTCGTCGCTCATGCCGATGATCGGCACGTTGCCGGTGCGAGCGGTGATTTCGAAGCCTTCCGGAATCTGGGTCACGCGGTCGCCGTGGCTCATCCAGACATCCAGACGCGGCGGTGAGCCTGGGTGATCTTTCAAGTCATCCAGCAAAGCACAGGAAGAGACTACTTCAACTTCGGCATAACCGAATTCACGATGATGCCCTGCTTCTACCTGCCCACCGAGCTGCATCGCCATCGTCTGCATGCCATAGCAAATGCCCAGAATCGGCAAGCCGCTGTCGAAAACTTCCTGCGGTGCACGCGGCGAATTTTCTTCTACGGTGGATTCCGGGCCGCCCGACAGGATGATGCCCTTCGGATTGAATTTGGCTATTTCCGCCGGATCATGATCCCAGGCCCAGATTTCGCAATACACCCCGAATTCGCGAATCCGACGGGCGATCAACTGCGTGTATTGCGCACCAAAATCGAGGATAAGGATCTTGTCGTTATGAATATCCTGGGACTTTGAAATCGGTGCTGGCTGGGCTGACATTTTTTATCTCGGTGGATTATGGCCAAGTTTTTTTACGTTACGACGCTCGGTAATTCGGCGGCTCTTTGGTGATTTGCACGTCGTGGACATGGCTTTCGCGGGTACCGGCTGAAGTCACGCGGACGAATTTCGGACGCGTACGCATTTCTTCAATCGTCGCGCAGCCAACGTAACCCATCGAGGCGCGAACGCCGCCGGCGAGTTGATGCACGATGCTGCCGAGCAAGCCGCGGTAAGGTACGCGGCCTTCGATACCTTCCGGCACGAGTTTGTCGGCGTCGCTGGCATCCTGGAAATAGCGGTCTTTACTGCCCATTTCCATCGCGCCCAAGCTTCCCATGCCGCGATAACTCTTGTAGCTGCGGCCCTGGAACAATTCGACATCGCCAGGCGCTTCTTCAGTACCTGCAAACAAACCGCCGATCATCACGGTGCTGGCACCAGCGACGAGCGCTTTTGCGATATCGCCGGAATAGCGGATACCGCCATCGGCGATCAACGGAATTTTGCCTTTCAATACATCGGCCACCATGCCAATCGCGGTGATTTGCGGCACGCCGACACCGGCAACAATGCGAGTTGTGCAAATCGAACCCGGGCCGACGCCGACTTTCACTGCATCCGCGCCATGATCCATCAAAGCCAGTGCTGCGTCGCCAGTCACAATGTTGCCACCGATGACTTGCACATTCGGGAAATTCTTTTTCACCCAGGCCACGCGATCCAAAACGCCTTGCGAATGACCGTGGGCGGTATCCACCACGACAACATCGACGCCGGCATGAACCAGTGCTTCGATACGGGCTTCGGTATCGCCGCCAACGCCGACGGCTGCGCCGACCAACAATTGCTCGGATTTGTCTTTTGCGGCATTCGGATTGTCGCGGGCTTTCTGGATATCTTTTACGGTGATCAAACCGCGCAACTGAAACTCGTCATTGACGACCAGTACTTTTTCGATGCGATGCTTGTGCAACAGCGCAATCACTTCTTCTTCGCTGGCGCCTTCTTTCACGGTGACCAAGCGTTCTTTCTTGGTCATGATGTGGCGAACCGGATCGTCGAGTTTTTTCTCGAAACGCATGTCGCGACCGGTAACGATACCGACCAATTGACCACCTTCAACCACTGGCACGCCGGATATGTTTCTTGCGCGGGTCAGTTTCAGCACTTCACCGATGGTGGTTTCCGGCCCGACCGTGAAAGGTTCGCGGATTACGCCGGCTTCGAAATTCTTGACCTTGGCAACATGGGCCGCTTGCTGTTGCAGGCTCATGTTCTTGTGAAGGATACCGATGCCGCCGAGCTGTGCCATCGCAATCGCGAGACGAGCTTCGGTGACCGTATCCATGGCGGCGGACACAATCGGCAGGTTCAGAGTGATATTTCGAGTCAGCTGGGTGGAGAGGCTGACGTCTTTCGGCAAGATGGTGGAATGTGCCGGGACCAGCGAGACATCGTCAAAAGTTAAGGCTTCCGCCTGAATACGCAGCATGTGCGGTTCTCGAGCTTGGGAAGCGACACATTATAGCCGGTTAGTGGTCGCTTAGGCCAATCGAAAACGCGTTAATGCGGGATAAAAACCAGACTTAATTCGGGGACCCAGGTAATCAACAGAACCGCCAGTCCCATCAGGAAAAAGAAGGGGACGCAGGCGCGGACCAAGGTCAAAAACGGCTTGTTGAACCGGTAGGAAGCGATGAACAAGTCCATCCCGACCGGCGGGGTGAAGTAACCGATCTGCATATTGGCCAACATAATGATGCCGAAATGCACGGGATGAATGCCGTATTGCATCGCTACCGGCACCAACAATGGTGTCAGGATCACGATTGCCGAGAAGATATCCATCAGCATGCCGACAACCAACAACAGGATGTTCAGCAAAATAAGGAATACCCAACCGGAATGCACGTGCTGGCTCATGAACCCGAACAATTGGTCCGGCACCTGCTGATCGATTAACCAACCTGAAAAGGCCAAAGCGGCTCCCAGAATCACCAGGATGGCACCGACCAGACGCATGGATTCCGCCATTACATCAGGTAACTTTGAGAACTTGATTTCCTTTTTAATCAATACAGTTACGATCAATATGTAAAGTGCCGTCACAGCTGCAGCTTCGCTTGCGGCAAACTTTCCGGAATAGATTCCGCCGAGCACCAAAATGGGCAATGGCAACTCCCAGCCAGTATCTTTGACGGCGGCCCACAGCTCTTTCGCATCAAAGCTTGTAGTGGAACGAGGCTGCCCCCGGGTAATCCACATGGCGTGCATGGTCAGGATCGCTAACATCAGAATGCCCGGCAGGATTCCGGCCAGGAAGAGATCCTTCATGGTCACGCCGGGAGTGGTTCCCAGCTGTCCCGCCACGAAGCCGTAAAGAATCAAGGGCAATGACGGAGCAAATAGAAGCCCCAGACTACCCGATGAAGTCACCAAACCGAGGCTATAGTTTTCTGCATAACCGGCCTGACGCAGCGCCGGGTACAGCAAGGCTCCGACCGCGACAATCGTCATTCCCGATGCACCGGTAAACGCGGTGAAAAAAGCACAGGCAACCACGGCGACGACCGCCAATCCGCCCGGCATCCAGCCAATCAACGCATTCGACAGCCGGACCAGGCGTTTCGGTGCACCGCTTTCACCTAGTAGATAGCCGGCCAGCGTAAACAGCGGTATCGCGATCAAGCCGGACATATCGCCCAGCTGATAATAGTTAATCGCAACGACGATCAAATCCGCGCCGCCAAAATAGAAGCCGATGAAAGCAACTGCCGCGATCACCGCGAACAGCGGCATACCCATTGCAGCAAGAAGAAAGACTGCCAGCAGGGCCCAGATCACAGAACCTGCTCCGCCGGCTTGCTGAAAGCCGCAAATACGAACCGTAGGCTGATCAGGGAAAATCCGGCCACGAAAACACACATTGGCCACCAGCTGGGAATATTCGCCACGAAGGTACCGGGTGCCTCGCGCTCCAGTTGCACCATCCCCCAGCCATACCAGGCCAAGGCAGCACAGACACCGCTGGCGACCAGTTGCGTTACCGTCCAGACGACTTGATGGGTTTTGGCAGGAAGCAATCTTGGCAAGGCATCAATCGCGATGTGTTTTTTCTCGCGCGTGGCGCTCAAGGCTCCGAGCAAAGCAAGCCACAGCACGCCTTGCCGACTGACGGGTTCGGCCCACAGAAAACCGGTATCAAAGAATACCCGCAGCAAAATTTGCAGCACCGACATCACCAGCAGCGCCGTTAAAAGCACTGCCAACAGATAAGTCTCAAATCGGTGCAGGTAATGCTGGGCTTTATCCAACACTTATTTCGCCCCTGCAGCTGCCTTGCGCACGGCGTTCACCATTTCTGCCGAGATGATTTTTTCTTTTTCAAGCTGGGTCGTCACTTGCGCGCCGATATTTCGCCAACGGGTATTTTCGGCGGCATCGAGCTTGGTTATCACGAGTCCCTGTTTTTTCATGGCAGCCAAGGCCGCTTCGTCATCGCGCTTGATATTGGCATCCATTTTCTTTGCGGCGGCGCCGAATATCTTGCTGACGATGGCCTGGTCGGCCGGACTCAATTTCTGGTATGCCTTGATATCCAGCACCATGAAGCCGACAACGAAACTCATCGGCAAATCGACCATGCTGCGCACCTTGCCATGCCACTGCAATGCCACGGCACCGCTCGGGGTATTGGCGACGGTATCCACTAAACCGGTTTGCAGACTCGTGAATACATCGCCCAATGGCAAGGGTATCGGCGTGATGCCGCCTTGCTTGAACACGCGCTCCGCGATGACATCGTTTTGCGGGATCCACAGCTTGATCGAATTCATTTCGGCACGAGTACGAATGGGCTTGGTGCCCATCATGTAGGCAAAACCGATTCCGGAGGCACCCAGCATTTTGTAGCCTCTGGCTTCAAAACCTTTTGCCAGCAGCGGATCAATTTGTACTCGGGCCTTATCTACCTGCGCCCAGTTATCAAAAAGGAAGGGCATGCTGTAAACCGGAGCATCCGGATAAACCGCCGCCAGTTCGCTTGAAGTCAGTACGCCACCCTGCAGCTGCCCCAGACGCATCTTGCGCAGGACCACCGCATCAGGTCCCATCACGCCACCCGGGTAAAACTTGATCAGAACCCGGCCCTGCGTAGTGGTTTCAATTTCTTTTGAAGCAACACGCAGCTCCCGCATCCATGATGAGCCATCTGGCGCCAAAGTCGCGATTTTCAGCGTCTGTTGCGCCTGAACCTGGGTGCTTAGACACAAAGCGAATACGAGAGATAAAAATCGTTTCATAATTCCTCAAAAATAGTCTTTACCGCTGGCGAGTAATTGTTTGGCCTGATCCTGCGCCAAGGTATTGATAAGAGTGTAACCGTTGGCCTTTGGATTCGCGTTAATGACTTCATTCAGAAGTTGATCATGCAATTCCTGATTGAATACCAAACGCGCGTAATACTGGGCCAAAGCCGTCTTGGCGTAGAGATTCTTGCCTTCCGATATCGCAATCGCTTTTTCGAAATAAGCACGACCAACTTCCGGTTTTCCGCCCAATGCTTCGGGACGGAGTGAATTGATCACGCCGAGATACACATAAGGCAGGCCGCGCTCGTGGTTAGCATCCAGCGCAACGACGCGCATCAGCAAGGCATCGACTTTGGGCAAATCGGCAATCGCGCCCCAATCTTCGCTGTTACTTTGCAGGAAACCGGCCCAGCTCGATGCAAGTGCATACAGAAGCGCCGTGTTCTGATCCTTATTCACCACAGAGATAAATGCATCGATATCTTTATCGAGAGAAAGGCATAAATCGGCATCATTCAGACAAACCGCTGCACGGGCATAATCCAGGGACTTTCTCGACAATCGCCGGGCACGAACCGAATCCCCTTGGGTGAAATTGCCGGCATAGGCACCATTGAGTTGTGCTGCAGCGAGCAACACGCCGGCGTTGGATTTGTCACCAGACTCTTGGCCGGCAATCAATCCATCAAGTAGTAATAGATAAGCCGGCAACCCATCGCGAACGGTTGCCGGATCTTCGCTATTGAGTACGGCGTTGCCAAGATTTCTGGCGAAGCTATCGGTTGCTTTCCCGACAATTGAGGCGCAACCGCTCACTGCAGTGGCAACCAACAATGCTAGTGCGATTTTTTTCATGCCTAAGTCTCACATACCAAGATGACAAAAACTTGTGATGAAACAATTTTTTACCGAACGCAAACCCTTTAATCGCCAGACTCTGCCGCTTCAAGCGTGTTTTGCATCAAGGTTGCCACCGTCATGGGCCCTACTCCGCCCGGTACGGGTGTTATCCAGCTAGCGCGTTCGAAGGCAGCTTCAAATCCGACATCGCCGACCAAGCGGCCGTCATCCATTCGATTGATACCCACATCAATCACCACAGCACCCGGTTTGACCCATTCGCCCGGAATCAGCCCCGGCTTACCGACCGCCACCACCAGAATGTCGGCCTGCCTTACCTGTGCTTCCAATACGTTTTTTGGCGTGAATTTGTGACAGGAAATGGTCGTGCAGCCGGCAATCAGCAACTCCAGCGCCATCGGACGACCGACATGGTTACTGACGCCGACAATCGTCGCCGTCGCGCCACGTACCGGTTTATCGGTGAATGCCAGTAGTGTCGTAATGCCGCGCGGAGTGCACGGGCGCAATCCGAATTGCCTCAAAACCAGATGCCCGACATTTTCAGGATGGAAACCATCGACATCCTTGCGTGGGTCGATCCGATGGATCAATGCGCTGCCATCCCGATTTCCGGGCAGCGGCAGTTGCAGCAAGATCCCGTGGACTTTCGGGTCCGCATTCAGCTGGTCGATTAATTGCGCAATTTTTTCATCGGATGTATCGGCCGGAAGATCGTAATCGTAGGCCTTGATACCGACTTTCTTGCAGGCTTTGCGTTTGTTGCGTACGTAAACCGCCGATGCAGGATCTTCACCGACCAGTACCACGGCAAGCCCGGGACGGGCTTTTCCGGAAGCAATACGGGCTTCGACACGGGCCGCAAGTTCATCCAGCAGGGTATCGGCAATGCCTTTGCCATCCAAAATTCGGGCGCTCATCTGCAATCCAGCCTAAAATCAGCGTGCATTATCCCTGATGCCCACCCTCGACCGCCACATGGGAGTCCAAATGAATCGTACGGAAATTGAAGCGGCTGCATTCCGTCGCCTGCTAGCACACCTGGATAGTCGCAAAGACGTACAAAATATCGACCTGATGATTTTGGCCGGGTTCTGCCGCAATTGCCTGGCCGATTGGTATCGTGAAGCCGCTCAGGAAGCGGGTACGGAAATGAGCAAGGACCAGGCTCGCGAAATTATTTACGGCGAAGATTTCAGCGAATGGAAAGCGAAATACCAGCCCGAGGCGACACCTGAACAATTGGCCGCCTTTGCCAAGGCGCAAAAGCCGCAGCATTGAATTTCCATAAAAAACGCCCCGACATGCGGGGCGTTTTTTTGACTATTGCCGAAGAATCAAGCTGCTTTACGACGCGTAGCTTTGGTAACGCGTTTGGTGGCACGCTTAACAATACGTTTTGAAGCGGGCTTTTTGACAGCGGCACGCTTGGTTTTTGCGGCCGGTTTTTTACCGAACTTTGCCAGTACAGGTGCCAGACGGGTCTCGGCTTGCGCCTTGGCTTCGTTGACGACGGCCAGCAATTGCTTCTGGATCGGTGCAACCTTGGCTTTGATCTGCTTCTGGATTTTGTTGCCTTCGGTTTGAGCCTGCTTGTTCAATTGGCTGAATTTTGTTTCGGCCTGTTTGCGAAATTTCTTCGCAGTCTTTTCACTGTTTTTGACGCTGTCGTTCAAATAGGTGCTGAAATCAACAACGTTCTGCAATGCATTCGCATAGCTGGAAATCGCTTTCTTGCGGCCTAATGAAACTGCACCAATACCGGCCAGCAATAAATCGCGTGAGCCTGCTTCGGTTTTTTTTGTCGCCGTGCGAACGGTTTTAACAGTCTTCTTGGTACGTGCCATAAAACACCTCGTCTGTAGATGGTTGGCCGCATGGCCGGGAGATTTGAATTGCAGTGTTGGCCTAAATGCTTGAGTTTTCACACTAAATAGGCAAATGGATGGCAAGCCTTTTTTCAAATCATTCACTATCCAGCTTGCACAACACGATACTTCGCGACATGCTTGGCAAAATTCTGGAGAACATCATGGCGAGTAAAAAATCGGGCTGGGCCAAATTTCCTCACGACCAAAAAGCATTTGATTACTCCGGCGACAAACTCAAGAAAGCGTGGCCTGCCCTGCACGGCGGAGATTGCGAGCCCTATCCCGATGAAAAGCGCGCGGCAGCATTGATAAAGGCTGCAGGTAAAGCAGCACCGAAAGGACTGGATGCCGAACAATTGGCAAGCCAACTTCAACAAGCATGGGCCGCCTACCATCGTGGTGATTTTCAACAGGCATTCGAACTATCGGAAGCACTCGGCCCCGTTGGAGCATCTGTTGCCTGCAAGGCGATGGGAATCCACACGACGTATCTGGTGGAAGACGAAGACGAACAATTGAAACAATTCGAGCAAGCCGGAAAAATTGCCGAAGCTGCCATCGCGGCGTTACCGGATGAGGCGAACAGCCATTACCGTTTTGCCTTTACGATGGGCCGCTACAGCCAGGGCATAAGCATTACCAAAGCCTTGAAAATGGGGCTGGCTACGAAGGTTCGCAAGGCTCTGGACGCTACGTTGGAACTGGCGCCCAAACACGCAGAGGCGCAGACCGCGCTAGCGCTTTACCACGCCGAAATCATCAGCAAAATAGGCGCCATGATCGGCGGCATGACATACGGTGCCAAAGCTTCCGAAGCCGAAAAACTGATGGCGTCTGCTTTGAAACTGACACCCGATTCCCCGATTGCCCATCTGGAGCACGGCAATATGCTGATGCTTTTATACGGCGACAAAAAAGAAGACGCTGCGGCCAATGCGATCGAAAAAGCCAGCAAGCTGAAACCGAAAGATGCGATGGAAAAACTCGACGCCGAGCATGCGAAGGCACAGCTGGAATAAGGCTATGCCAATCCTTATGCGGGACTTCTGATCCCGTTGCGATATTGTGCAACATAGGCTTCAAGCGAAGCAGCTTTCTCGCTGGTATAAATAATGCCGTCGGATTTATCGAAAATCAGCGGCAAACTGGCGGATAGACTGGAGTTCAGATTTCCCGATTCGACATGCTCAAGCGTGTCGTAGAGAAAAACCCAGCCAAAATCCTGTTCGATCACGTCCGAAACCATCAACTCGATGCTTATCTGTTTCGCTACTTTTGCCAGCAATTCGGTAACCGCTTTTTCCGCAGAATTGTAATCAAACATCACGAGGGCCTTTAATTATCGCTTCGCCATGAATGCCGCCAGATTTACGGCGGCCTGACGACGTACTTTTTTCTTCAGGAACGAAGACCAGCCCAAAAACGCGCCGGGAGTTCCAAGTGCCTGCTTCGACCAGCGCCAGAAATCGAAATGATCTTTGTGCGAAATGATCAGTCCACCCTTGAACCTGAATTCCGCATCGATGATGTTATGCACCATTCGGCCGGTGGCACTGAAACGATATCGCGGCTCCCAATGGACCTTGCCTTGCAAATCGTCGGCAGAAATGCCGGAAAACTCGAACTGCCAGACATCGCGGCCTTTTTCCTTCACCGTGGTGCAAAGCATAGTCCACATGCCGACGACTTCTTTTTTGCCGTGCAAAGAAAATGCCGGGTCCTCGAACCCGGCATTCTCGTGATAACAGCTCGCCATCGTTTCAGCATCCAGTACGGCAAATGCGGAATAGAACTTTTTCAGTAATTCGGCATTTGCGTGCGACATGACTTACCTCAATCCGGTTTCGTTACGTGCGATGACCATGCGCTGGATTTCGCTGGTGCCTTCATAGATTTCGGTGATCTTGGCATCGCGGAAATAACGCTCCAGCGGCATTTCCTTCGAATAGCCCATGCCGCCGTGAATTTGCACGGCCTGATGAGTGATCCACATCGCATTTTCCGAAGCGGTCAACTTGGCGACCGATGCTTCGGTGCTGAAACGGCCACCGTTTTTATCGGCCTGTGCCTTGGCCCAGGCAGCGCGCAAAGTCAAAATCGTGGCGGCATCGAGTTTGCATTTCATGTCGGCAATCTTGGCCTGGATCATCTGGAAACTACCAATTTGCTGGCCGAAACTCTTGCGTTCTTTTACGTAGGCAACGCTTGCTTCATAGGCGGCTCGCGCCAAACCAACGGCTTGCGAGGCAATACCGATACGGCCGGCATCCAGTACGCCCATGGCGATCTTGAAACCTTCACCTTCGACGCCCAGTACTTCATCCGCCTGCGCCACATAATCCTGGAATTCGATTTCACAGGTGGCCGAGGCGCGAATGCCCAGCTTCGGTTCGGTCTTGCCGCGGAAGAAACCTTTCTTGTCGGTATCAATCATGAAGGCAGTAATACCTTTGGCACCTTTGCCGGGTTCTGTCATGGCGAACAGCACGATGTATTTGGCAACCGGACCGGAAGTGATCCAGCTTTTCTTGCCGTTGATAACGAACGTACCGTCGTCTTGCTTTGTCGCACGGCAACGCATGGCGGTCGCATCAGAACCTGATTGCGGTTCGGTTAACGCAAATGCACCAATCGCAGTACCGTCGGCAATGGCACGGACATAAAGCTGTTTTTGGGCTTCGGTACCAAACTTCAGGATGCCGTTGCAAAACAAGGAATTATTCACCGACATGATGGTGGAGTGCGCGCAATCGCCTGCAGCGATTTCAATCATGGCCAGCACGTAACTGATCGGATCCATACCGGCGCCGCCGTATTCGGTCGGCACTTCGATTCCCATCAGGCCGTTTTCACCCAATAACTGGATGTTTTCCAGCGGAAATTCACCGGTTTTGTCGAAATGCTCGGCACTCGGAGCGATTTTCTCCTGGGCAATTCGACGAGCGACGTCTTGGATCATCAGTTGTTCTTCGGTGAAATTAAAATCCACGGCAGCCTCACTAGTTAATTCAAGCCGCCATTGTAACGGTTTGTGATGTCAACGGTTAGTCAGTGTTCACGGAAAAATGCGCTTGACCAGACGCTAAAGCCCGTCTAATCTGCTTTATCTTAAAATCGCGATGAAAAGATATAATGGATCTTGAAGCTTGGTCTGCCTGTTTGCACGTGCTCGCCGACCCTACACGGGTCAGATTGCTGGCATTGCTGGAACACGAGGAACTCACGGTCGCCGAATTGGCTTCAATTACCCGCTTGGCGCAACCACGGGTGTCCACGCACTTGGCAAAACTGAAAGATGCCGAGCTAGTGCTGGATCGACGCGCTGGTGTCTCTGCTTATTACCGATTCAACGACGACCAACTCGATCCGGGTGAAAAGCGTTTGTGGGAAACCCTGCGCGATTCCACCGATGATCCTCTACTGCGACAGGATGCTGAGCGTTTACCTTTGGTGTTGAGCTCGCGCGCCAATGACCAGAATTGGGCCGACTCCGTTGCCGGCGATATGGAACGGCATTATTCGCCTGGTCGTACCTGGGAAGCGCTGGCGCGCTCTGCCCTGCCCTTGCTGGCACCGGGTGAAGTTCTGGATATTGCGTCCGGCGACGGCGTGCTTGCCGAATTGTTGGCACCGCATTCGAAAAAATATATCTGTCTCGACAGCAGCGCGAAAGTCGTCATGGCGGCCAGCGAACGTTTGCGTAAATTGCCACATGTCGAAGTCATTGAAGGCGATATGCAGGCCCTGCCATTCGAAAACTCGCGTTTCGATCTGATTTTATTGATGCATGCACTGACTTACGCCGACAAACCGGCGCTCGCCATCGCGGAGGCCGGTCGCGTGCTGAAGAAAAATGGCCGTCTGCTGCTCACCTGCCTGGCAAAACATGAACATCGTGCCGTGGTAACACCCTACGGTCATGTCAATCTCGGTTTCAACGAGAAGGAATTACGGAAATTCGTCGACAAGGCCGGGCTGGAAGTTCAGGCATTCGAAGCCGTTACCCGTGAAAAACGCCCGCCGCATTTTGAAGTTCTGACATTGTTGGCACGCAAAGCATGACGAACAAGCTTCCCTACAAGTTTCCGGATCGCGTCAAAAAACTTGAACAGGCACTACGCGAACGGATCCTGATTATCGATGGTGCGATGGGCACGATGATCCAGCAGCATCAGCTTGATGAGCCCGCTTATCGTGGCGAGCGTTTCCAGCATGGCAATGACGGTCTTCAGTATTCGGAAGGACATCAGCATGGCCACGATTGCGGCTGCCATAGCGACCTGAAAGGTAATAACGATCTCCTCACGCTGACCCAGCCAAAAATAATCCGCGACATTCACGCCGCTTATCTTGAAGCCGGCGCCGATTTCGTCGAGACGAACACGTTCAACTCGACTCGTGTATCGCAAGCCGATTACAAACTTGAACACCTGGTCACAGAACTGAATTACGAAGCCGCCAAACTGGCAAAGCAGGTTTGCGAAGAATTCGAAGCAGCGAATCCCGACAAGCCACGCTTCGTGATCGGCATTCTGGGCCCGACCAGCCGTACTGCGTCGCTTAGTCCGGACGTCAACGACCCCGGCTTCCGCAATATCAGTTTCGACGAGCTCGTCGACAATTACCGCGAATCCACTTTCGCGTTACTGGATGGCGGCAGCGACATCATCATGGTCGAAACCGTATTCGATACCTTGAACGCGAAAGCGGCGGCATTCGCGATTGAATCGGTATTCGATGAGCTGGAAGCACGCTGGCCTGTGATGATTTCCGGCACGATTACCGATCAATCCGGCCGCACGCTCTCTGGCCAAACTGCCGAAGCCTTCTGGTACTCGCTGCGCCATTGCAAACCGATCTCGATAGGTTTGAATTGCGCTCTGGGCGCGAAAGATTTGCGTGCGCATATCGACATGCTGTCGCAAATTGCGGAAACCCATATCTCCTGCCATCCGAATGCAGGACTGCCGAATGCATTTGGCGGTTATGACGAAGGTCCCGAAGAAATGGCCGAGGTGTTGGCAGAATTTGCCGAAGCCGGCATGTTGAATATCGTCGGCGGTTGTTGTGGCACGACGCCTGCGCATATCAAAGCCATCAGCGACGCCGTGGCGCATATGAAGCCGCGTGAAATCGCAAAGCCCGAAGCCTACACGCGACTGTCAGGTCTGGAGCCTTTCGTTATCACGCCGGAAACCAATTTCGTGAATGTCGGTGAACGCACCAATGTCACTGGTTCTGCGCAATTCAAGAAAATGATTCTGGAAGGCCGTTACGACGATGCTTTGGTCGTCGCACGACAACAGGTGGAAAACGGCGCCCAAGTCATCGATATCAATATGGACGAAGGCATGCTCGATGCGGAAGCCGCAATGAAGCGCTTCCTGCATTTGATCGCCGCCGAACCCGATATTTCGCGCGTACCGATCATGATCGACAGCTCGAAATGGAGCGTGATTGAAGCTGGCCTGAAATGCGTGCAAGGCAAAGGCATCGTCAATTCCATTTCGATGAAGGAAGGTGAAGCCGCGTTCATCGAGCAAGCGAAAAAAGTCCAACGTTATGGCGCAGCCGTCGTGGTCATGGCGTTCGATACCGTCGGTCAGGCCGATACCTATGAACGCAAGGTCGAAATCTGTTCGCGTGCCTACGAGCTATTGACCAATGAAGCCGGCTTCGCGCCGGAAGACATTATTTTCGATCCGAATATTTTCGCTATCGCCACCGGCATTGAAGAACACAATGATTATGCCCGGGCCTTTATCCTGGCGACGGCGGAACTGAAGAAGCGGTTTCCGCTCAGCCATATTTCCGGCGGCGTTTCCAATGTGAGTTTCAGTTTCCGCGGCAACAACACGGTACGAGACGCCATCCATTCGGTGTTTTTGTATCACGCGATCAGGAACGGCATGGACATGGGCATCGTCAATGCCGGCGGCATGCCGATCATGGATGATTTGCCCGCCGATCTGCGCGAAGCCGTCGAAGATGTTGTACTGAATCGCAACGGTGAAGCGACCGAACGCCTGATTGCGATCGCCGACCGCAGCAAAGGCAGCAAGCGCAAGGAAGACGCCAAACGCGATGAAGCCTGGCGCGACCTGCCGATCAAGGAACGCCTGCAGCATGCACTGGTACATGGCAATGACAGCTTCATCGAAGCCGATACCGAATTGGCAAGACAGGCATCGACACGCCCTCTCGACGTGATCGAAGGCCCGTTGATGGATGGCATGAACGTGGTCGGCGATCTGTTCGGCGCCGGTAAAATGTTCCTGCCGCAAGTGGTGAAATCCGCTCGCGTCATGAAAAAAGCGGTCGCCCATCTGCTTCCCTATATCGAAGCGGAAAAATTGGCCAGCGGCGATGTCAGCCAGAGCAAGGGTAAAGTCCTGATGGCAACCGTCAAGGGCGACGTACACGATATCGGCAAGAATATTGTCGGCGTGGTACTTGCGTGCAACAACTTTGAAGTCATCGATCTGGGCGTGATGGTACCCACGCGAACCATACTTGATCGTGCTCGCGCCGAGAACGTCGATTTGATTGGCTTGTCCGGCTTGATCACGCCATCGCTGGAAGAAATGAGCCATGTCGCTAAAGAAATGCAGCGCCAGGGCTTCACACTGCCACTGCTGATCGGTGGCGCCACCACTTCACGTGCGCATACCGCATTGAAAATCGCCCCGCACTACAAGTCGCCTGCCGTCTGGGTGAAAGATGCTTCGCGTGCCGTTGGTGTTGCAACTTCCTTGATGAGCCCCGAAATGCGAATCCCGATGCTCGCACAAATAGAGGCCGACTATGCCGATGTACGCGCACGCCATGCCAACAAGGGCGATGCGAAACCCTTGATGGGGCTGGAACGTGCTCGCCGCAAAAAATTCGACGGCGCTTGGTCGGAATATCAGCCGCCGACGCCAAAAAAAACCGGCATCAGCATTTTCGACAACGTACCCCTGGCTGAATTGCGGGAATTATTCGACTGGACGCCCTTCTTCCAGACCTGGGAGTTGGCGGGTCGTTATCCGGCCATATTGAAAGACGAGATTGTCGGTAGGCAGGCAAGCGAATTATTTCGCGACGCCAATGCCATGCTCGATAAAATCATCGCTGAAAACTGGCTGCAGGCGAAAGCCGTGTGCGGCATCTGGTCCGCTGCAAGCGTCGGCGATGATGTTGTAGTCAAGGATCTTGGAACCTTGCACTTCCTGCGGCAACAAGCCGAGAAACCGGAAGATCGCGCCAATTTTTGTCTCGCCGATTTTGTTGCTCCAGTCGACTCCGGTATAGCCGATTATATCGGCGCTTTTGCCGTCAACGCCGGCATCGGCATAGAACCGCATGTCAAAAAATTCGAAGCCGAATACGACGACTACAGCTCGATCATGCTAAAGGCGCTCGCCGACCGTTTTGCCGAAGCCTGTGCAGAATGGTGTCATCGCAAGGTGCGAAAAGAAATCTGGGGCTATGCCCATGATGAGAACCTGAGCAATGAAGACTTGATCCGTGAACAATATCGCGGCATCCGTCCTGCACCCGGCTATCCGGCCTGTCCGGAACACAGCGAAAAAACAAAACTGTTCGAGCTGTTGCAAGCTGAAAAGAATATCGGCCTGTCACTCACCGAAAGTTATGCCATGTACCCTGCTTCATCGGTATCCGGCTACTATTTCTCGCATCCGGGTTCGCAGTATTTTGTCGTGGGTCGATTGTCGCGCGAACAGGTAGCCGACTACGGAAAACGCAAAGGCGTCAGTCTGGCACAGGCCGAGCGCTGGCTTGCGGCGAACCTCGATTACGACCCGGACTGATCTGCAAACACGATCTGCGGATATCCCTATAAACTATCCGCATGACCAATCGTAAACTCAACCTGATTTTGATCCCGGAAAAACGCATGACCGGGATGGGGGACTTCCAGAAAATCGCCGAGATCATAAAAAGCCGGTGCGACGATGTCATTCCGCATGTCGTCAAACGCAGCGCCTTGCCATTCATGCAAATTCTTTTTGCCACGCGCCCATGCCTGTACGTGGCATTTTACGAGGCGCGACAATTCCAGCCGTTTCGCGGTCTGTGCCTGCACGGCAAGTCGATGGAGAAATCGAAGCAATACCTCGAACTGGAAAAACACGGCCTGCCTACCGTGCCGTGGCAAAACATAAGACCCGAAGAACGTTACGATCCGGCTATATGGGGGCCATACGTCATCGTTAAACCCGACGAGGGCCGTCGCGGTCAGGATGTAAAAATCCGCAAGACCGGACGTGTCAATTACGAGAAAGACTGTCCTGAGGGATCAGCACATTTGATCCAGAAGTTTATTCACACTGGCCCGCAGCCTGTCTCGTATCGCGCGCTCACTTTTTTCGGTGATACCCTCTATCTGCAGAAAAGCACGAATACCGCCTGCGGCAACTGCCTCAATGATCCCACCAAGGCCGATGAGATTGGCGGGCACAATCCGGTCGCCACAGCCTCCCACGGAAAAGCAGAACTTGTTGTCGACGAGGAAGTGATTTCATTCGCAAAGGAAATTGCGGAAACGGCCTTCAAGGATATTCCGCTGCTGGGACAGGACATCGTGCGCGATGCTGCAACAGGCAAACTTTACTGTCTCGAAGTAAATCCCTATGGTTCCACTTGGCATTTCTCGTCGCAAGTCGGTCTCGCGATCCAGTCTGCCAATCATTCGAACTACGAGAAGCAGTTCGATGCATTCAATAAAGTAGCCGACATTCTCGTCCAGAAGACGCGGGCACTGGCCAGATAAACACAAAGGAAGCTTATGAAGCATATTGTGATCGCTCCCGAAATAAGTAACCGCGAGTTTCTCGAAACCTATGTCGGTTCCGCCCGCATCGGGCTTTGTGGCGGAACCGAGTTCATCAACAAGGCGATTCGCAAACTGCAATGGCAGGTAACGGCCGATGGCCGTCGAAGCCCTTGGTCGCATGCTTTCATGTTCAGCGAACGTCGCAGTGATGGCGAATTTTGGGTGCTGGAATCGGATCTTGATTTTCGCCATAAACAGATACGACTCGGTGTGCAGGAAAACCGCATGTCGAAATATTATGATGAGGCCGAATATCCGAATCTTGCCGTCATTGATTTCGGTTTGACGCCCGAACAAACCAAGGCAGTACTTACCGAAGGCCTGAATTTGTTGTCAGGCCTCTCGACCTACTCATTGGCCGAATTGCTGGGTACATTGATGTCGCTGAGCAATACCCGTTTGAGATCGAAAGAGAACCTGCTAGCAAGAGAAGGCGCGCTCTACTGTTCGGCCATGGTGCAGCACTGTTTTGATGCGATCAATTTCGACCTGAAGCCGAATGTCGACACAAAAAATATCACGCCGCATGATCTGTTTCAGACGCCGCAACCGCACACGGCATATCACCTGATACGGGAGCAACCCAAAGGTCCGAGAAAATCCATTGGCCAGCGGATGATGGATTTGGCAAACACCGAGATCCTGTAACTGCAATGAAACCATCATGCAAAAACCACTCTTAGTCCTGATACCTGAATTGAGCCTTTGCGATATTCGTGATTTCCAGGAAATTGCGGATCACATGCGGCAACAGGCTCCGGATATTGAAGTTCGCATCATCAAACGGCGGCAATTATGGTGGCGGCAACTGGCCTATCTGTTTCGGCCCAGCCTGTATGTTGCATTCTACGAGGCAAAACAATTCAAGCCACTAAGAGGATTATGTCTGCATGGCAAATGGCTTACCAAGGCCGAACAATATACCCAGATGCAAAGTGCCGGCATTGACGTCATTCCATGGCAAAAGATCAGCCCCGGCAAAGAATACAGTGCATCGGAATGGGGGCAGCTCGTCATCATAAAACCCGATGAGGGTCGCGAGGGCCGTGGCGTATATCTCTCCAGGCCCGAGCAGATCGTTTTTGAAAATGTATGTGCCGATGGCGAAATCCATCTGATCCAGAA
>JAKQKT010000296.1 GCA_029560515.1 Pseudomonadota bacterium
CAATGAATACTAATGGAGTAACCCATCCCGCGATGTGTCTGCAAAACATCGGCCACATCAATCGTCCGCAGTTTTGCGCGCAGGGTCTTGATATGCGTATCGACCGTGCGATCCGCCGTTTCCAGCGCATCCACCCAGATATCCTGCATCAGTTTCGCTCTTGAAAATACCGCACCCGGCCGCGAAAGCAAGGTAGCGAGCAGCAAATATTCATAGCGGGTCAGATTCAGTATTTGCCCCATGTATTCAATGCGCTGGCCTTGCGGATCGTGTTTGAATCTTGCTGACGCAGCCTGGCTCCCGGATTTTTCTGCGGCCGCATTTCGGCGCAGACAAACACGAACCCTTGCCACCAGTTCGCGGGGCGAAAAAGGCTTGACCATATAATCGTCGGCACCGATTTCCAGTCCCAGGACACGGTCGATTTCGCCACCGCGCGCCGTCAGGAATATCAGTGGAATCTGGCTGAATTTCCGGAGTTCGCGACAGACGTCGAAACCGGTTTGATCCGGCAAGCCAACGTCCAGAATCAGTACATCGAATTTTTCGGATTGAAGCAACGCGAGTGCTTCGCGCCCCAGCCCGACATGCACCACCTCATAGGCTTCGGTCTGCAAAGCGTATATCGCCGCATCGGCGATTGCAGCTTCATCCTCGACCAGCAAAATTCTCGCCATGTTGATTATTCTTCTGCTTCGAAAGTTTCGGCACGGGCTTTCGCGGCATCCCAGCAGAGTGCACAAACAGGCTGGAAACCTGCCTGCTCGTACCAGGCTTCGCTGAATTCGTCTTTAAGCAGTTTTTCTTCACAGGCATTGCACCAGGCATCGGGCCTGGCTTGATCACTGTCATCGCTCCAGAAAAAACCATTCGGTTCTTTCGCCGACAAAATATGTTGGCACACCAGGCCAATGCCCTGGGTGCCATGCTGTTCGCAGGTCACAAGACGCGGCAATTTTACCATTAGCGCTTTTTCTCCTCTTCCACCCATTTGTGCACGCGCTGTTCCAGCAAGGCCATCGGCATATCGCCGCCGGTCAATACTTCATCGTGGAAACGGCGGATATCAAACTTGCTACCCAATTCGGCTTTCGCTTCTTCGCGCAGACGCACGATGGTATTCATTCCGACCTTGTAAGCCAGCGCCTGACCCGGCATCACCAGATAACGCTCGATTTCCGCGACGACATCGGTTTCCGGCATGCCGGTTTTTTCACGCATATAGGCAATCGCCTGTTCCCGCGTCCAATGCTTGGAATGCATGCCGGTATCTACCACAAGGCGAACCGAACGAAACATTTCAGCTTGTAGGCGTCCCAGATTATCCAGCGGTTGTTTTTGGTATCCGATTTCCCAAGCAAGGCGTTCACTATAAAGTGCCCAACCTTCGGCAAAAGCGGTGAAGGGTAAAATCGTGCGAAAGGTAGGAACGTCTTTCAGTTCCTGCTGAATCGTTTTCTGGAAATGATGACCCGGAATGGCTTCATGATAAGCCAAGGTACGCATGCCAAACTTTGCCACCTCACCGGTGCTGCGCAAGTTGACATAAAAAATGCCGGGGCGTGAGCCATCGTATGCCGGCGTATCGTAGTAAGCACCGGGCGAGGTCTTTTCCTTGAATACCGGCACCCGCTCCACTTTCACACCCTGTTTTGGCCGCACATTGAAGTACGGCGTCAGGCCGTTATCCACATCGTCGATGATGGCCTGAAAGTCTTTCAGAATTTGTGCACGGCCGGCATCGGTGTCGGGATAGAGTTGATCCGGACGTTTTGAAATTACGTCTATGCGTTCACCAACGCTGCCTTCGGTCAAACCTTCGGCTTTCAGAATGGCGTCCATTTCAGTTTCAATCCTGGCCACTTCACTCAAGCCCAGTTGATGCACTTGATCCGCCGTCATATCGGTGGTGGTGTGCTGCTTGATGCACCATTGATAGTAGGCGTCGCCATCAGGCAAAGCCCAGACGCCGTTGTTGCCATTCGCTTTCGGCAACAGTCTTTCGTAGTAAGCAATGAATTTCTGGTAGGCCGGATATACGTTTTTCTGGATACTGGCCTCGGCATCGGCGAGTATTTTTTTACGCTGCTCTGCATTGATTTCCTGATCGGAAACCTTTTTCAGCTTTTCCTCGAGCGAGGTGTAGAGAATATTCTTGTTGGCCGGTGCGCCGGAAAAATCGCGCATTTGCAGCAACACTTTTTCGATCACGAATTGCGGCGGAATGATTTTCAGCGCTTCGCGCTTATCGAGACCTTGCTGGGCCTGCGAGAACGCCAGCGGAATCTTGTCGAGGCGGGCGATATAATTTTCTGCTTCTTTCATATTCGCCACCGAATGCTGGGTGGCCAGAAAGGTCGGCAGTTCGCTCTGCAAGCCGAACAACTGGTTCAATGGGTAGTTGTGATACTGGAATTTCTGGCCTTCGACCTGAACCTGCAGGAAATACTCCAGCATGTCGTAATTGAGCTGGTTGGCGGCACTCAATGAGGCACGATCGTAACTGCGCAGGGTAGCGAGATCATCCTGCAATTTCTTGTTGAGCTTGTCTTCCTGCGCAAGCGAGAGATCGGTCAAATCATCGCTGAACCAGTCCATCCAGGGCGGCAACATGCGCAGGCTGGACAGTAATTGCGGGTCTTCGAAGGCATATTCGGCAAATACGCGTTCAAAGAAAATCCGGATGTGGACCGGTTTGAAATAAATGGAATGCAGCACGAATAAAATCAGCAGGAACACCAAAGCAAGTACAGTGCGAAAACCCCAGCGAAAAAGTCGTTTCATATTCCGTCCCGGTATTCCATCAAAAAGTTGGCCCAGAATAACAAAGCTCGCGACCCAGATGCAGTAAGATAAGCCATGAATTATCAACACGGCTTCCATGCAGGTAACCACGCCGATGTGCTGAAGCACATCATATTGCTGCAGCTGGTGGAATCGCTGAAACGCAAGGAAACCCCGTTTTGCGTACTGGACACCCATGCAGGCCGTGGCCGTTACTATATGCACAGCGAACAGGCTGAAAAAACAGGCGAGGCGCGTGGCGGTATATTCCAGTTGATCGGCGTGCCGGGGCTTCCCGCGGCAATCAAGCATTATTTGCAGGCGGTGGCGGCGGACAATCCCGTCGGCGGCTTGCTGGTGTATCCAGGCTCGCCCTTGCTGGTCGCACAGGCCATGCGGGCACAAGACCGCTTGTTGTGTTGCGAGTGGCAGCATGAAGAAGCACAGCCACTAAAGGCCCTGTTTGCCAATGATGCTCGCGTCAGTGTGGTGGGCCGAGATGGTTATGCCGCGATCAAGGCGAAACTGCCGTTCAAGGAAAAACGAGGACTGGTGTTGATTGATCCTCCCTATGAAGCACAGGAAGCGGAGTTCGATGCCATCCTGAAGGCCCTGCTGGAAGGTCTCCAACGCTGGCCAAACGGAATCTATGCCGTGTGGTATCCAATCAAGCAACGCAGAAGCCTGCAGGCATTTTTTCGCAAGGTAACTGCGCTCCCGATAAAGTCCGCCTTCGTGGCCGAAGTTTTGGTACGCCCTGACGACTCACCTTTGCGACTGAACGGCAGTGGCATGCTGGTGATCAATCCGCCCTGGCATTGTGACGAATCCATACAACCGGTGTTGCCGGTGCTAGCCAAATTACTGGGCGAAGACCAGGCTGGCTCGGCCTTTCAATGGCTGAAAAAAGAAGCGAAATGAGTCGGAAATATTACACATCACCCTGATTTTCTTGCCTATTTAGAGCATTCTTACTGACTTTTCGTGGCAAGCTAGCGCCATGTCGACCAAAGCAAAAAAAGCCCCGCATCCCGGTAAATGCATGCGCCAGGAAGCAGTCGCCTTGGGTGATGGCCGCACTCTCTTGATTCGCCCCATTCAGGCCGCCGATGCACTGCCGATTGCCGGCACTTTTCATCTTCTGCATGAAGATGAAATTCGTCGTCGTTTTCTGCATCCCGTGAAAGCACTCAGCGATGATTACCTGATGCGCCTGACGCAACCCGATCCGGAAACGGATTTTGTCGTTGTCGCAGCCGAACCCTTCGAGCCTGGAGCTGCATTGATCGGTGCCGTTGCGAGGCTATCGCTGGATGATAATGGCGGACGTGCCGAGTTCGGCATTCTGGTCAGCCATTTCGTGACCGGTCTTGGACTTGGCAAAATTCTCATGGACCGATTGGTGGAATGGTGCAAAGAGCACCATGTTCGACACTTATGGGGCGATGTTCTCGACAATAATCAAACCATGCTGAAACTCGCCGAAAGCATGGGCTTCACGCGCGAATCTCGCCACAGCGAAGCAGGCATAACCCGCGTCGTGTTGACGATTTAATTATCCTCACATCACATCGGTTAAAATAAGCCGATGACTTCTGATTCGCCGCTTCCCTGCCCTCCCTTTCCCCGTGCCGGTCAACAACGCTCCTATTGGCGTGCGCCGCAAAGCCCGAGTGCGATGGCGCTTGCGATCTCGCAGGCGGCAAGACAGCATGATGGCCTGATACTCGCCATTGCCCGCGATACGCATGCCGCCAGTGCGCTGGAAAATGATCTGCGGATTGTCGCCGGTGATTTACCCTTGCTGCATTTTCCCGATTGGGAAACGCTGCCTTACGATTTGTTCAGCCCGCATCCCGATATCGTTTCGCAGCGCATTGCAGCCTTGTATCGCCTGCCTTCGATCAAGCGCGGCATTCTGGTAGTGCCGGTTGCGTCGCTGATGCAGCGCGTATCGCCACCCGAATGGATTGCCGGTAATGTGCTGGATTTGCGCAAAGGCCAGAAACTCGATCTCGATCAGGAAAAGCGCCGGCTTGAAGCCAGCGGCTACCGCAATGTTCCGCAAGTGAACGACCCAGGCGATTTTGCCGTTCGTGGCGCCTTACTCGATCTCTATCCGATGGGCTCGGACGTGCCTTATCGAATCGAATTATTCGATGATGAAATCGATTCCTTGCGAAGCTTTGATCCGGAAACGCAACGCTCCGATCATCCGGTGGAATCGGTTCGGCTGCTCCCGGCTCGCGAGTTCCCCCTCGATGCTGCAGGCACGAAAAAAGCCCGGCAGAACCTGAGCGAACAATTTGAATTCGATGCGCGTCGCTGCACGATTTACCAGGATTTGAAAGAAGGCGTGGCGCCCAACGGCATCGAATATTATTTACCCCTGTTTTTCGATCAAACCGCGAGTCTGTTCGATCATCTTCCAAAAAACAGTTTGATCATTTCCGGCGATGGCGTAGAACACTCGGCCGAAAGTTTCTGGCAGCAAACCAGTGAACGCTGGGAACAACGCCGTCATGACGTCGAACGTCCCATTCTTTCGCCGACGCAATTGTTCCTGAGCCCGGATGAATTGCGGGCGCAATGCAATCAACGACTACGCATCGAAATTTGCGGCGATCAACATCCACAGTATTCCAAAGCAATTACCATCGCCGAGCAGACAGTGCCAAGCCTGCCCTGGACGCAAAAAAACGAATTGCCTGGCGCTGCCCTGCAATCTTTTCTCAAAAATTACCCGGGTCGTGTTTTATTAGCCGCCGATTCTGCGGGTCGCCGCGAGGCATTGCTGGAATTGTTGAATGCCGCCGGTTTGCCGTTTCATCAAGTTCCTGATTGGCCGTCGTTCTTAAAAGACAATGACCATAAATTAAGCGTGACCGTGGCCGCTTTCGAAGCCGGCTTTGCAATTGACTCGCCGATGCTCACGGTATTGACCGAGCGCCAGTTGTTTCCGGAACGGGTCGAACAATCGCGTCGACGCAAGCGTGTTGGCCGCGACCCGGAAAGTATCATTCGCGACCTGGGCGAAATTGCCGTCGGTGCGCCGATCGTGCACGAAGATCACGGTGTCGGTCGTTATCAGGGATTGATTGCGCTCGATACCGGCGGCATTTCCGGCGAATACCTTTGCATTGAATACGCGAAAGGTGACAAATTGTATGTGCCGGTATCGCAACTGCAATTGGTCAGTCGCTATTCCGGAGCCTCTCCTGATCACGCGCCCTTGCATTCACTCGGCGGCGAAGCCTGGGAAAAAGCCAAACGCAAGGCTGCCGAAAAAGTGCGCGACGTCGCTGCCGAGCTGCTTGAAATACAGGCGCGTCGTCATGCACGTCAGGGTATGTCCCTGCCGATTGACCGCAGCCTTTACGAACCATTTGCCGCGACTTTCCCGTTCGAAGAAACACCCGACCAATTCAATGCCATCGAAGCAGTGATCGCCGACATGGACAAGGCCACGCCGATGGATCGCGTTGTCTGCGGCGATGTGGGTTTCGGGAAAACCGAAGTGGCGGTTCGTGCGGCATTTGTCGCAGCGACTGCCGGCAAACAGGTTGCGATTCTCGTGCCGACAACATTATTGGCAGAACAGCATTACCGTAATTTTCGGGATCGTTATGCCGATTGGCCTTTACGCGTCGAA
The DNA here is from genome assembly GCA_029560515.1 of Pseudomonadota bacterium. Lineage (GTDB taxonomy): Bacteria > Pseudomonadota > Gammaproteobacteria > Xanthomonadales > Xanthomonadaceae > Arenimonas. The sequence goes on from JAKQKT010000296.1 coordinate 6,437, forward strand.
GTATTGTCGCGCTTCAAATCGGCCAAGGAAATCAAGGCCGCATTGGCACTCGTCGCCGAAGGAAAAATCGACGTCATCGTCGGCACCCATCGCCTGCTGCAGCCAGATGTGAAGTTCAAGGATCTGGGTCTGGTCATTGTCGATGAGGAGCAGCGTTTCGGTGTGCGCCAGAAAGAAGCACTTAAAGCGCTGCGTGCCGAAGTGCATTTGCTGACACTGACTGCCACGCCGATCCCCCGCACGTTGAATATGGCCATGAGCGGTTTGCGCGAGCTGTCGATTATCGCGACGCCGCCGGCGCATCGACTCGCCGTGAAAACCTTCATTGCACAATGGGACCCGAATCTGTTGCGCGAAGCTTTCCAGCGCGAACTGGCACGCGGCGGGCAAATTTACTTCCTGCACAATGAAGTGGAAAGCATCGAAAGAAAAGCGCGTGAACTCGAAGAACTGGTACCAGAAGCCCGCATCCGCATTGCCCATGGGCAGATGCCGGAACGCGAACTGGAACAGGTGATGATGGATTTCCACCGCCAGCGCTTCAATGTGCTGGTCTGCACCACGATTATCGAATCCGGCATCGATATCCCGAGCGCGAACACGATGATCATCAATCGCGCCGACCGTTTCGGCTTATCGCAGCTTCATCAGTTACGCGGTCGCGTCGGACGCTCGCATCATCGCGCCTATGCCTACCTTATCGTGCCAAATAAAAAGGCCATGACTGGCGATGCGGAAAAACGTCTCGAAGCGCTGGCTTCAATGGAAGAACTCGGTTCCGGTTTCACCTTGGCGACCCACGATCTGGAAATCCGCGGTGCTGGCGAATTACTCGGTGAAGATCAATCCGGACAAATGGCGGAAATCGGTTTCTCGCTCTATACCGAATTGTTGGAACGCGCGGTCAAGTCGATCCGTTCCGGAAAAATTCCGGATCTCGATCCGAGCACGCGATTTGGCAGTGATGTTGAACTGCATATTCCGGCATTGATACCGGACGATTACCTGCCCGACGTACATGCGCGCCTGACGCTCTACAAGCGCATCGCGTCGGCGCGTGACAGCGACCAACTGAAAGAACTGCAAGTCGAGATGATCGACCGTTTCGGATTGCTACCCGACCCGACCAAACAGTTATTCGCAACCGCCGAGATAAAACTGGAAGCCACGCCGCTCGGCATTCGCAAACTCGAACTTGGGCCAACCGGCGGCCGTATTCATTTCAATGCACAA
>JAKQKT010000298.1 GCA_029560515.1 Pseudomonadota bacterium
GGCATCAGGAATTCGCGCTTCCAGGCATCGCCATGCAGTGGCTGCCAGGATTGAATCGGCCATTGATCGCTGGCCAGAAATTGCGCAATCAGGGCATCCATTTCGCGGGGCGTTGCCAGCGGCACCAGATCGCGCAGAGGCGATTTGTCTTCTTCGTTGACGGCAACTCCCGCAGCACTATCTACCTTGAGGCTGCGCTTGTCGAAACGACGATGCAGCCAGCCTTCGGTCAAGCCATAAGCCTGGATGCGACGCAAGGGCAGGCTGCTGCGCATGCGGGACAAAAGTCCGCGCTGCACCGTCAGTCGCTGGCCCAGCCGGGACAAATTGAAATCGTAATAACGGAACAATGCCAGCAGTACCGAAAAAATTCTTACCAGCAACAGGAATAAAAGTAAGGCAAGGAAGATACTGATTGCGGTTGCCGCAGTTCCCAGATGCAGGCTGTTGGTCCAGCCGAAAAGCAACTGCATGATTGAATTGACCAGCTTTCCCACCGACTCGCCGGCGGTTTGAAAAAGTACGCCGACACCGGTGCCGATAACGATCATGCCGCGGTTGTTTATCAGTCCGAGTTTCATCACGTCGGGCACAGGCATATGATGCAAAACCTCGGCATCGCTTTTCGGCAATTGATCCGTACCGTTGATGCCGGCAGCATGGGCATGCCCACGAATCAGTTCTTCCAGTTCATGCGCATCGGCAAGACTGAGCACGCGCATCTGGGCTTCAGGTTTCGCGCCACCGGCCGCATCGAGCTTCACTTCGGCAACTTGAAATAGCCTGTGCAACACATTTTGCGTGATCGAAACATTCTGGATGCGGCTGAAGGGAATATGCCGGACACTTTTCTGGAACACGCCACTGCGCACGACCAATTCGTCATCAAGCACGCGATAACGATAGGTGAAATACTGGAATATCGAGTAAATCGCGAGTGCCGCCACGCCGATCAATGGCAATAATTCGTAGCGGTCGCCACGTCCGGTGACCAGCAGCGCAAACAAGGGAAGGGCAAACTGCTTCAGCTGCACGATAAGCACGAACAACCATGACAAGGGATGCAGGCGGCGCTGCATTTCCTTCACCGGCAATGTCGCCGCAATACTGGCCTGTTCGGGTTCAAGCGTCATGGCGCCGGTCTTTCGGAACCAATACGTCACGCAAATACTCGGCATCCGCCAATAGCAACCCGGACTGTCTCAAGGCACTCTCATGACTACCTGCCGTATGCACCACCAGAGTTGCCAGTCCATAGCGGCGTTCGAGCGGACCGCGTTCAAAATCGAGATGCTGTACCCGCGAGCGTGGAACGCAGATTTGCTTGAACCACATTTTCCCGCGCCGGACATGCAAGGCTTCTTCATCGAGTTTCCAGAAGGTATTGCGCCAGCGTTTGTATGCGATGAATGCGGCAAGGCTGGCAACGCCGAGCGCCAACGCGAGCATCCCGAAAAAATATAAGCGCGGCGAATCATCTTCGGCCAGCGAAACAATGCCAGTCGGCACCAACGCAATAATAAACGTCCAGAAAAATGCCACGGCGATAAATATCTTGCGTGCAGACGGAGCCAATGGTCGCCATTCGTTCTCTGCAGCAAGCACGGGAACTTCCTTGGTGATTTCTGTATTCATTCGTTTACTGACGTATTTGCCTGTAGGGATTTTTTTCGCCGCTTTCCGGCGGTCTCAATGTGTAGCGTTTATACGTCCATTGATACTGCCGAAGGTCACGTAGGGCGATGCTTTCCACTTGTTTGTTCATCGCCTCCGTTGCCAGCGACAAATTCCTGTCGTGAATGCTCGGATCAGCCATTTCGAAAAAGAGGTCGAAGCCCTCGTCCACCGCTTC
>JAKQKT010000385.1 GCA_029560515.1 Pseudomonadota bacterium
GACTTTGCGCGCCGGACTTGCCGGAAGCGGGCTGATTGTGCCGACCAGTGTGGAAACTGCCGAGCGCGCGCAGAACTGCATTCATTGGCGTTGGCATGCGACGCCGGTTCAAATATGCGGCCTAACGTTTGAGCTAACCGGCCCATTGCGGTATGTGGATAAAGGCCCAGAATGAAATGGCGGGCCTTTAGCCGCATGCCGCAATGGGTCCGGTTGAGCGAATGGTTAGGCCCGCCTGCCACTACGGCCGAGCGCGCTTTGCTCTTCTGAAGCTTGCCGAAATGGATGAGGAATGGATTTGCCTGGTTCTTTAGCAGCATTCCTTAAATAGTCAGAGATGCTCTTGCGCAGTCGAGCTGCCCATTCTGGTTCACGAGTGTCGTAAATAATTACACGGAGATGCCGCAGATCAAAAGGAACATCTTCCAACTGTGATGCGGTAAAAATGACTGGTTTCTTTGCCGCATGCGCTAAACCGAGTTCATAGAATACATTTGGGTTCTTGCCAGTCAAATCAGCGAGCAACAGCTTTGCTTTCTCGATCTGTTCCCAAATCTGCTCAACGACACTTCCGGTATGAAAGAGTTCGTCACCGCGTACTGGTTCGAAACCGGCTTCCTTTATCGCTGGCGCATAAATCTCTTGATAGTAGCGATCGAACCATTCCCCAAAAGGCATCATGACGAAGCATGTGTCTAAAAATTCACGTGCGCGAGGTTCCTTTAATACGACCGGACTTGGGGTGCGATCGGCTGGGGTGGCTACAGCTTCAAGTTCGGAGGCTGACGTTTGCGTCATCGTAGTTGCGCTTGAACCGGAGAAGGCCCTTAGATATCGAAGGTTTTCAAGAAAAACCTTTGCAAAAATATCTACCCGCTCTCTTGGTATGGAAAATTCTCTTGTCAAAGTATTCAGAAAAAACTCATCTTCTGGTATGCGCTTGCCCCCGTAAAATGCCTCTACGTCAGCAAAGTCCTTGACATTTCGAAAAGCGGCAAGCAAAGCATCGGATCGCTGATTAGGTGAACTCGGGGCGACCACATCTTGCCCGATCTTTGCCAAATGAATGGGTGCCGTCTGGCTGGTTCCAGTGATCAATCCGTATTGGTTGGCTGATCGCAATAGGTCCAAGAATCTCCAGTCTGCTGCTTGGCGAAAACCCACAGCTACAGCGACATCTTGAGCTGGCATTGGATTGCCGGCATTTTTCTCTTCGATTGCTCGTGCCGCAGCAATAGCATCTTCAAGCGTATTCTTGGGAAAAGTCCAGAGTTTTCCCTTTGCGGTATTGGGGTCGGTCGGCTTAAGAGCAACTTTGGAACGGGGCTTGGACTTCTTCGCAGCTGTCGTCATTTTTGTCCTTAAACTATCAATATGAGCAGATGTTGACTGGCGGGCCTAACGTTTGAGCTAACCGGACCGTTGCGGTATGTGGCTAAAGGCCCAGAATGAAATGGCGGGCCTTTAGCCGCATGCCGCAATGGGTCCGGTTGAGCGAGTTGTTAGGCAGCGCATTCGCGGCGTTGGCAGGCGATGACATGGCCCGATTGAACACCGCTTGTGCTGGCCTTGGAAGGCGCGCCGAACTTGATTGGCCAAGAAACTCATTGCGTGCAGCCGCCTGAGCGTTCCGAGTGATGGAGACGCTGCGCCATGGCGCAGCGCGCGGTGAACTGACTGGCGGCATTGCCGCAGGCGCGAAGCGCGAGCGACGAACTAGCTTTGCACGGCTGGCCAACATTTCGCGGCGCATAGGGTAGCGAACGGCAGA
>JAKQKT010000343.1 GCA_029560515.1 Pseudomonadota bacterium
CGAACACCGCTCGGTTGTCGTGTCCGCACCACGCCGGGGTCTGGGTGATGATCATTTGGGTGCAATCAGCATGCAAGGCAAAGCCGATTTGCTCGATCTCATTTCAGCACCGGCCGAGATTGTCGGCAATATGTTTGGCGAAGCACTGAGTGTATTGGCAATTCCGGAAGCCGACCTGTTCGTCGTGACGCACCCAACGCCGGGGATGGTGACGTTCTGGCAATTGGGTTCCGGAAAACTGGTAAAACGGATTGATCTGGCACGCGCCCGCGGCCTCGTCTTGTCCAATGACAAAAGCGGCGTCTGGATTAGCTACGGCCCGCAGGCGGAATTGCTGAAGCTGAATTTATCTACGCTGGAAATAGAATCGCAAATGCTCGGCACCTACATCACCGGATCCCATCTGTATTCCAAATAAAAACGGGCCCGCATCGCGAGCCCGTTCGTTGTTCATTTCGCTGGAATCAAGCGGCCTGATTCAGTGCCTTGTCCAGCATGAGTTCGATCGACAGCATGTCCGGCACGATGGCGGCGTCATCATTCAACATCACCTTGGAATAAATGCCGAGCGGCAATTCCTTGATGTCGTGGACTTCCTGCAAGTTTGTCGTACTCACCGTCACCAGACGCGGGAAGCCGCTGGACAAGACCGCAAAGTAAGGCAATTTCGGATTGTTGCCGAGTGCTTTCAGCACGGCGACCTTGGTACCGAAGGTACCGGCTTCCTTGCCCCAGCCTGCAAACATCGAGAACGACATCAGCGGCAAGCGCCAACCGCGCCAGCGAACCCGACCCAACAGCCAATCGGGGGCATTCTCGACCGGCTCCGGTTCGGAGAAGGTAATAATTTCCGCAATGTTCGCATTGGGCAACAGAATGCGGCCTTCAGCGACGCTGATCAAAACGCCTCGAACATCGGCTTGTTTTACTGTGCTCATCATGCAACTCCGGAAAATTTATCGTTTGAAATACTCAAGCACCATATCCGCCAGTGCCGGAATTTCGGCGGTCTTTCCGCCTTGTTGCAGCAGGGCTTCGGCTGCGGCAGGCTCAAAGCAATTCGCCGGATCCTGCGCCAATGCCAAGCCACCCTGGCTTTGTACGCGTGCGGCAGCACCAGCGGTTTCCACAGCGGCACCGCTAAGCACAATGACAACGCTATGTTGGGCAGGCAATGATTCGACCAAGGCCTGCTGACTTTCTGCGCCGCCAAAAAATAATTCGTTTTCCACCAGGTCCAAGCCGATACCGACTGGAATGACCGCTACCTGGCCAGGCTCCGCCGTTCTGCCCTGCATGGCCAGATACACCGGTAGATTGCTGACTTTTTCAAGCTGTGCGACCAGTCGATCGTGCTTGCCCACTTCCAGATGCTGGTACAGCAAGACCGGAACATTCAAGGTGCTTGGCAGAGCTTTCAAGAGCTGACGAACGGCATCGGGACCACCCATGCCTGCCAGGATCAAGACCGAACCAATATCGGACAAAGGCTTTTCGACAGGTTCTTCGCCTTCGATGGCTTCGAGTACAAACTTGTTCCGTTTCAGCAATGCGCTGGTCGATGCCGGCTGCGTTGCACCGGGCAATGGAATTTCGGCATCCATATCCAACAGTGTCAGCGAGGATGCATCGAACTTCGGCATTTCCTTTGTGATCTGTGTTGCCGCAGAGCCGCCACTTCGATCGGAATCTTTTGCAGGCGCACGAGTCTCGGGTGCCTTCTCTTCCAGATTTCCGAAGTCCATATTCCGCGCTACTGCGCGATTGTCGTTTTTCTCGAATTCATCCAGCTGGGCTGCCAGTGCGGCAACATCATCATCCATGCTGCTGCTCATTTCCACGGCATCATCGGATTGGTATTTCGAGAAAACTACCGGTTGCTCACTCACTTCAAAGTCAGCCAGAGTACTGACAGTTTCTTCGAAATCCAGCGACGAACCATCTGAAACGGCGACATCATTTTCGCTACTTTCCAGTGCCGATAAATCAATATCGAAATCCGCATCGTCGCCGAGGCTGATTTCGTCTTTTATTTCTGCCTGGGAATTATCGAAGCTGATGAAATCATCTTCATGGACACTGCTGGCGGACTCTTCTGCCGTGGCGGCCGGGGCAGTGAAATCTTCAACGAGAAATTCTTCTGCCGTCTCGGGCAAGATGAAATCATTTCCGATTTGTGCTGCCGCATTGGCAGCAGCTTCCGCAGAAATGAAGCCATCAAATTCGTCCAGCGCCAATTCATCCACCACCGGCGCTCTGTTTTCCAGCTCGACTTTCGCTTCGGGCAACTCGCGATGTTCTTCACCGTGGGAATCCAGTCGCATTGCCTGTTCTAGATCGTCCAGATTTACATCGATGCTTGCATCGGTCTCGTGAGCTGTTTCAGGCTGAGGCTCGGGCACATCACGCTGCAAGGCATCCGAATAACTTTCGTTGACCGGAACATCCGTCGCAAGAGATTGGGTATCGTGCAGATAATCTTCAAGCTTCGCATCGGCCATTGCTTCGGCAGGGGTTTCAGGTGCGCCGGGCTGTGGCTGCCATTCATCCTGCGACGCCATGGCCGAACCATTGGGGACCGGCGGCATCAAATCGGTGCCAATTATTTTTGCGGCAAGATGTCGTGCCCAGCGATTCAGATCCCAGCCCTCAAGCTTTCCGCTGACTTCGGCATCGTCGTATACGACTTCGACATTGGAGCTGCTCAACAGGGAATCAAATTTATCCAACGCCGCTTCGATTGACGGCTCCAGACTCACTACCATCACTTTCGGATCCAGATCACTAACCGCACCCAGACTGAGCTCCGACGGATCGCCTTCGCATACCAAATCCGCACCTAGATCCTGCAAAGCGGTGCGGAGTTGATTGCGGGATTCACCCGCTTTGGCCAGAAGAGCAACGCGTACGCCTGCATCAGCCATTGACCGGCTCCATGCCAAGAATTTCAAACACGTTACGCATCAATTCGTTTTCCTGATAAGGCTTGCCGAGGTAACGGTCTACGCCGATATCCATCGCGCGCTGGCGATGTTTGTCGCCGGTACGCGAGGTAATCATGATGATCGGCACGTCTTTCAGGCGCGGATCCGAACGCATGTGCTGCGCGACTTCGTAACCGTCCATGCGCGGCATTTCGATATCGAGCAGAACCAGATCGGGTGCGCGTTCTGCCATTTTTTCGACTGCATCGACGCCGTCTTTGGCGGTCAGCACTTCGAAATTGTTCCGTTCCAGAACGCGACCGGTAACCTTGCGCATCGTGATGGAATCGTCGACCACCATGACGGCGGGAATACGTTTGACTTCCGGTGCTGCCACTGGAACCACCGGAGCATCTTCGCGGCGAATGACGTTGAAACGACGCACCAAGGGTGCAACGTCGAGAATCATCACCACGCGACCGTCACCCATGATGGTCGCGCCGAAAATACCGGGGATCGAGTTCACTTGCGGGCCAACGGGTTTCACCACGATTTCGCGGCTGCCCATCACCTGGTCAACACAGATGGCTGCGCGCAAATCACCGGAACGTGCGAGCAACAACGGCATCTGCAAACTGTCTGCTGCCTTGGCGGTACCGTGACCGATCAAACGACCGAGATCGTGGATGGCATAGTCTTCGCCTGCGTAAGCAAACACCGGGTTCTCGCCGGCCAATTGCGTATCAAGTTCGGTACGACCGATACGACCCACACCCTGCACCGAGGCGATTGGCACCGCGAAACTGGTTTCACCGATTTTCACGAATACCGCTTGGGTAACAGCGAGCGTAAACGGCAGGCGGATAATGAATTCGCTGCCCTTGCCTTCTTCGGAGTTGATTTGCAGCGTGCCGCCGAGTTGGCGGATTTCACTGTAAACCACGTCCATGCCGACGCCGCGACCAGCAAGGCGACTGACAGTTTCAGCGGTCGAGAAACCCGTTTCCAGAATCATGGCATACAAGGCGGAATCGGAAATTTCGGCATCGGCTGCGAGCAAGCCGCGTTCGATTGCCTTGTTGCGGATCGCTTCCTTGTTCAGGCCGCGACCATCGTCAATGATCTTAAGTACGACTTCGGAACCTTCACGTTGCACTACGATACGGACGGTGCCTTCTTCCGCTTTTTTCGCCTTGCGACGATCGGCCGGCAATTCCAGACCATGTGCCATCGCATTACGCAGCATGTGTTCCAGCGGAGCGGTCATGCGTTCCAACACGTTGCGATCCATTTCGCCGGATGCACCGTCCACTTTCAGTTGCACTTGCTTGCCGGTATCGGACGCTGCCTGACGCAGTACGCGACGCAAACGCGGCACGAGTGCATCGAACGGCACCATGCGGGTACGCATCAGACCTTCTTGCAGATCCGAGCTGACTCGCGCTTGTTGCAGTAACAAGGTTTCATATTGACGGGTCAAATCGTCAAGCGTGGTTTCCAGGTTGATCAAGTCGTTGGCGGATTCCGACAGCGAACGTGACAGCTGTTGTTGTGTGGTAAAACGGTCGAGTTCCAGCGGATCGAAACTTTCACCGGTGTCTTCACCTTCACGCTGGTAACGCGCGACGATTTGCGCTTCGGTTTCAATTTCGAGACGACGCAACTGTTCGCGCAGACGGGTCGTTGTTTGTCCCAACTCACCGAGTGCGCCACGGAAAGCACCCAACTGCTGTTCCAGGCGTGCGCGATAGATCGCGACTTCACCGGCGTAGTTCACCAACTTGTCGAGCAAGTCGGCACGGATACGCACTTGTTCCTGCGGTGCACGCACACCGGCACCATCGTCTTCGTCGGCGAAAGCTTCGGTCGGTGCCGATAGGGGCTTGAGTGCCGCCGGCGCAACTTTGGCAACCGGTTCCGCCGGGGTCGGCGTCTCGGCAATAACTTCAGAAACCGGCACTGCATCGCCAGTGGCCTGAGTGGTTTCGGGTGCAGCTCTAGTTTCGGAATCTGCGGCAACTTCAAGAGTCTGGCCGAGTGCAAGGGTTTCAAATTGTGCGATCAGGTTGCTCGGCATTGCCAAGGCCCTGCGTTCACCCACACGGGTCACCATGCTGTGCAAACGGTCAAAGCCACGTTCCAGAACAACGATGCCTGTGTTATCCAACGGAACGCGACCTTCAGCAACCGCTTCCAGCAGGGATTCCATCGTATGGCCAAGTTCGCCAACCGGGAAAATACCGGACATCCGGGCGCCGCCTTTCAGTGTATGGAGATCACGCTGAAGGTCGACGATCAAATCCATGTCCGAAGGGTGGTTGCGTAGTTTAGCGAGCACACCATCGGAGTGGTCCAGAATGTCGCCCGACTCTTCCAGGAAAATATCGAGCAATTCGGTATCGAGATCACTCATATCCAGTGCTTCGTCCGGATCTACCGGATCGATTGCCAATGGCACTGCGACACGACTGAAGCTGGCGACTGGGGCAGCCTCTTCCAACTCGGCAACGGCAGGCATTTCTTCAGGTTCATCGGCATAGCGGATTTCTTCTTCCACATGCTCGACCGACACTTCGGCAGGAGTCTGTTCAGGCTGACTGATCAACTCATGAGCATCGGATTCGTCGGAGTTGGTCTGTTCCGGAACTTCGTCAACAATAGCGTCTGGCATTGGCAGCACATCGCTCGGCGATGTCAGCGCGTCCAGTTCATCCAGACTCATACCGTAATATTCATCATCCGCCATTGCCGCTTCTGTCACTGCAGAATCTTCAGACTGAGCTGGCACAACAAGACCGGCTTCTTCGGAAGCCATTGCCGGCGTAGCGGTTTCAATTGCTGAAGCGTCAGCAACAGCAGCGTCTTCTTCGGCGAAAGCAGCCTGCGCTTCAACGCTCGGCTGCTCACCATAAGCGGCAATCATCGCGGCAAGTGCATCATCGGCGCCCACGAATTCAGGTGCTGGCTCTGGCACGACCTCGATTGCGGCTTCCACCTTCGCTGCCGAGGCCGCATCTTCCATGATGAACTCTGCTTCCTCGGACGCTGCAACAGGTTCAAGGGTTTCAACTTCGCTGAGAGCCAGTTCGCTGCTTTCAGGCTCCATGCTCAGGAATGCATCCAGAGAAACAAGCTCTGCTTCAGGAGCATCTTGAGGCATTTCAATATCGCTGATTTCGGCTGAAGCAGCAGCCTCTGTTGCTGCTGCGGCCTCTGCTTCTGCGGCTTCTGCTGCTGCTGCTGCTGCTGCGGCTTCTGCTGCTGCGGCTTC
>JAKQKT010000376.1 GCA_029560515.1 Pseudomonadota bacterium
CAATCTCAGCGGGCATCGGCGGCGTTTTGTGGCAGGCGCACAAGACGGCACTTGAGCGCGATCAGGTATTGGCAGAAATACGACGTACCGATGCGGTGAAAAATTATTTGTTATTCATGTTCCGTACCGCAGGTGAAAATCAGGGCGAGGAGCCTACCACCGCCAAACAGGTGTTGGACCAAAGTGCGAAAAACCTTGCCGAGCAATACCGCGACCAGCCACAAACACGTGCCGAAATCGTGGAGGCTTTGGGTGCCTTGTATTTGTATATGAATGACGCCGAAGGTGCGGCCCCCTTGTTGCGGGGTTATCTGAAATCAGATGACGTATCGCCCGCTGCACGCGCACAAGTCAGTGGCCTGCTTGCGCAGGCTGAATTGCAGCTTGGCAACAAGGCCGAGGCTCGCCGTCTGCTGGATGCGGCGCAGTCATTCTGGAATAAAAATCCTGAACAGAACCGCAAGTCTCTGGTCGAGTTTCGTTTGACCCAGGCCCTGGTCGAGAAAGAAGAAAGCGGGCTTCCGGCTTCGATAAGAACCTTGCAATTGGCCCTGTTGGAACACGATGATTATTATGGCCGCAACGCCATCGAAACGGCTGTTCTGCTGAACAGTCTTGGTATTGCCTATCAAGCCAATGGCGATATCGACAAGGCCGATGCAGCATTCCGCGACAGCTGGAAAGTGTATGAAAAGCTAGACAGTACCCGTAGTGCCGGAGCATTGCTCCTGATGGGTAATTGGACGACGGTGGCGTATCGAAAAAACGATTTCGTTCGTGCCGAAGAATTATTGCTGAAAGCAACTAAGTTGCGACGCGATTTGTATGGGCCATCGGCTGGATTGGCTTCCATGCTGGGAAATCTTGGCAAAATCATGCTGAAAGCCAAGCGGCCCGGGGATGCAATGGTGCAGTTGGATCAGGCATTGCCGATGTCACGCAAATACACCGGCGAACACAGCATACTCACGACCTACATTTTGCAGAGCGTTGCCGAAGCACACATTGAATTGGGCGAACTGAAACTCGCTGGTGAATCGCTGGCCCAGGCCAAGAATGCTGCGCGTACCAACTCGGGTGAAGACCAGGTCTTGTACGCTATTTGTCTGGGTATTGAAGCGAAACTACGTTTGGCAGAAGGCAACAAAGCCGGGGCCAGCCAATTGGCGAATGCGATGGCGAGCAAGCTGACGGCGCTTGGTGAAGCGGGTGCGCCTTACGCACCGAGCGTCGCACAATTGCGCGCCCTGATTAAAGCCGCTCCGTGATTCGCCTGTTTGCTTTTTGCAGGAGCGCCTTTAGGCGCGACTGAACTGCTCAGAAAAGCGGGTCGCGCCTAGAGCGCCCCTACGGGAAAATCAATTCGGCGCCATCTCGACGTACAACCAGGCTTTTGCTTTCAACCAGTCGCGCCGAACCGTACGGTCACTGACACCGAGAGCCTGCGCCGTTTCTTCTTCGTTGTAACCGGCGAAAAAACGACATTCAACGACCTGCGCCAGGCGCGGGTCCATGACCTGCAGTCGGGACAAGGCTTCATCGACCAGGATCACTTCGTCATTCGAGCCGGCCGGAACCCGCTCGGCGGCCGACAGTGTGTCGGGTGCAAGTCCGCCACCGCGCTTTTCGGCGTAATGCTCGCGTGCCGAATCCACCAACACTTGCCGCATCGCAATCGCGGCTGCGCGCAGAAAGTGCTGGCGATCATTCCAGCCTTCCACCTTGTGCAGTTTCAGCCAGGTTTCATTGATCAGCGCGGTGGTTTGCAGGGTGGGAGCATTGCCCAAGCGCCAACGTTCGAGACTGGCGACTTTTTTCAGCTCGGCATAAAGCTCCTGCACAAGTGCGCTTGAGGATTTTCGCAGGGGTGAGTCAGCGTCGTCTGCCATGGCTGGAGTCTAGCAAATTCGGTATGAATTCCAGTCGAGGTTCATGTGTGATGTCCGGATTCTTCGTCTGGCCCCGATAAGCCAGTCATTGGGCCAGTTGTGGCCTGTGGACCGGAGCTTTGCAATGAACCCGAAACGTCGCAGAAACGCGCTCTATGCCTTTGTGGCTTTGGCCTTGGGATCGCCGGCGGCGCATGCAGATGTCTTTGACGATGCCTGGTCTTGCGCTGTTGCGGTGAAGGAAGGAGTCGTCGATACCGCGATCATCGGCGGTAAAGCGCTGAAATTCATTGCGACCAAGCCCGATTGCGTCACCCGCCTGGGTACGCCCGCGACCGCCGCACCGATCGGGGTTGTCGTCGGCTTGGCAAACATTGGCGTATTGCCGAAATCACAGCCGAGCTGCAGTGGCAAACTTTATGGCACCGCGGCAAAACCGGTGGCTGAAGCCTTGAGCGCAACGCTTGGCGAATTGGGCGTGCTGCCCGACGGTGCAAAAGACCAGTTGATCGGCATTGCGGCTGGCGGTATTTCCGGTGAAGTACTGGCAGAGATTCCCGGTATGGATTTTGTCTCGGGCTCCTTGACCTGTGGTTGCGACCTGGTCGATGCCGGACTGAACACGGACACCATCGAAAAAGTGCTGAATACCGCCGACAACATCGGTGATAAATGCGGCGGCCCGGTTTGGGACAAGGCCAAGGAAATTGCCGGCGATGTGGTGAACTTCGCCGGTGACGCAGCCGATGAAGGCATTCGCCAGGTTTCCAATCTGGGCGATGCGCTGGCAGGGCAGACCAAGCACATGCCTTACGTGAATTATTACGACCAGAACTGGGCACCCAATGTGGAAGCGTACGCCACCTATGAATTCAGTCAGCCGAACTCCTGGCATGGCGCGAAAAAGTGGAAAGAAATATGGGACCCCTGCGTCAGCTATTTCGACGGACACACGCAGGCCGAAGATACCGCGCAATACACTTGCGACAATATGCGTTCCGGCGGCCCTCTGTTTCCGAAAAAATATTTCGGCCATGAATTGTTTGAACGCGTTTTCGAATTCGAGGCATCGGTACTGGTCAACGCCGAACGCGAAAAAGCGTATGCGGAATTTGCAGACATAAAGTCTGGTGCCTTGCCCAAGGACATTACCGACAGCCTGTGCTATGCCGATCAGGCCATCAAGCTGAATTCCTTGCTGCCATCGCTGAGAAAACAGGCCATCGACTCCGTATTCGGCATTCCCAAAAAAGAAAAAAAACATAACGGCCTTGCCGTATCGCCCGATTCACCGCCGGCGTTGTGGCCTGCGGATACCTTCGGCGCTTTCGTATTTACGTATTTCCCCGAAGTGGATGCCGGGCAATTTCACGCTGATGCAGGCAAGGCGGTACAACTGGCATCGGCCGATTTCAATGCCGAAGAAAAAGTGCGCGCAAAGCTGAAGGAACTGGTGCTGGATTACTTCCGCAAAGGTTCGGTTTGCCTCGACACCACCGACAAGAACAAGGCAAAGCTTGACAGCCTGTTAAGCCAATGTCCGACACAGGCTTGCAAGGACACGATTAGCAGCGACTACCAAGTCTGCAGTAGTGGTTTGAACAGTTGGCGTGAAAAGAACATGAGCCAGCTGACGGCCACGGAGTATGCCTACAACAATGTCCTGCTGCAAAACGAACAAGTGGTTCGGGAAGGCGTTTGCATTTCTGAAGCGGAACATACCCTGACTACCGAAAAAAATGCCGAAACCGTGGAAAATATGGTGGACCAATGTTCCAAATCCATTCCCAGAGAAAAACTGGAAAAGGATTACGAAACCTGCGCTGCCGCGGAAGAAACCTGGTACGAAAAAAACCGCCCGGCGACCGGAAAATTCACCGCCGAATACGTTGGAAAAATAAACGAGGGATGGAAGGGGTTCAACGACGCATGCCTTGAAGCTGCCAAAACCACATTCCAGTCATGCCGTTTAAGTATCAATGACTCGTCTGCAAAACGACCCGGCGCGGTCGAAGTTCCCGCGATAAAGGATGCTGCATTAACCGATTCAAGCGAACGCTTGCGCGAACGCGAGCCGATTCAACGCAAGGATGAGCGAGTTCCAAAAACGGAAACCGAAGCGGAATTGCGTCGTCGCAAGGAAGCAGCATCGCGCGAACCACTGGACAAACGCGACCCACTGCAACGCCTTGATGATAGGGTTCCGAGAACCGATGGTTCATCGGAATCCCGTCGCCGCAGGGAAAGCGAAGATTCGCGTGAATCGCGCGAGCCCATGAGACGTAATGACGAACGTGCGCCGGTTGCCATCGAGACAAACGAACAAGGCCGAAGACTGTCGCCGGAAGAATTGCGCAGGGCACGTGAGTCGACGCGGCAGGACATGGTGCGCGCTGACGACACCTCTGCATTGGAAGCTAGAAGAAGAGCCGCTGCAGAAGCACGTGCAACGCGTGAAGGCCGGGCAGGAAGAGACGCCGCCGTACCGGAAGCCGCACCGGTCACCGATTCCGAGTTGCCTGGTTGTTACGTGCTGAGCAGAACAGAGAGCTCACGCTACTACGGCTGTAGAAATTCTGCGGCTTTCGACAATTGTCTGGTCGTGGTGAAACGTGACAGCAGCATCGCCTGCAAACTCGTCTCCAAAGATTGATTTTCAAACAAATATTCATTTTGAAGGAAACATCGCCATGAACCGCCCTGATTTTCAAAGAATCATCCTGCTAACTGCATTATTGCTTCTGCCTTTTGCATCCATGGCATATGCAGACGGTAGCAAGCCATATGTCGATCACTCCGAAACCACCCGCGATCTGGAAGCGCAGGGTGTTTCCATGAAAGCACGCAAACATGCCGTCACCGTTTATGAAGTCCGTTCGGAAGTCGCTGAAATAAACGTCCGGGCCGCCACCGATATGTTTATGACAGCTCTGATAAAGTCCCGCCGTTTTCGCGTAATGGAACGCAGCCGTATGGAAGCCGGCCTGGCGACGGAACGCGATTTGAATGCAGACGGTGTCACCACAGGAGATGCAGGCGCTTACAAATTGGGCGGTGCGGGTTACATTTTCGAACCGGTGATTTCGGAGGCCAATCTGGGCGCAGAGGAATCCGAAAGCAATACCGGCATTGGCGGCATGAATGTCGGCAGCGGGAAAATCACCGATGTGATCGGTATGGATATCCGCGTTATCGATGCCTCGACCGGCGAGATTGTCGATGCGATCAATGTGCGCAAAAAACTGGAGACCAAAGGCTCATCGGTTTCCGGTGTCGGCAATTTGATCGATAACGCATTGTCTTTGAGCGGCAAAAGCGGTTTGGGCTCGATGACGCCCGAACACTCAAGTCGCAAAACACAACGCGAAAGTGTGGATCAGGCAATACGCGCCTTGATCGAACTGGCCGTGGCCGAGCTGGCGAAGAGTTCCGAGGAATGGTGATAAGCCAAGGGCCTACCTGAATTCATGGCGTTTTTCCTTGGCAACAACGAAAAAATTCTTCGGTATGTCCGGATTGGCCACGGTCCTCCGATAAGACAGGTAACCAGCCCGGAGACTGCCATGAAACCCTTGAAATTCCCCTCATTCCGTAACATCTGTTTGGTCTTTTTATTCACCTTGTTTGCCTTGCCTGCCTTGGCACAGGATGTCAGCGAACTGCCTGACGGGAAAGACGTGAAAGGCGCCACCGATCATCCGCTGGTCCAGCGTTTCGATGGTTCGAGTATTCGCTATTACAACAAGAAGGCCTTCGATGAATTGATCATTGCGGCCGGACCGGCACGTTCGGGAGAAAAGCAGAAACTACTCTCGGCCGAAGGTGCGCGTACCACACTGGTTTATGTGCTTCCCAAAGATGTTTCTGTGCTGGAAGCGATTCGCGCATACCAGAACGAATTTGCCAAAAATGGCAAAGTCGAAATCCTCTATCAGGGTGTCAATGCGGGTAGTCGCCAGGATCTAGATAATGGCATCAACGATTTCATCACGGGCGTTTACGGCGGCGACGACCCGCAATCGCGCTGGATGAACTGGAATTCGGAATACCGCTATGTCGCCATGCGTATCCGTCGTCCGGAAGGAAATCTTTACATGACGGTATACGCCGGTTTCAATACCGATACTGCCGGCAATGACACACGTACCGTACCGGCAAGCCGTGTCAGCGTACGTATTGACATCATCGAGCCAAAACCGATGGCTGCGCGCATGGTGACTGTGACGTCCAGCGAAATGTCGGCCGAGATCAACAAGAATGGCCGCATTGCGCTCTATGGCATCCTGTTTGATACCGCCAAGGCCGACGTAAAAGCGGAATCAAAAGATTCCCTCGCCGAAATTGCCAAGTTGATGAAGGCAGATCCCAAGCTGCGCTTGATGGTCGTTGGCCATACCGATACGCAAGGCTTGTTCGAACCCAATCGCGATCTTTCCACGCGTCGCGCGAAAGCCGTCGTCCTTGCGCTGACCACGCAGTACGGCGTTGATGGAAAACGCCTGCAAAGTTTCGGCGCTTCGTTCGCCGCGCCGGTGGCCAGCAATGCCAGCGAAGCAGGACGTGCGAAAAATCGCCGTGTCGAACTGGTCGCGTACTGAGTTCGATGATCATGCTGAAGAACATTCTTGCTCTCGCATTATTGACGGCTGCGCTTGTGGCCAACGCTGCCGAGCCAGCCACCATTCCCTTGTCCAAGGGCATGGTGGTAACGACGGCGGTTCAAACGCCGAAAGGCGATGAAGAGCAGATTGCAGTGATCAGTGATCTGACCGATGCGTATGCCGAGTACAGCGTTGACTTTCGTTATCTGCTGAATGGCAAACAAGTCAGCGACGTGCGCATGCGTCGCGTCAGACGGGAGGACATGGCGTCCTCGAATAAACAAAATCTGGTATTCCAGTCAGGCGATCCTGTCATGTTCCCCGGTTCCAGCATGGGCATGTCGACCGCATCATTCAATCAACTTAAAACCGCCGGAAAAGTGGCGCTGGTCATTGGAACCGTCGCGCGTTACGGCGAGCAGGAAAACATGCCGGCATTGTTGGATGTGACATCTGGTCGCAAATATTTCAGAGGGACATTGTCCCGTATCGGTAACGGCACGGTGCCGATGTCCGTAAAAATCAATGGCAAGGCAGTCATTGTTCAAACCCTCCATGCCAAAGGCGTTTTCAGCGTGGCGGGCGACAGTGTCGATATCGAACTTTGGGTAGCCGACAATGCCGCGCATCCGATCGGTCTGCGCAATCGTCAGGGGCGCAGTGTTTTCCAGACGGTGCGCATCGACTATCCCGCTGCGCAACCTCAGGTCAATGTATTGCAGAAATCCCTCAGTGGTGGAGCCTGTCGCGCCGAATTGAACGGTATCTATTTCGATTTCGGTAAAGCGACTTTGTTGCCGCAATCGGCACCCGCCTTGAACGCAGTGGCCGATTTGATGAAGAAAAATCCCGGCTGGAATCTGCGCATCGAAGGTCATACCGACAGCGTTGGTGGCGATGCCTATAACCTGGATTTATCGAAACGCCGCGCTGCCGCCGTCAGTGCCGCATTAAGCACGCAATACAAATTACCTGCTTCACGTTTTGTCGCAAACGGTTTTGGCTCTGCAAGGCCGGTAGCGAAAAACGACACGCTGGAAGGCCGCGCCGCCAATCGTCGCGTCGAACTCGCACGCACCTGTCCGTAAACCCACTCAATAGTGAAGCACACCATGAAAAACACAGCACCGAAAATTTTATTGGCCGCATTAATGTTGGCAACACTGGGCGCCTGCAAAGACAAGGATTCCGCTTCCACCGAGAACAACATAGTCAACGCAGACGGTATGGCCGATTCCGCCGATACTGCGGCTGCCGATCTTGCAAAAACTCCCGACCCGCATGATCCGTGCCGACTGCTTGATCCAAAAGAAGTCGAAGCCGTGCTCGGACCTCTTGCCGGTGCTCCGTATCGTGGCGGCAATCCAAACGGCGATAGTGGTCCGACCCCCGATCCCGAGGGCGATGTCTGCTGGTACTACACGGCGGAAGATAAAAACATTGCCGTCCAAGCCGAATGGACCAACGCCGGCGCGATCAACGCAGGTGTAAGCGCTAATCTCGAAAAAGCCGAAAATGCCACCAAAGGCATGATGAAATTGCAGGATGGTACCGAGCTGGTGGGCGATTGGGATGAAGCGAAAATTACCGGCTGCTGCAATTTTGTCGCGATTCAAGGCGACAGCATGGTGGAAATCGAATTTGGCGGCAGCCTGACGACCACTGTCGAACAAGCGGGTGATTTAGCCAACAAGGCACTTGCGCGCCTGACCAAGCCATTGGATATCAGCGGACAAGCCGGCGAAAAAGAGGCCTTGAAACATTTGCAGGCGCGCTATTCCTCGGAAGATCCCTGCAGCCTGTGGAGCAGTGATGACATCACGAAATTGCTGGGAGCGCCCAAAGGCGATTTCGAACGCAGTGGCGATGATTGCACCATCCGCTACACCGGCAAGGACGGTCAGGTGCATTTGTTCGTGACCACAGTGACCTTGACCAATGGCTATCGTGGTTTCCGCCGTGACAATGCCACTTACGGCAGCTTTGCAAAAAGCATCAACGCGATGGGTGCCGAGCAGGGTGTTGCGCTGAAAGAAAGCAAAGCTCTCGATGGCCCTTGGGAAGCCGCTTCCGACGGTCCGATTCAGTTCAACAGCGTCAAGCGTGATGCGCAGAT
>JAKQKT010000392.1 GCA_029560515.1 Pseudomonadota bacterium
CGGCGACATCGTGTTGAAAAGCGAAGGCGGTGCATTGACGCGTCTGAAAGATGTGGCACGCGTCGAACTTGGCTCGCAAACCTATGCGCTGCGTTCATTGCTGGATAACAAAGACGCCGCCGCGATCGTGATTTTCGAAGCACCGGGCGCCAACTCAATCGAGTTGTCCGATGCGGTCCGCAAACGCATGGACGAGTTGGCGAAAACCTTTCCGAAAGACCTGACCTGGGAAGTTGCATTCGATCCAACGGTATTCGTGCGTCAATCGATCAAATCCGTGATTGAAACCCTGCTCGAAGCCATCGTGTTGGTGGTGATCGTGGTCGTGGTCTTCCTGCAAACCTGGCGTGCTTCGATCATTCCGCTGCTGGCGGTGCCGGTGTCCATTGTTGGCACGTTCGCGGTGCTTTGGCTGCTGGGTTTTTCGATCAACGTACTGACCTTGTTCGGGCTTGTACTCGCGATCGGCATCGTGGTCGATGATGCAATCGTGGTCGTGGAAAACGTCGAGCGAAATATCCGCGAAGGTTTGAAGCCGCTGGCAGCCGCGCACAAGGCGATGAGTGAAGTATCGGGTCCGATTATCGCGATCTCGCTGGTATTGATTGCTGTGTTTGTTCCGCTATCGTTCCTTGATGGCGTGACCGGCCAGTTCTATCGCCAGTTCGCGGTCACGATCGCGATCTCGACCGTGATTTCCGCGATCAACTCGCTGACCTTGTCGCCGGCACTCGCGGCGGTATTGCTGAAAGAGCATGGTGCGAAACCTGACAAACTGGGTCGTTTTATCGAAGGCATCTTCGGTAAGTTTTTTGCCTGGTTCAACGCCAAATTCCACCGCGCCGGCGTTCGCTATGGCGACGTGGTGCAGAAGAACATGGGCCGCAGTTTCCGTTTGATGATCCTGTATGCCGGTCTGATCGGGATTGCGATATTCGCTTTCCGCAGTGTTCCTGGCGGCTTTATTCCGACCCAGGATAAACAATACCTGTTTGCGCTGGTGCAATTGCCGGAAGGTGCCACACTGGATCGCACCGACGCGATGGTTCGCAAATTAAGCGATATCGCGCTGAAAACACCGGGTGTACACAATACGGTCGAATTTCCGGGCTTGAATGCGGTGCACTTCATTGCAACACCGAATGCCGCTGTCATCTTCATCGGGCTTGAGCCGGCCGAAGAACGTGAAAAGAGTGCGGCAGAAATTGCCAGTATTCTCACCGGCCAGTTTTCGCAAGTTCAGGATGGCCTGGCTTTCGCCGTCATGCCGCCGCCGGTGCTTGGTCTCGGTAATTCGGCCGGTGCCGAATTGTATGTGCAGGATCGCGGTTCGCTGGGCTATGGTGAACTGAATACCCAAACGCAAGCGCTGGCAGGCATCTTGCGACAAACGCCGGGCTTTGATCCCTACTCGGTTTACAGCACCAACCAGGCCAACGTGCCGCAATTGAGCGCACATGTCGATCGTGCGAAAGCGAAAGAACAGGGCGTCGTGTTGTCGGAACTCTACAACACGCTGCAGGTGTATCTGGGCTCGACCTACGTCAACGACTTCAACCTGTTTGGTCGTACGTACAATGTCTATGCGCAGGCCGATGCACCCTTCCGCGACGAAGTCAGCGACATCGCGCAATTGCGCACCCGTAGTACCAACGGCCAGATGGTGGCGATTGGCAGCGTGGTCGATATCAAGGAAAGCTACGGTCCCGACCCGGTGATTCGCTACAACGGTTATCCGTCGGCCGATATTGGTGCCGGAACCAATGCGGCATTGATGTCGTCGGCGCAGGCGATCGTGAAAATTCGCGAAGTGGCAGCCGAAAACCTGCCCAATGGTCTGACGATCGAATGGACCGGTTTGAGTTACGAGCAGGTAAATCAGGGCAGTGCCGCGTTGTGGGTATTTCCACTTTGCATCCTGCTGGTCTATCTGGTGTTGTCGGCCCTGTATGAAAGCTGGAGCTTGCCGCTTACCGTGATCCTGATTGTTCCCTTGTGCATTTTCTCGGCGATCGGCGGCATCTGGCTGGTGAATTTCTTCCATGGCTTGAGTCTGGCACTCAACCCGCCGACCTATGCACCGAGCTTTCTGGACAATAACGTGTTTACGCAAATCGGCTTGGTCGTTTTGATGGGCCTGGCCTGCAAAAACGCGATCCTGATCGTCGAGTTTGCGCGTGAACTGGAATTGCAGGGCCGCAGCATTGTCGATGCCGCGCTCGAAGCCTGCCGTCTACGTTTGCGTCCGATCCTGATGACCAGCTTCGCCTTCATCATGGGCGTCACGCCGCTGGTGTTTGCCTCCGGTGCCGGTGCCGAAGTGCGTCAGGTGATGGGCATTACCGTATTCGCCGGCATGCTGGGCGTGACCTTTTTCGGACTGTTCTTCACCCCGATGTTCTATGTGCTGATCCGCACCTGGTCATCACGCCGCGAGGCGAAAGCGAAGCAATTGGAGAATGCGCATGAAACGCATTGAAAATAAAAACATGAAAACAAGTTTTCTGGCGGCTGCCATTGTCATCGGCCTGAGTGCCTGCACCGTCGGCCCGCGTTATGTAAAACCGGACGCGCCGGTGCCGGAGAAATTTGATCAGGCACAGGGAGCGGAAGCGGTAAGAGCCGCGGATTCATCAACGCAGACCATGGCAAGTGAAAGTGCACTCTGGTCCGCTTTCAATGATCCGGCGCTGAGTGCGCTGATGGCGCGCGCACAACAGGAAAACAAATCGATTGCCCAGGCTGCCGCGCGACTGCGTGAAACCCGGGCCTTGCGTGGCCTGTCTTTCTTCAGCTGGTTTCCGACCGTGACCGCCGGTGCCGATGCCGACAAGAGCCGCGCTTCGAATCAGGATCCGTTTATTCCAGCCGGTACCGGTATCACCGAAAGCTATAAAGCCGGCTTCGATGCCAGTTGGGAAATCGATTTGTTCGGCGGTTTGCGCCAGCAGAAAAATGCGATCAGCCGTGAAGCCGATGCCGATGCCTTCCTGCTCGATTCATCGCGCCTGTCGGTCAATGCCGAAGTGGCGCAGGCTTTCTTTGCCTTGCGCGGTGCCGAACAGCGCCTGAAAATCCAGACGCAGAGTATCGAAAACCTGCAACGCACCGATCGCGTATTGGAAGCGCGTTTGAAAGAAGGTCGCGGCAATGCACTGGAGCTGGCGCAGAATCGTGCCCTGGCCTTGCAGGCGACGTCCCAGCTGCCGAATATCGAAGCGGAAATCGTGCGCCAGGAGCAACGCCTCGGCGTGCTGACCGCGCAGCCGGTAAACGCCGTGCGCGAAGTGCTCGCCAGCAGTCACGACATGCCCGAACTGCCTGCTTTACGTTCTATTGGTACGCCGGAAGAATGGATCAAGCGGCGCCCCGATGTTCATGCAGCAGAACAAAAATTCGCCGCTGCCAATGCGCGTGTAGGTGTTGAAGTCGCTGAATATTTTCCGAAGCTGAACTTGCTGGGCGCCTTTGGCTGGACCGCACAAAGCGCCGGCGATGTCGGCGATAGCGGAAGCAAACGCTGGAATTACGGGCCCTCGATCAGCTGGAGTTTCCTGAATTTCGGACGCGTGCGGCAAAACGTGAAAGCTGCCGAAGCGCGTGCCGATGCTTCGGCTGCCGCTTATCAGGAATCGGTCTTGCTGGCATTGGAAGACACCGAGAATGCCCTGGCGCAATACCGTGCCAGCAATCGTTCGCAACAATATTTGCAGGAAGCCACCGTGCAATCACGCAAGGCGCGCGACCTGGCAAAGCTGCGTTACGACAATGGCGCCGCCGATTTCCTGAGCTTGCTTGATGCAGAGCGTACACTGCTGTCAATCGAAGACGCCAATGTGCAGGCAAAAACGGCGCAGGCCACTTCGCTGGCATTGGTTTACAAAGCGCTGGCGGGTGATTTTGCCGGAGCGGTTGCAGCGGAAAAATAATTTATCGAGGGTTTCAAGTGCCGATCACGACAAGCAGAAAAGCAGCATCCTTATTTCTAGTCACCGTTTTTGTCTTGTCGGGATGTTCGAAATCCGCCGAAAAAGAGGATGCCGCATCGGCCAGCAACAAGGTCGATGCGGGTGCGAGCTTGACCGTCAGCCTCGCCAAGGCCGAAACACGAAAACTGGAGCGCCTGATCATTGCCTCGGGCCCGGTATCGCCCTGGGAAGAAATGCAATTGGGTGTCGAACTCAGTGGCGTTCGCGTGACATCCTTGAATGTCGATGTCGGGCAGCAGGTAAAACGCGGACAGGTTTTGCTGGAACTCGACCACCGCACGCTGGATAGCGAATTGCGGCAGGCCGATGCTTCATTGAATGAAGCCAAGGCCGGCGTGCAACTGGCCAATGTGAATCTGGGCCGTGGCCAGAAACTTTCGCAAAGCCAATTGATCAGCGCCAGCGCACTCGATGAATTGCGCGCGGCACAAGTACAAGCGCAAGCCCGTGCTGCCACCTCGCAAGCGGTTCGCGACGGCGTGCAATTGCGTCGCGATTTCGCAGTGTTGCGGGCACCTGATGACGGCATTATTTCCAAGCGCCTGGTGCAGCCGGGCCAAGTGGTTGCGGCTGGCACTGAATTGTTGCGTCTGATCCGGCAGGGTCGTCTCGAATGGCGCGCCGAGTTGAATGAAAACGATCTGGCCAAGGTAAAAACCGGCGCGACTATCCGTTTGCAAACCAGTGCGGGTGAAATCATCGAAGGTCGTGTACGTGCGGTCTCGCCGGGTCTTGATGCGACAACACGAACCGGTACGCTTTATGCCGATTTGCCGAATCCCGGCAGCCTGAAAGCCGGCACCTTCCTGGAAGGTCGCGTGCTGATTGGCGAAGGCGACGTGTTGATGGTGCCGACTAGCGCGGTGGTTCAACGCGATGGTTACAGCTACGTATTCAAGGTCAATGCCGATAACATCGTGCAACGAGTCCGCGTTGCCAGCGGTATGTCGGAAAAAGGTTTTGTTGAAATAAGCCAGGGTTTGAAAATCGGCGATGCGGTGGTGAATTCCGGCGCCGGATTCCTGGCCGATGGCGACCGCGTGCGTATCGTCAGTGATAGCAAAGCCAAAGACGCCAAACCATGATGAATGTTTCCGCCTGGGCGATCAAAAAACCGATCCCGGCCCTGATGATTTTCTTCGTGCTCTGTGTTGCGGGCATTTACGGGTTCATCAAACTGCCGATCTCGCGTTTTCCCGATATCACCTTCCCGATGGTGACCGTCAGCGTCGCATTGCCCGGTGCGCCACCTAGCCAGCTGGAAACCGAAGTCACGCGTCGCGTCGAGGATTCGGTCGCGACGATCACAGGCGTCAAGCGCGTGATGTCGAATGTCAACGAAGGCATCAGCACGACGACGATTGAATTTTTCCTGCAAACCGATATCGCTACCGCGCTCGACGATGTGCGCGATGCGGTCACGCGCGTACGCGCCGATTTGCCGCAGGATATCCAGGAACCGATCATCAGCAAGGTCAATATCGGTGGATCGCTGATGACTTATGCGGTGTCGTCGGATAAACGGCAAACCGACGAGCTCAGCTGGTTCGTCGATCGCGAAGTCAGCAAGGCGATGTATGGCGTCAACGGCGTTGCGCTGGTATCGAGATCCGGCGGCATTGATCGACAAGTGCGTGTCGATCTCGATCCGCAGGCATTGCAATCGTATGGCATCACGGCAGGTCAGGTGTCACAGCAATTGGCACGTACACAGGCCGAGCGTCCTGGCGGCAAGGCGGAATTCGGTGGCAGCCTGCAAACCGTTCGTACCGTTGGCACCATGGAAGACGTTCAAGCCTTGCGCGATTTTTCGATCAGTTTGCAGGATGGCCGTGCCGTGCGTTTGTCTTCGCTCGCAAAAATTAGCGACGGCGCCGCCGATCCATCGCAAATGGCTTTGCTCGACGGCAAGCCGGTGATTTCTTTTTCACTTTCGCGCACCGTGGGTTCGAGCGAAATCGAAGTCGCGAAAAATGTACAAATCGCATTGAAGACGCTTCAGGCAAGCAATCCCGATATCCAATTCCAGCTTGTCACGTCCACGGTTGAAGAAGCGCAACGTTCCTACGATTCCTCGATGACGATGCTGGTCGAAGGCGCTTTGCTTGCGGTGTTGGTGGTCTGGCTGTTCCTGCGCGATTGGCGTGCGACCTGGATATCTTCCTTGGCATTGCCGCTGTCGATTCTTCCAACTTTCGCGGTGATGTATCTGTTCAATTTCAGTTTGAACCTGATTACCTTGCTCGCCCTGTCGGTCGTGGTCGGCATTCTGGTCGATGATGCGATCGTTGAAGTCGAAAATATCGTGCGCCATCTACGAATGGGCAAACCGCCGATGGAAGCCGCGCGCGATGCCGCTGATGAAATCGGCGTTGCCGTGATCGCCACTTCCCTGACGCTGGCCGCCGTGTTCGTGCCGGTCGCATTCATGCCGGGCATCGCCGGAAAGTTCTTCCGAGAATTCGGCTGGACAGCGGCGACCGCCGTGATGTTTTCATTGATGGTCGCGCGATTGCTGACGCCGATGATGGCGGCCTATCAATTGAAGGCCAAGCCGCATGTCGAACATGAAAGCAAAATCATGACCTGGTATCTGGGTTGGGTGGATGCCGCCTTGCGTTATCGCGGCCGCACTTTGTGGGCAGCGTTTTTTATTTTCCTGGCGTCCTTGTCGCTGGTGTTTTTCATTCCGGCGACCTTCATTCCGTTTTCCGATCTGGGCAGAAGCAATCTCAGCATCGAGATGGCACCGGGCACCAAGCTGGCCGAAACCGTGGCAATGACGGAACGGGCCCGTGGCCAGTTGAAATCGATCAAGGAATTGAAACAGGTCTATACGACCGTCGGAAGCGTTCTCGATATCGGCGATCCAAGTAAAACCGGTTTTGCCGAGTCCCGCAAAGCCACGATGGTGCTCGATTGGGGCCATGCCGATACGCGCGACCGCAGCCAGAAAGATTTGGAACGTATTGCAAGACAAGTGCTGCAGGATTTGCCTGGCGTACGAATTAGTTACATCAGTTCCGAACCAGGCGAGCTGATGCAGCTGGTTCTTGCCGGCGATGATCCAAGACATTTGCTGGATGCCGCGCAGAATCTCGAAAAAGAATTGCGAAGTCTGAAAGGTCTTGGCGCGATTTCTTCCTCGGCTTCATTGCTGAGACCCGAATTGATCATCACGCCCGATTCCGCGCGCGCTGCCGAGTTGGGCGTGGCTACCGAAGATATTGCCGAAGCGGTTCGCATTGCTACCGCCGGTGATTATCGCCAACGTCTGGCGAAATTGAATTTGCCGGAAAGACAGATTCCGATTCGCGTCGGTTTTACCGAAGAAGCCTTGGCCGATCCGGCGCTGGTATCGAATCTGCGCGTGCCGTCGCGAGGCGGCAGCGTGCCGCTCACATCGGTGGCGACGATTACCTATAGTAGCGGACCATCACAAATTGATCGCTACCAGCGCCAGCGCAATATCAATTTCACCGCCGAGCTCAACGGCCGTCCGCTAGGCGACGTGATGAAGGAAATCCAGAACCTGCCGAGCGTGAAAAATCTTCCGGCCGGTGTGAGTTTTTTGAATACCGGCGATGCCGAAGTATTTGTCGAATTGTTCGTCGGGTTTTTGTTCGCGATGGCGGCGGGCTTGATTTGCATCTACATGGTCTTGCTGCTGTTGTTCAATCATGCTCTACAACCGATCACGATTCTGACAGCGGTCCCTTTGTGTGCCGGTGGCGCGCTGGGCGGTTTGTTCATCACGCAACATGCGCTCTCGCTGCCTGCCTTGATCGGCATGCTGATGCTGATCGGCATCGCGACCAAGAACTCGATCTTGCTGGTGGATTACGCCGTAATTGCCGAAGACGAAAACCATCTCAGCCTGCACGAGGCGGTTATTGATGCTTGTCGCAAGCGTGCACAACCCGTGTTGATGACCTCGATCGCGATGGGCGCGGGTATGTTGCCAATTGCCCTGGGTTTGTCGGGTGATTCCAGCTTCCGTGCCCCGATGGCGGTCGCGGTGATCGGTGGTTTGATTACTTCGACGTTGTTGAGCCTGTTGGTGATTCCAGCGGCTTACACCTTGCTGCACGATGTCGGCGAATGGTTTGGTCGCCGCAGAAAAGCAAAAGCGTAAAACCCGTCGCCCGCAAGCTGCCTCCTACGAAAAATGCTGCACATCCCCTATATTTCGCAATTTATGCCCACGGCACGCTCCATCACATGCCAAAGCAACTTGAAATCCTGGTCACAAGGCCTTGCGAAAAGGCCGCGTTTCAGTTCCTGGCCAGATTTATCTGATTACCGTGTGTTGCAAGGACAGGGAAAAAATATTCAATAATTTTGAAGCTGCACGAGCGTTGGCATTGACGCTGAATAATGTTCTGGCTGTAAAAAGTCGAAAATCCTGGCTTGGGTCGTGATGCCGGATCATATGCATCTTGCATTGCAATTGGCGGAAGATGAAACCTTATCCAAAACAATGAATCGAATTAATTCCTGCACTGCAATTGCAGTCAACAGGGTACTGAATAGAAATGTGCCGGTGTGGCAAGGCGCCTATCACGACCATGCTCTTCGCGATAAAGCGCAATTGTTCGCGGCGATCAGATACCTGGTCAGCAACCCTATCCGGGCAGGGTTGGTGCAGAAATTAGGCGATTATCCCTATTGGAATATCGCCATTGCCGAACCCGATGAAGCGTTGCCGTACTAAAATCAACACCAACACTATTCGTCGCCCGCAAGCGGCCTCCTACGAATTCATGGAGCGTAGGAGGCCGCTTGCGGCCGACGTCCCTGCGGATGGGTCAATACCGAGATTCCCGTAGCGATCCGTTTTCTGAAAATGGTCTTCGGTTTCAACTACGCCAGTAATGCACGCGTTTCCGGTACAGGCGCCAGACGTAGGGCGTTTCAAGACTACTGACCGGCGAGTTGGCGACCGTATTGGTGTCGGTATCAAACACGGTGGCCTGACGCAGCATTTCTGCATTGATGAATCGGTGTTTCAACAGTAGTTGCAGATGGTCGAACGAAAGCGTTTTTCGCGAGGCAAGAATGAATCCCCATTCGCCGAACGCCGGAACGTTTACCCGGTATGGCAGTGTCTTTAACGAAGTCGACAGCAGCGTCTGGTTGATGCACCAGTAACTTTCGCGGGCGTAATAGGGCGAGCTTGCCTGCGTTACCAGAATGCCATCGGCCGATAATTTCTTTTTTGCCAGCAGATAGAACTCACGCGAGTAAAGTCTTGAGATCGCTTCGGTGCGTGGATCGGGCAAGTCGAGCACGATCAAATCGAAGTGTTGCGGTGTTTCGATCAAAAAACGGTAGCCGTCGGCGTTGACGATTTTCACTTTCGGGTTGTGCAGCGAATCCTGGTTCAGCGCGCGTATCTGCGGCAGCTCGCGGCTGATTTTCGTCATCAAGGGATCCAGGTCGACCAGCGTAATGGCGTTGACGCGGGCATCTTTCAATATTTCGCGCGTCGCCAATCCGTCGCCGCCGCCAATGATCAGAACCTTGCCGGGCGTTTGCAGCAGCGACAGTGCCGGATGGATCAACGCTTCGTGATAGCGGTATTCGTCGCGGCTGGAAAACTGCAGTTCCTGGTCCGAATACAGCCGCAGATCGTTTTCGTATTGCGTGATCACGATTCGCTGGAAACGTGTCGTTTCGGCATAGACGATTTCGTCCTGGTATAGCCGATGTTCAAACCAGCGAATGCTGCTGGCGGAATGGAAAAGGCCAAGTGCAATGAGTGCGGACGAAATGACGAGACCGGCATGAAACTTTTTCCGGTGTGCGGCGCTCGCGGCAGGAATCGTAAGTGCGACCGCGACCAGATTGACGATGCCGACTACGAAACCGGTTTTTACCGTGCCCAAACTCGGTAACAGGATCAGCGGAAAGGCGAGCGAGCCGAGCAACGAACCGAAATAATCGTAAGACAGTGTGCTGGCAAAAGCGCTTTTGATGCCGCCGTGCTGCTTCAATAATTCCGCCAGAATCGGCAACTCCATACCGACCAAGCCGCCAAGCAGGCTGAGCAGTACGACCATGAAGGCGAGGTAGCCATCCAGAAAGGAAAAATGGGCTGCATACAACATCAATCCGCTGAAGCCGCCAAGCAAGGCAAGCATCAATTCGATCAGGATCAGTTTTTCGACCAGATGGCTTTCGATCGCCCTGGCCAGATACGCGCCGATCCCCATTGCGGCGAGAAACACGCCGATGGTCAGCGAATATTGCAAGGCGCTGTCGCCGTTCAAGTAGGTGGAAATGGTACCGATCAACAATTCGTAAACGATCGCGGCGGCGGCGGTTATCAACGTAATGACCGCAAGCCGGCGCGCCGACAAGCTTGAACTTGTCGGCATTATTTTCCGCCCCAGCCTGTGGAGCCGCGGCCGCTGCGACTTCGCACGCCGTTGTCGCAAACGGTTTCGTACTGGTTTGTGTTCGGATTGAGGCGTTGTTCGCAGTCGTTGTCTCTATCGCAGGTTTCAAGAAAAATGGCTGCTGCAAAAACCAGGATCATCGTAATCCAACCCGATACGCCGAACTTGCCATTCGGACGCGAATCGTGACTGCTTGCCGGCGTTGCCTTGAAGGACGTAGTCGACATGCGTGCAAGCAGATTATTGCCGGCATCCTTGGCCCATTTCAGTACTTCGGCATCCGGAACGCGGCGACCGAGCATGGCTTCCTGTCCGGTTTTATCCCATTCGATCGACAGCAGATGCGAACCGCCCGCTCGCATGTCGGCATAAGAAAATTTGTCGCCGACATTACATTCGCCGCCAAGATCGCCTGTGCAAAGGATCACGCTTGCATCGTCTGTTTCGGTCGCACGATAAGTGTTGCCGTTGACTGCGACGCTTTGGCCATTCTGCACCTCGCCAAAAGTTGGCTGCGTGTTCAGGCTGATCGGTGACCACAGCGTTAAACCCAGCTCCTCGTCCTGCGCTAGCCATTTATAGCTGAGGTTTTGGAGCGAGTCTCTGGTGATGGAGAATTTCGGGCAGAGCAGCCACTCGTCCCACATGGAGCCATCGGGGGTTTTCAGCGTGATCTTGCCGGATGCGCGATACAAGGTTTCGCTTATCAGCAAACCATCGCCTTCCTTCAGTGCAGCAAACGCTCGCGCCACTCAACCCACCATCGCCGCGGCAATGACGATCGCAAGCCCCAGAATGAACGCGCCGACCAGAATGGCAACGGCATGATTGCCTTCGTCGAAAATTTTCGAATGGGCGTCGCCGGGCGTCAAACGGTCGAATAGGCGGTAACCGGCCCATAACAGGATCGATCCCGTTGCCGCATAGGCGACCGAGGTAAGGAAAACAATCACAGCATGTTGCATGGCGCCCCCTTAGGCATGAAATCGGTGACAGATGGATTGAAGGATACCGGCTTGACGTATACATGTCTGCCTGTTCAGGGCATCCCTAGGCGGCAGTGGTTTCCATCCTCGGCTAGAATCGATGCCTGCCTTGCACGAGATTTCCGCATGAAATATTGCCTGTTGCTCTACAGCATTTTGTTGTCTGCTTCGGTGCAGGCCGCCACGACGCAGACATGGTCTTTGCCGGCACCGGCAAATGCCGCGCAGCCGAATCTAAGCCAGGCTCCGGACGGTGGTGTAGTGTTGAGCTGGATGCAGCGAATGCCAACTGGCGGTCATCGTTTGCAAATGAGTCATTATTCGATGCTGGCAAAATGGTCGACGCCTGCAACGATCGCCCAGGGTAAAAATTTCTTCGTTAATTGGGCCGATTTCCCTGCGACCCAATATTTGGCCGACGGCAGCCTATGGGCGCATAACCTGGAAAAAAGCGGCGTCGGGACCTATGCCTACGATGTCATCTTGCGACGTTCGAACGACAAGGGGAAAACCTGGTCGGCACCGATGCGAATCAATGCACCGGTGGAAGCAGAACACGGTTTCGTCAGCCTGTGGCCCTGGTCAAAAAACGAGCTCGGTGTTGCCTGGCTGGATGCTGGTGCAACGCCCGCCATGAAAGAAATGTCGGACCATGAGCACGGCGGTAGCATGATGACGTTGCGCGCTGCGGTAGTGAATGAAAAAATGCAAAGCACCCAGGAGTGGCCGCTCGACGTGTCGGTCTGTGATTGCTGCCAGACCAAAACGGCCCTGAGTTCGCGTGGCCCGGTAGTGGTGTATCGCAATCGCACCGAAAATGAAATTCGCGATATCTACACCACGCGTTACGACGGCAAACGCTGGACACCGCCGGTGCGCGTGCATGTGGACGACTGGAAAATGCCGGCCTGCCCGGTCAATGGTCCGGCAATCACGGCACTGCAGGACAAGGTCTGGGTCGCCTGGTTTACCGCCGCACAACAACCTGCTGTGCGCATCGCCTATTCGAAAAATGCCGCCGACAGTTTTGAGCCCATGCGGGAAATCGCAACGCAAAACGTGCAGGGTCGCGTTGATATTCTTGCCGACAATGATTCGGTCTGGCTGAGCTGGATGGAAGAAAAAAACGGAACGCAGAAGGTCTGGCTGGCACAGTATTCACATGACCTGAAAACCGAGAAGCAGCGTTTCAGCCTGCCATCGGTGATCGGCAATGGCCGCGCTACCGGGTTCCCGCGCATGGCCGTGATGAAGCACAAGATCCATATGGTCTGGACCGATATCGTTGGCGGAAAGCCGCAGTTGCGCGGCATTATCGTCACGCCGTAGGAGGGTCATTGGGCCCGATTGTCGCGCGCAAACGGCGAAAAGTCGCCCGCAAGCGGCCGCCTACGTCATAATTCACGCCATGACTGATATCGTTTTAACCACGCTCAACGCCCGTTACGCCCATGCATCGCTGGGCCTGCGCTATTTGCGTGCCAATCTGGGCGAGCTGCACGGTATATCGTCGATTCGCGAATTCGTGATCGGACAAAAGACCGAGGAAATGGTCGAGAAGCTTCTGGCCGACAAGCCAAAAATCATCGGTATCGGCGTTTATATCTGGAATGTCGATGAATGCACGCGGTTGGTTGCGCAGATTAAAGCGGTGGCTCCGGAAATCATCATCGTGCTCGGCGGTCCCGAAGTCAGTTACGAAACCGAACAGCAACGCATCTGCGAGATGGCCGATTATGTGATCACCGGTTGGGGCGACGTGACCTTTGCCGTGCTCGCGAAACAATTGATGAAAAACGAACGCCCCGACAAGAAAGTCATCGCTGGCGTACAGGCGCCATTGCCAGCTTTGGTATTGCCGTATAAAGAATTCACCGATGAAGACGTCAAGCAGCGCCATCTTTATGTCGAAGCCTCACGCGGCTGTCCGTTCAAATGCGAATTCTGCCTGTCGGCACTGGATAAGACCGCGTGGCCATTCGAGCTCGATCCGTTTTTGAACGAACTCGAAATTCTTTACCAACGCGGCGCCCGCACATTCAAATTTGTCGATCGTACTTTCAATCTGAAAGTCGATACCTCGCTCGCGATTCTGGATTTCTTCCTGAAGAAACTTGAGCATGCGCCAGAGGATCCGATCTTTGCCCACTTCGAATTGATTCCGGATCATCTGCCGGAAAAACTGAAGGAAGAAATCGCGAAATTTCCGGCCGGCACCTTGCAGTTTGAGATCGGCATCCAGACCTTTGATCCGGCAGTGCAGGCGCGGGTATCGCGCCGACAAAAAAACGAAGTCGCCGATACCAATATCCGCTGGCTGCGCGAGCACAGCACGGCGCATCTGCACGTGGACCTGATTGCAGGCTTGCCCGGCGAGGATGTCGAATCCTTTGCGAAAGGGTTTGACCGCCTCGTTGCATTGGCACCGCACGAAATCCAGTTCGGCATCCTGAAGCGTTTGCGCGGCGCACCGATTGCACGCCACACCAAAGAGCATGGCCTGAAATTCAACCCGGACCCGCCCTACAATATCCTGGCAACCGACGTGATCGATTTCGCGACCATGCAAAGGCTTTCGCGCTTTTCGCGATATTGGGACATCATCGCCAACTCGGGCCGCTATTCGCGTACCTTGCCGTTATTGCTGGCCGATAATGCCTTCGAAAATTTTCTGGCCTTTAGCGACTGGCTCTACGAAAAAACCGGCAAGACCCACGCGATCGCGCACGAACGCATGGTGCAATTTATTTTCGATTATCTAAGCGATGTTCGCCGGCTCGAAAAAGAAAAACTGGCCGAAGACATCATTGCCGATTATCGTGCCGTCGGTGGCCGCACCCATTTCGAATTTGAAGCACCTGGCGCTGCACGTGCATTGCCGCGACCGCAGAAAACCGCCGGCGGAACACCATCGCGGCAGGCACGGCATTTGCAAGGCAATGCATCTTGATAACTTTGATTTATACGGGTGAATAATGAGCGATGAATATCTGGGCGAGGATCAACCGGCACGCCGTACCACGCCCACCTGGGAGT
>JAKQKT010000398.1 GCA_029560515.1 Pseudomonadota bacterium
CGCCAGCTATGACTTCGAGACCGACGGTCTGAGCTTCGGTTTTGATAAGCGCCTGTCGAATGACTGGGTGATCGGTACCGGCGTCGGTTATGGCCGCGATGAATCGCGTGTCGGCAACAACGGTACCCGCAATGAAGGCGAGGCTTATACGTTCGCGCTCTACAGCAGCTACCATCCGGATCAAACCTGGTTCGTTGACGGACTGGTCGGTTACCAATGGCTCGACTATCAACTGCGCCGTTATGTCACGGCCAATGGCAACACGGTATTCGGCCAACGCGATGCCAGCCAGTGGTTTGCCAGCCTCACGGTGGGTGGTGATTTCCACAACGCCAGCTGGAATTGGTCACCGTATGCACGCTGGAATCTGGCACGTGCAAGCCTTGACGCCTACACCGAATCGGGTGATCCGATCTACGCACTGGCCTATGACGAGTTGACCGTGCGTACCAATACCCTGAGCCTGGGCTTCCGTACTTCGTACGAGAATGAAGTCAGCTGGGGCAGCTTCGCACCGCAGTTCCGACTGGAATACCAGCATGACTTCCAGGGTGATACGACAGCCTCCATGCAATACGCTTTAGTGGGGTCGGGTACGATCTACGAAGGCGTTTTCAGTGGCTATGACCGCAATCGCTGGGTCTACGGAATCGGCGCCAACATGGGCTTCGACAATGGCTGGAAGTTCATGTTCGAATTCCAGGGCAGCGGTAATTCCGGTTCCGGCAACAGCCACGGCGTACAGCTGAATCTGGAAAAGACTTACTGATACCAAGTGAAGTGATAAAAGAAAAAGCGCTCCGGAAGGGGCGCTTTTTTTATGCGGATAAATGATGCAGGACACTGCTTGCGTATCGCCTGCAGGTATTCGAATCCGTTTCCGAAAACAATGACTACAGACGTAAAGGGATGATGTGTTTTTCCGCTCACGCTGATGCCGTCGTTTTCATGACGCATCAGGTCACGGACATATGATTCATCGACATGTGCAAAAAAATTTCATCCGTCAAATGCTGACGGCATTAGCGGTTTGAATGGGCAAACTTAAAACGTAATCATCGGGCAATCGCGTGCTTTCTCGTCAAGCACTTTTGATTCCAACTCTGTCGATTGCTCTTCTTTCTCCGGATCGGATTCGACCGGATAACAACCGGAAGCTTTCGCTGCAGCATCCGCTTCAGCCGTTTGTCTTGCCTTCGCAGCGGCAGCGTCTTCTGCACGACGGGCAGCGGCAACTTCCGTTTCGGCCTGACGTGCAGTCGCCATTTCTGCTTCTCTTGCGGCGAGAGCATCTGCGTACGCCTGTTTTTCTGCTTCTTCGGAGGACTCCGATGCAGCGACTTGCGTAACGGGGGCTGCCATTATTGGCGGTACCGGTACATAGGCTGGCGGTGGTGGCGCAGGAGTCGGTGCAGCCGCCATCACGGGCTGGTCCGGATCTTTCTTCGAGTCGGTGGAAACCAGTGTTTTTCCTGCCCCCTGCACATTCTTCGGGTCGACATGAATTTTATTTTCGTCAATCACCGACGCCGTACCGAGTTTTTTTGGTGGCGCGCCATTCAAGACAATCGGCTGCTGGATTTTGAACTG
>JAKQKT010000415.1 GCA_029560515.1 Pseudomonadota bacterium
ACTTCCGTCACACTCGCCATCCGCGAAATTCGAAGAAACCTCATGCGGTCTTTTTTGACGACGCTGGGGATCATCATTGGTGTCTCGTCGGTAGTGACCCTGGTCAACCTCGGTGAAGGCACCAACCGTGCCGTGCAAACACAAGTGGCTACGCTGGGCTCCAATATTTTGACCATCAGCCCGGGTTCGGGATCCAATCGCGGTGGCGGCGGCGCGGCACCACCCCGATTTGAATATGAAGATTTGACCGCCATTCGCCAGCAAGTGGTGGGGGTCGATCTTGTGATCCCCATGGTTCAATCGACCGGTACTGCCGTGTTCAATGCGGCCAATTGGTCCACCTCGATCACCGGCACGAATCGCGACTATTTCACCGCACAGCAATGGAGCCTAGCCAAAGGACGCACGTTCAGTGCCGCCGAAGACCAGTCCGGAAAACTGGTCTGCGTGATTGGCGAAAAAATCCGCGAGCAATTGTTCCGCGATGAAGACCCCATCGATAAAACCTTGCGGATACGCGATATCTCCTGCGTAGTGATCGGTCTGTTAGTCGAACGCGGCCAGTCAGGGCCAGGCGGCAATCAGGATGATGTCATTGTTCTTCCGGTCAAGGCTGTGCAAAGACGCATCACCGGAACGCGCAGTGTCAGCTCCATCATGGTGTCGACAAATCCTGCTTACGATACCGAAAAGACCAAATCAGACATCAAAAGTCTCTTGCGGGAAAGACGCAACATTGGCGCTTCGGAACAAGACAATTTCAATATTTTCGATACCAAGCAAATTGCCGACACGCTCAATTCCGTGACCGGAACACTTACTGCCCTGGTCGCTGCCGTTGCCGCTGTCAGTCTTCTGGTAGGTGGCATTGGCATCATGAACATCATGCTGGTGTCAGTCACCGAGCGGACTCGGGAGATCGGCATTCGACTGGCGATTGGTGCCTTGGCAAACGAGGTGCTTCTTCAATTCCTGATTGAAGCCGTGGTGCTGTCCTGCTTTGGCGGCCTGATGGGTCTGCTGTTGGCATTATTTGCCACCTGGGGAATAAGTGCATTGCTTGGCTTCGCCGCCGTGTTCATGGTCAACACCAACCTGATGGCCTTTGGTGTGTCTGCCATGATCGGC